>CBDURC010000019.1:0-21901 GCA_965369635.1 uncultured Anaerolineales bacterium | reverse complement strand
ACCTGTCGCGTGAGACAAGTGACTACACTCTTGGCTCAAATTGGCCAAAGTCGAGTATGAATGACTCCACTGAAAGAACTGCCAGACTCGCCACTGAGGCACAGAGGGCACGGGGATTCTTATGGTGTCTCTCAAGAAGTCAGTGTTTTCTTGCGTTTGCTGCTGAACAACTTTGAGTCGCACCTTGGTTTTTCCTCTGTGTACTCCGTGTCTCCGTGGCTGAATGACCTTTTTCAGGAGAGTCATGAATAGCAACCGAACTCTAGCGCCGCCTCGAGCATAGCCACCACGTTCTCCGGCGGCACGTTGGCCTGGATATTGTGCACCTGACAGAAGACGTAGCCGCCGCCGGGGGCAAAGATCTCCAACAATTCGCGCACGTGCTGTCGAACTTCCTCTGGCGTGGCGTTGGGCAACACGTGCTGTGTGTCGGCCCCACCACCCCAGAAGGCGATGTCTTGGCCGAACTCTCGTTTCAGCCGCGCTGCGTCCATCTGCGCCGCCGAAATCTGCACCGGATTCAGAATGTCCACGCCGATCTCAATGAGGTCGGGGACCAAATCGTAGATGCTACCGCAGCTATGCAAGAAGAGGTACAGATCGCAGTGGCTCTTGACGTATCCATACACCTGCCGGTGACACGGTTTGATGATCCTGCGGTACATGTCGGGTGACATCTGCAGCCCGCCCTGGGTGCCCAGGTCATCGCCCATCTGGATGACTTGGACGTAGTCGCCCACAGCGTCGAGGTAAGGCGGCAGGTTGGCGACGTGGTGATCAGCCAGCTTCTGTGTCAGCGCCTGGGCCAATCGGGGCTCCAGGGCCATGTCCATCATGAAGCGCTCCCACCCCCGCAGACCTTGGGCAGCCTCCAGGATGTTGCCACCAAAATGGCCGATGATTGCCTTGTCGGTGGTCTCGTAGAGGCGACGGGCCTCGCGACGCAGCCAGGCGAGCTCCTCCTCGGAGATCCTTGGCAAGTCAAAGGCTTCGATCTCGGCCACGGTCGTCGCTTCCCCCAGCCGATGATACACCTGGTCGAAGTAGAGACCACCACGTGGCATGCGGTGAGTGATGCGGCCCTCGTCATCCAGGATGAGCCAGTCGCCGCCATCGTTCTGCGTCGGATTGAAGCCTGCGGGGACCAGAGATGGCGAGCCGTCGGGTAGGGTCCAGGGTTTCCACGCCGGATGAGTAGGATCCAGGCCCATCGGCGCGCGGGGCAGAGGGAGCACGTCTACCCTGAATCGCTCCAGAACAGGCGGCCCTGGGTGAGCCAACTGCTGGCCGATGTCGTATACCTTTGTCTCGCCACCTGTCATGCCCAGATGAGCCTTCAAACGGTTATAGGCCACGGCCATGATGCCGGTGGAGGCCATTCCGTCCAGGTCAATGGGCACGCGGTCGGGCTCCTGATGTCGCAGCGCGGTCAGAACACGCTCCCTCGAGTTCATGTATTTCTCTCCAGGTGACCGTTCCAGATTTGGTGAAGGTTGAAGGAAGATTGGGGACACACGCCAAAAGGGAGCGTTTGTCCCAGTTGTGATTTGACAGAATCACAAACCCATTGTAAAATATAATCGCCGAGAGAGCAAAAGCATCAATGACGCGCTCTCTGCGCGTGCATCGTCCCTGCACTGACGCCGGCCACAATGCAATCCTCCATCCTCCCGTCGACCCACTACCACATAGCCACGGGATGGCATTGTTAGCCGAGGCCACTGCTGGGGTGCCATGATGCCCATCGTTGGCCTTTTTGCTCCCTGGCCTTTCGCGTGCCCTGGAAGCGACACGTTTCCTCACAGACCGCGGCAAAACGTCTGGCTGTGATCTATGGATGGTGCCTCCGTGAAACCGCTTCTCGAAGTCAGTAATCTCCGCGTATATTATCACACACCGCGAGGCCCGGTCAAGGCGGTCGAAGGCGTCGACTTTGGCCTCAACGCCGGGGAGAGATTCGGTCTGATCGGGGAGTCGGGGTCAGGCAAGTCGACCATGGCTCTCTCGATGATGCGGCTCATCAAGCCGCCCGGCCGTATCGAATCGGGAGAGGTTTTGCTGGACGGCGTCGATGTGATGAGCCTCTCTGAAGAGGAAATGCGCCAGATCCGCCTGGCAGGGATTGCGCTGATCAGTCAGGGGGCAATGAACTCTCTCAATCCGGTGATGCGCATCAGGCACCAGATCGTTGACGGCCTGCGGAGCCATGGCGTGCGCATATCCAGGCAGGAGTCACGTGACCGCGTCGGTGAGCTTCTGGAATCGGTCGGCCTCCAGCCAGAAGTCGCTGACATGTTCCCCCACGAGCTCAGCGGTGGCATGAAACAACGGGTCTGCATGGCCATCGCCATTAGCTTGCGTCCGAGGGTGATTATCGCCGACGAGCCGACCAGCGCCCTCGACGTCGTGGTGCAGCGCCAGGTGATGGAGACCCTTCGCAGGGTGCAGGAGGACATAGGGGCGTCCGTGCTCCTGATAGGTCACGACATGGGGCTCATGGCCCAGTTTGCCGATCGCGTGGGGATCATGTACGCTGGAAGGCTGGTGGAGGAAGGCCCTGTGAGGGACCTCTTCTCAAATCCCCAACACCCTTACAGCCAGTTGCTCATAGATAGCCTTCCGTCGCTGGAGAAGAAGGGCGCTTTCCAGGGGATATCGGGCTTCCCGCCTTTGCTGCTCGATCTTCCGCCAGGATGCGTCTTCCATCCTAGATGCCCTTACGCCATGGACCGCTGCGCAGTGGAGGATCCAGTGCTGAGGCCCGTGGGGCTCAACCACCGGGCGGCCTGTCACTTGCTCGAGGAGTGCCAAGGGGCGACGTCATGACGGCACTGCTTGAGGCTCGGCATGCCACCAAAATCTTCGGCCGTGGGCTGATCAGAAAGCACGGCACTCTTGCCCTGGAGGATTTCTCACTGTCCATCGGCAGCGGACAGCCATCCATTACCGGCGTGGTCGGGGAAAGTGGGAGCGGCAAAACCACTATGGCTCGCCTCCTCCTGGGTCTTGAGTCACCGACTCGTGGAGAGGTACTCTACAAGGGGAAGGACCTCCGCCAGCTATCCAGCGCGGAAAGGCGCTCGTTCCTGCAAGATGTGCAGATCATCTTCCAGGATCCCTTTGAAGTGTATAACTCATTCTACAAGGTGGATCATGTCCTGACGACCCCCATAGCCAAGTTTCGCCTCGCGAACTCGAAGAGCGAGAGCCGGGCGCTGATCGAGGAGGTCCTGCGGGCCGTGGGACTGCGCCCTGAGGAAACCTTGGGGCGCTACCCGCACCAATTGAGTGGCGGGCAGCGCCAGCGTGTGATGGTCGCACGAGCGCTCCTCTTGAGGCCCAAGTTGATCATCGCCGATGAACCCGTTTCAATGATCGATGCCTCCCTCCGGGCCACGGTCTTGGATAATCTGCGCCAACTCAACGAGGAGTTCGGCATCTCCCTAGTCTACATCACCCACGACCTGACAACGGCCTATCAGATCAGTCACAACATCATCGTGCTCTATAGCGGCTCCGTCACTGAGGTGGGCGATGTCGAGCTGGTAGTTGGAGAGCCCCAACACCCGTATACACAGTTGCTGATTGGTTCCATTCCCCTGCCGGACCCAAACCGCAGTTGGAGTGAGGAAGCTCCAGCATCCGCTCTTGGAAGACAGGCCAGCGATGGCATGGGCTGCAAGTTTGCCGACCGCTGCCCGCATGCTTTTTCGCTATGCTTGGAAATGGCGCCACCCCTGTTTCAGACGAGTCAACATCGGGCAGCAGCCTGCTACCTGTATCAGGATCACTCTTCGATTGCATATGAGGAGATGGACAAGGTGTTTGTCCAGAGGACGTCGCCATCGAAAATGCAGGCCGGGTAGCCTTCGGAGTAGCCTGGCAGATCCTGGGTGACGTCTTGCATACCGAGGCCTGCGCCTGAAAGGAGGTGATGCGATCGTTCGTACTATCTGTCGTCTGCCGAGGGCATTCAAAGAGGAATGTCGTCGGGATGTCGGAACAGCCATATCGTTCATTCCTTAAGGAGGAAGAATACACAATGAAAAGGCTAACTACGCTATTGGTGCTCACGTTGGTGGCCACTCTCCTGACTGCATGCCCGGCTCCCACGCCCCAGATCATCGAGGTCCCGAAGGAGGTGGTGGTCGAAAAGCCGGTCGTGCAGACCGTGATCGTGGAGAAGGAGGTGGTGGTCGAAAAGCCGGTCGTGCAGACCGTCATCGTCGAGAAGGAGGTGGTGGTCGAGGTAGAGAAGGTAGTTGCCCCCACCCCTGCCCCCCCGAGCGCTAAGGAGCTAGCCCGGGCGCAGACCCTCAACATTGCTGTAAGCAAGCCGTACGCCGCTCCCGACAACCTGAACGTCTACGCGGGGGCCGACCGATCCAGGTCGGGCATCCACCAGTTGGTCTACGAATACTTTTTCTACGAGAACCTGCAGACCGGGGAGTACATCCCCTGGCTGGCGGAGGGGTACGAGTACAACGATGACTTCACCGCCATCACCGTCGACCTGCGGGATGGGGTTGAGTGGAGCGACGGTGAGCCGTTCACCGCGGACGATGTCGTCTTCACCTACGACACGCTCCTGGCCAACCCGGCCATGACCTGGGCCGCGGAGGTGAGCAAGTGGACTGAGTCGGTGGAGAAACTGGACGACCTCACCGTACGGTTTAATCTGACAGCGGCCAATCCCCGTTACCATGTGAACCGGGAGGCCTTCCCCGCGGTGGGCATCTGGGGAGGGATCACGATCCTGCCTCAGCACGTCTGGGAGGAATTGGACCCCCTGACCTTCAAGAACTCTGACCCCATCGGGACAGGGCCTTACACACTGGTCAGTGCTTCGGGATCGGCCATCACCTGGGAGCGCAACGACAACTGGTGGGGCACGAAGGTATTCGGGGTGAAGCCAGCGCCGAAGATCATGACCTTCCAGTACGTCGGTTCGCCAACCAGCGTCGCCCTCTCTCTGGCAGCCAACGAGATTGACACCCCTCAGATTGGGATCCTCTCACTGGGCGACTTCCTGGCGGTGGCCGATAGGAATCCCAAGATCAGCGCCTGGCACAAGGACGCTCCCTACACCTGGCTGGATCCGTGCCCGAGGGCTCTAATGGTTCAAAATGACAATCCTCCATGGGACCAGAAAGAGATGCGGTGGGCCCTCTCCTACTTGATCAACTGGCAGTCCGTCGTTGATCTGGCCTACGAGGGGTCGACCGTGTCTGCTTGGGGTATCTGGCCCGCCTACGATGGCCTGCAGCCCTACTTCGACGCCATCCAGGACCTGAGGGAGCAGTATCCGACGGCGACCTACGATTCAGTCAAGGCGGAGGAGATCCTGACCTCCGCTGGCTACCAGAAAGGGTCGGACGGCTACTGGGCTTCAACTGCTGGGGAGAAGTTGCACCTTAACTTCCTGGTGAACGCTGGCGACCCCGAGGCCATGAAGGTCACGGCCATCGTGGCCGATCAGCTCGAGGCCGGGGGGATTGAGGTCGAGGTTCAACCCTTGAGCGGTTCCGTTCAAGAAAACGCGCGCCTGCTGGGCGAGTACGACCTCGCGTACCAGCCCTTCTGTCCTGGGTACATCTTCGACAACCTGGAGTTGTTCCACAGCAAGTACTACGTGCCCCTGGGGGAAATGGCGCCCTGGTATGAGCGGAACTCCTTCCGCTTCAAGAACGAGGCCTTCGACGCCATTGTAGACGAGATGGCGGCGACGCCTCCTTATGAGGTAGAGAAAGTGAAGGATCAGTTCCGGCGGGCCATGGAGATCTGGCTCGATGAACTGCCCGTCATCCCAGGCATGCAAGCGCCTGCCCTGGTGCCCTTCAACACCACCTACTGGGAAGGGTGGCCCTCGGCCGACGACCCGTGGAACATGCCGGTCAGTTGGTGGGCGAGCTGGAACCTGGTGGTCAACGGGTATCCCTCACCCGAGACGGGGGAGTGGGTCGGCGGAATCCGGCCTGCGCAGTAAACGGATGGGCGGTTAACTAGCAGTTGGGGAGTGGTCCCTGTTGGGGCCGCTCCCCAGTCATTCGGCTGAGCCCATCGGCAAGCTCAGGACAGGCTCACAACGAAGCATCAATCTAGTGCGCGCGGCGCATGGGCCTGTCCTGAGCCAAGCCTGCCCTCAGCGAACCTGTCCTGAGCCCTTCGTCCCGCTCAGGGCGGGGCATAGTCGAAGGAGTCGAAGGGGAAGCCGAAGGAATGGGACCATCATGGTAGCCTACTTGAGGTATCTCTCGGAACGGTTCGTTATCTTTGTGGCGACAATCTTCATTTCCATCACCATCGTCTTCTTCGTGCCCCGCCTCGTTCCTGGCCATCCCCTCACCGCCGTCTTCAGCAGAATGGCAGCCGCAGGGGGAAGAGTGAATGCCCCGCAGCTCATTGAGGAGTACAACCGCCTCTTCGGCCTGGACAAGAGTCTGTGGGAACAGTACGTTCGCTTCCTGCGAGAGCTGGCCCGGGGGAATCTGGGCTACTCCATCGGTAACTTCCCCGCCCACGTGTCCGACATGCTGAGGTCCGCGGTCCCCTGGACCATCGGCCTCCTGACGCTGACGACGCTGATCAGTTGGGTGCTGGGTTCGCTGATCGGCGCCGTGGTGGGATGGAGGGGTGGGAAATCACGGTTCATTCAGGCCCTCGTTCCGGCGGCCCTGGTGTTGTACACCATCCCCTATTACATCCTGGCCATCATCCTCATCTTCCTCTTCGCCTTTCAATGGCGGATCTTCCCTCTCTCCGGAGCGTACTCAGTAGGGCTTAGGCCGGAACTCTCCCTCGACTTTGCCCTGGATGTGCTCCGCCATGCCACGCTGCCGGCCTTGAGCATCATCCTTGTTTCCCTGGGCTGGTGGTTCCTAAGTATGCGGAGCCTGATCACTTCCTTGAAGGGCGAGGACTATATCCTACAGGCTGAGGCTAAGGGGCTCTCCGACCGGCGGATCCTCTGGGGTTACGCCTTCCGAAATGCCCTGCTGCCCCAGGCGACCGGCCTGGCCATCTCTCTGGGCCGCATCGTCGGGGGGGCGCTCATCACCGAGGTGATCTTTGCCTACCCCGGCCTTGGTTGGTTAATCTACAACTCCATTACGAGTATCGACTTCCCGGTGATCCAGGGCGGTGTCCTCCTCATCGTCTTCGCGGTAGCATTGGCCAATTTCGTCATTGACATGGCCTACCCCCTGATTGACCCCAGGATACGCTACGAGCGGGCAGGGAGGGGATAGACCATGGCAGAGGTTCAAGTTGAAGCACAGCGGGGATATGCAGGGGAGCTCCTGCACAACAGGAAGTTGTTCATTGGAACGATCATCTTTTTGGCGTTGTTGGCAGCGGCTGTGGTGGGGAACTTCTTTGTGGACCCCGTGCAACGTCGTACCGGTAGCTTCCCCGCCCGACTTCCCCCGGGACCGGGAGGCCTGCTGGGCACCGACTCTCTAGGGCGAAGCGTCGCCATCCAGATGAGCGAAGCCGTGCCCAACTCCCTGCAAGTCGGCCTGATTGCGGCCTTCATTGGTACCCTGCTAGGGGCCCTCATCGGTTTTGTCAGCGGTTACTTCGGGGGGGCGGTTGACGCCGTGTTGAGGATCTTGATTGACGTCTTCCTCTCGGTACCCTCCCTCGTATTCTTGATTTTGATCGCCTCCCTGGTGAGGGGGTTGGGGGTGCAGACCATGGCTCTGATCATCGGGGCCTTTGCCTGGCCCTCGCCCGCCCGCCAGGTCCGGGCCCAGGTGCTGAGTCTAAAGGAGCGGGCCTTCGTCCAGATCGCTCGCCTCTCAGGAATGTCTGGCCTGGAAATCATCTTCCGCGAGTTGATGCCCCACATGTTACAATGGCTGGGGGCTAACTTCGTCAACGCCTTCATCGCGGCCATCCTGGCCGAGTCGGGGCTGTCCCTCTTGGGGTTGGGTCCCCAGCGAGAGATGACGCTTGGCATGATGATCTACTGGGCCCTCAACTATTCGGCTATCTTGCAGAACCTCTGGTGGTGGTGGATAACCCCGATCCTTACCCTCATGGGTCTCTTTCTCTCCCTGTACCTGATCCATCTGGGCTTCGATGAAGTGAGCAATCCCCGGCTTCACTCCCAGGTGTGATGGTGCGCTGTCCCCCAATAAAGTTGGGATTTCGGAAAGCCCCCCTATTATGCATTGAAGGCCCTCTGTCCCCCTGCCGAGCGTTGGTACACTTTCAACTCAGGAGATAGAATCAACATGGACCAAGTCAGAATCAAAGATAAGATGCGGAGTGCTTATACACCACAACAGTGGATGGGCGTACAGATTGAGAAGATAAGGACAGCACGGTTTCCAGAGACAGCTAGACTTGAAGACTGGAGAATACGAGAGGCCATATATCACGGACCGGGACATTACGAATGGCTCGACCAGCAATGGAGACCATACCGGATTGGCGATGAGTGGGGAGGCGAGAACCGCACCGCGTTTTTCCGGTGTGAAGTGCAGGTGCCAAAGAGCTTTGACGGGAAATACTGTGTGCTGCATCTCAAACCCGGTGGCGAGGGATTGCTGACTCTTGACGGAAAGCAACTGGCCGGGTTGGACTCAAGACACGAGATTGTGTTTCTGTCTGAACACGCGAGGGGCGGTGAAACGCTGCAGATAGAGATCGAGCAGTACGTCAACGAGATGGAGATCCCCCTGACAGTGCATCGGTTCGGCGTGGCAGAGTTGGCGGTGCTTGACCGCGACATCGAGGACGCATATTTCGATCTCAAGTGCGCTTATGACATCGTGATGACCCCCCAGGCAGGGAACGAGGTCCGCGCATTTCTCTTCGACGAGCTCAAAAAAGCCATTTCTTTGATTGACTTCGAGGGGGATGGCGAGAAGCTCAGGGCGAGTTTGATGAAGGCGCGGGCCTATGTACGTGACCATATTTACAACTCTGAGCGATTCAAACACCATGGCCGTTTGAACATGGTCGGTCACAGCCACCTTGATTTTGTGTACCAGTGGGATTATAGTGAGTTTTTGAGAAAAATCGGTCGTACGCACGCCACGACGCTGAACATGATGCGTGAATTCCCGGATTATCTTTTCTGTCAGAGCCAGATGAAGCTTTATGAAGATCTGCAAAGTCTATATCCGGAAATCTATGATAGGATCAAAGAGCGCGTAAAAGATGGTCGCTGGGAAGTCATAGGCGGGATGTACGTTGAGCCAGACTGTAATCTGATTTCAGGTGAATCGTTTCTGCGCCAACTCCAATTTGGACGGGAGTTCGCGCGGCGAGAGTTTGAAACAACATCGTCTGTTTGCTGGCTTCCGGATGTATTCGGCATCGCCTGGTTTATCCCTCAGATTCTCAAACGGGCAGGGTTTCGGTTCCTAATCACGAACAAACCGGTGATCTGGAACGATACCAACGAGTTTCCTCACAACACCTTCTGGTGGGAAGGACCGGACGGTTCACGTATCCTGGCCCATCTACCAGCCACACACTTTGGGGCGAGTATAGACGCGGACGTGATGCTGACAAATTGGAACGAGTACAAGCAGAAAGTAGAGTGCAATGAGGTAATCTACAACTATGGTTACGCCGACGGCCGGGGCGGCCCAAACCGCGAGGATGTTCTCATCGGTCGGCGATATACAAGTACTCCTGGCATACCCCAATCGTTATTTACTCATGGCGAAGAGGCTTTCGAACGGATAGAAGCGAAAGTAGAAAGTCTGCCCGTTTGGAAAGATGAGCTCTATCTAGAAACACACCGCGGAACATACACCACCCAGGCACGTCTGAAGAAGAACAATCGGAAAGCGGAAATCCTGTACAGAAACGCGGAGGCGATGTCGGCGTTGGCGAGTCTACTGGGCGGCAGTTATCCAGGGGAAGATCTGCACGAAGGCTGGAAGCTGATACTCAAGAACCAGTTCCACGATATTCTGCCTGGCTCACACGTCACTCAGGCTTTTCGCGACGCTCTTGCGGACTATGAAACTGTCTTTGAAAAGGGCGAGAAGGCCCTGACATCCGCGTTGAACTACATAGGCAATCAGATCAGTGATGATTCTTCAGAGTCCGCTGCTGTGGTTGTCTTCAATATGCAGCCTTGGGCAAGGACAGATGTAGTTGAAGCGGAGTTCAAGACACCGCCCGGTATTCCCTTCAAGGTCTTGGATGCTCGCGGGAAGAACGTTACGTTCCAGGTTCTCAGTCAAGACGACAGACAGGTGAGAATGCTTATCGAAGCACGAGATGTCCCACCGATGGGATACACGGTCTACAGAATCGCTGCAGGTGAGCCCGATGTGAGCACGCCGTTCACGGTGCGTGACGACTCCATTGAAAACGACTTCTTCCAACTGCGTATTGGTGAAGATGGAACGATTTCGGGAATCTACGACAAGAAGAACAACCGCCAAGTCCTGGAGGCAGGCAAGCGAGGCAACAGGTTCCAGCTGTTCGAAGATGTACCGGGACGTTATGCGGCGTGGGATATTGTGCCAATGTACAAAGACCGCGAGTTTGGGATTTCACCCGTCGAGCGTTCTGAAATCGTTGAAACCGGTCCAGTGAGGCTTGTCTTGCGGCAGGAACGCAGTTTCATGAGGTCGCTGATTGCGCAGAAAATCATCCTTCATCGCAGCGTGCCGCGCATAGATTTCGAGACGGAGATCGAGTGGCGAGAGCGAGATCGGTTACTGAAGACTGGGTTTCTCGTGAATGTGAATGCCATGAGGGCGACCTATGATGTCTCCTATGGCTACATTGAGAGACCGACTCACTCCAACACCCCGTGGGACGCTGCCAAGTTCGAGGTTTGTGGCCATCTATGGGCTGATATTTCCGAGGGCGACTACGGTGTAAGTCTTCTGAACGACTGCAAATACGGTCACGATATTTCTGGCAATCATATGCGGCTCACACTACTCAGGGGTCCACAGTACCCCGATCCAACGGCGGATTTGGGACACCATTCGTTCACATATAGTCTATATCCCCATCGGGGTGACTGGCGACAGGCCGAAACACCACGCAGGGCATGGGAGCTCAATGACCCGCTTGTTCCAGTTCCAATAGGGGAAGGGGACGGCAATCTTAGATCTACCGGCTCTTTCCTGTCCATAGACAGTGATCATGTCATGATCTCGGCGCTGAAGATGGCAGAGAAAGGAGACGGGCTTATTCTCAGGCTGTATGAGGACCAGAACCGGCGCGGTACGGTGAATGTCACGTTTCCAGATCCCCCTTCTCGTGCCGCAGAGTGCGATCTGTATGAAGACGAGATTGGCGAAGTCGACGTCGTTTCTGGCTCTCTACGCTTCGATATCAAACCATTCGAAGTAAGGACGTTCAAGCTATGCTTCTTCCAGTGATCAGTTCATAGCACCAGCACAATGGTGTAGATGCATGAATAGCAGGGGCGCCAAGCCCAGTTTTCGGGATATGAGCTTGGCTGTCTTCCGAGGAGGGGACCCAGGCGGGATTCTCTGGCAGCCAAGGTTAGAGTACTGGTATGATGTGAACAGAAGGCGGGGAATGTTGCCAGGACATTTGCAGGAGGCCAGTCTCCTTGATGTCTACGACTACTGCCACGCCTCAGTTCGATACTTCACGAGACCTTTGCGCGGGCGATACAAGACTGTGCAAGTCGCCGAGCAGTGGGAGGATGAGAAGCGACTCAGACGCACGTGGGAAACCCCTGTGGGAACTCTAACCGAGGTCGTGCATTATGACGAATGGAACGTGTCTGCCTACAACACGGAGTACAAACTCAAGAAACCAGAGGATGTCAAGGTTCTGGAATTCATGCTGCAAGATGAGGAATGGTACTGGGACCAGGGAGCGTATGAGCAGGATTCACAGCGGGTGGGCGAGCGTGGCAGCCCCCAGTTCCACTTTCGCCGTTCGCCGATACAGGGACTATTCATCGAGCACATGGGGTTTGAGAAAACCGTCTACATGATGCACGACTACCCCGCACTGATCCAACACTACGTGGAGGCAGCGTCAACGGCGGATGACGCCATGTATGAAGTTCTATGCCGATCTCCTGTCCAGATTCTCAATCTCGGTGAGAATATCGATGCCTCCATGGACCCACCTCCGATCTGGAGTGAACATCTGGTTCCCTATTACCGCCAGCGGGTTGAGCAGTTGCACACCGCTGACAAGTTCGTGCACATTCATGTGGATGGGACGATGAAGCCGCTCTTACCCCACTTGAGGGATTGCCCGTGGGATGGGGTTGAAGCCGCCACGCCTGTTCCCCAGGGAGACGTCACGCTTGAGGAGATCAAAGTGGCACTAGCTGACCGCGTGCTTCTGGACGGGATTCCCGCCCTGTATTTCCTCCGGTCTTTCTCTGTGGAAACAGTGATCGACTGCGTGAGACGAGTAGTTGACCTGTTTTACCCCCGCCTCGTGCTGGGAATATCGGACGAAATGCCCCCAGACGGAGACATCGAACGAGTTCGGCTAGTAGGGGAACTGGTGCAGGAATTGGTTTGAGTTGACCAGAAAGGACGTGTGATGCCATATCGAGCTTTCATCGTTTCCCACACACACTGGGATCGCGAGTGGTACCAGCCCTTCCAGGAGTTCAGAATCCGTCTGGTCACCCTGGTAGACCGGTTGCTGGGTATGCTGGCAAGCGATCCCGGTTACCGCCACTTCATGCTGGACGGGCAATCGATAGTAGTCGAGGATTACCTACAGATTAGACCCGAGCGTGAGTCCGACATCCGGGAACAGGTGCAGAAGGGCCGGCTGCTCATCGGTCCCTGGTACGTTCTGCCCGATGAGTTCCTGGTGAGCCCTGAAGCCCTCATCCGAAACCTGATGCTGGGCGACCGGGTTGCCCGTCGCTTCGGCGAGCCGATGCCCGTCGGCTATATCCCGGACTCCTTCGGACACATTAGCCAATTGCCCCAGATTCTGGTAGGCTTCGGCGTGCACGATGCGGCCATCTGGCGCGGCGTGCAGGATCTGCCGACGGAGTTCTTGTGGCAGTCGCCCGACGGAACGGCCGTCCTGACCATATACCTGCGCGACGGCTACGGCAACCTGGCCTGGACGCCCCGCAACCCGGATGGCTTCGCTCAAACCGTGCGCCAGGCTGTGGACAGCTTGGTGCCTCACGCTACCACCGATGCCATCCTCCTGATGAATGGCACGGACCACGCGGAGCCCTTCGCCGGCCTACCGGCCCTCATGACTCTCACTGAGGAGCGCCTGACAGACCTGAAGCTCGTACACGGTACTCTACCCCAGTACGTCTCCGCCGTCCGCGCCGCGGATCCTAGCCTGCGAACGGTCCAGGGCGAGTTCCGGAGCCCACAGCGTTCCAGCATCATCCCGGGTGTGCTATCAGCCCGCATGTGGATAAAGCAGCGCAACCGAGCCTGCGAGACTCTGCTAGAAAGCTGGGCGGAACCCTCCAGTGCCTTTGCAGCGTGGGTCGATCCGCGAACCCAGGAACGTGCCAGTGAACCCACCCACGAGTCCAAACATGCCTTTGTCCGTCGTGCCTGGGGCCTGCTGCTCCAGAATCACGCTCATGACTCCATTTGCGGGTGCAGTGTGGATCAAGTCCATGAGGAAATGCGGTGTCGCTTCGACCAGGTGGAGCAAATCGCCCAGGAGATCACGGGGCGCAGCCTGAAGAGCCTGGTAGGGCACATCACGACCACAGGCCCCCGACTCAGTGACTCGCAGAAAGCTCTCGCCAGCGAAGCTGGTGCGAGCGCGGCTCACTCTCAGGATCCGGCGCTCAGCATCCAGCCCGCAGCCGCCGTCCTGGTCGAGCCCGTTCCGTACGTGCCACTCGTCGTCTTTAACCCAACTGATGGGCCTCGAACGGACTTGGTCCATGTTCGGGTGCAGATACCACCTGCCTGGCCAGGCTATGAACTTGTGGACGAAGCGCATGAGCCATTGCCCTGGCAGAAGTCGGGCGAGGAGAAGCTCGATTTCTCACTCCTGGGCATTGAACGTGAGGAACTGTTGAGTCGGTTGACGCAGGAGCATCCTGAGCGGGTGGGGGGACAGGGGATTGTGCGGCTCAGGTATCACGAGGGTCAAGCCGGCCCGATGGTGGCAATGACCCTGAGCGCTCATGGTCTGCCCAGTTCGGCCGAGCTGGAGATGGCCCTCACCGAGATCCGCCGCCGGCTGCGCACTGCTGAAATGCCTCTCTCCCGTACAAAGCCGGAGCATCCGGTGTTGTCCGTGGAGGTGACCCCACGGACAACACTGGCGTTCGTGGCGCAGGACATGCCAGGACACGGCTACCGTGTCTACTTTCTGCGGCCTAGGGCCGCACGCCCGACGCCAGAGACAAGAAGTGAAGCGTTGAGCATAGAGAACCAGTTCTTTCACATCGAAGCCGACCCTGCGAACGGAAGCATCACCCTGCGTGACAAGATAACGGGCATCGTTTTTCGAGGGCTCAACCGCTTCGAGGACGAGGGCGATCGGGGAGACGTTTACAGCCACTGTCCGGTGGATCAGGGCATGGTGGTAGACGAGCCGGACCGGCCACCGGTGGTGAGGCTGCTCGAGAGGGGCCCGGCCCGCCAAACGCTGGATATAGCCCTGCGCTATCGCGTACCAGCCGGGCTTGCAGCTTCGCGCCGCGCCCGGCTAGCAAGACGGGTCACCCTCCCCATCATCACCCGAGTCAGCCTGGTTTCAGGACTGCGCCGCGTGGACTTCGAGACCACGGTCAACAACAGGGCCAGCGATCACCGGCTGCGCGTATGCTTTCCTACGCCCGTCAACGCTGACAGCTTCCGCACGGAAACACCCTTCGACGTGGTCGAGCGTCCGCTAGACCTGCCCACGGATACGAGTGACTGGCCAGAGCAGCCAGCCCTCACGCATCCGCAGCGCACCTTCAGCGATGTGAGTGACGGGCGGGCCGGGCTGACTCTCATCAGCTGTGGCCTGCCGGAGGTGGAAGCGCGACCTGAGCCCGGCGGCGTGGCCCTGCTACTCACGTTGCTGCGCTGCGTAGGCTGGCTCTCGCGCGACGACATGCCGGTCCGGCCCCGGCATGCCGGCCCAGGCATCCCTCTGCCTGGCGCTCAATGCCTGGGCGCGTACACTCTCCACTACGCCCTGGTGCCCCATGGCGGCGACAGGGAGACGCCTGGCTGGCTTTCCACCTTCCCAGAGGCGTATGCGTTCAACGCCCCCATGCGCGCCGTCGTGACCGATCCTCATGACGGGCCGCTGCCAGCAGCCCTGAGCTTTGTAGATGTGAGCCCTACCAGCGTCATCGTGAGCGCCATCAAATTGGCCGAGGAAGGCGATGCGCTGATCGTTCGCGTCTGGAATATCGCCCCTGGGCCGGTTGAGGCTCGACTGCGGCTTGGCCTGCCTTTCAGCCGAGCCCTCCTGACTAACCTGAACGAACAGCCCGGCGAGGGCCTGAGTCCGGACGCGGACAACGTCGTTCGACTCTCCTTGCACACACGGCAGATCAAAACAGTGCGTTTCGAAAGACAAGGAGTGTTCAAGTAGATTATGTCGCAATCTTATACGCTTACAGACACTGTCACTCTGGCGGACAAAGCAACCAGCGATTACCTTCTTCTCCCCTTTGTTGTCCCGTCAGGGATCCGCCGGCTGACGGTTCGCTACACGTACACCCATCGGGTCAGTGCCGCTGAGCCGGCCGGCAGAGGAAACGTCGTGGACATCGGGGTGTTCGACCCGCGCGGCGCTACGGTGTTCCAGGGGCAGGGCTTCCGCGGCTGGAGCGGGAGCGACCGATCCGAGTTCACCATCGGGCTGGTGGACGCTACCCCGGGCTACCTGCCCGGTCCGATCTACCGGGGCACTTGGCACATTATCCTGGGGCTCTACCACATCGTGCCGGAGGGTTGCCACTACCGCGTCGACGTTACGCTGTCAGCCGGTGCCGGCGAACCAGAGCGCTCGGCTCCGTCACCGTCGGTTCCGCGCCCGGGATGGTATGACCCCAGGTGGTACCGCGGCGACCTTCAGAGCCACACTCACCACTCCGACGCGACCGGGTCGATCGCCGACCTGGCGGCGACAGCTCGAGCACAGGGGCTTGATTTCGTGGCGGTGACGGACCACAACACCGTCAGCCATTGGGCTCACCTGACAGCGGCCAGCGGCGATGGCCTGCTGCTCATCCCCGGTCAGGAGATTACCACCTACTACGGCCACGCCAACGTGTGGGGCGCGCACAGCGGGCAGGAGTTCCGCTGTCGTGATGATGCCACGATGACCCGAATCATTGACGCCGTGCATGCTGATGGCGGGCTGTTCTCCGTCAACCATCCCAAGGATAACGGCCCTCCCTGGGAGTATAGCTCCAACTTGCCCTTCGCTTGTGTGGAAGTATGGCAGGGCGTCTGGGAATCGAACAACCATCAATCGCTGACCTTGTGGGACAGTCTGCTTTTGCAGGGGCGGCGGGTGGTAGCAGTTGGGGGAAGTGACAAACATGTAGAGCCTTTCACCGGAGAGCCCAAGTCTTATGACATCGGCACGCCAACAACCTGGGTCTACGCCGAGGAGCTTTCGACGCCAGGCATCCTGGGTGGCATACAGGCTGGGCGTGTCTTCGTCTCCAAGGATCCGCAAGGGCCTGAGCTACACCTGGCCGCCGATGCAGATGGGGATGAGCTGTACGAGGTCATGATGGGAGGTGAGCTAATCACTGCCGCCGGCCAACCTGTGATGCTGCGCGCCCATGTGGCCGGTGGAAGGGGACTGGTGCTGAGGATTGTGTCCAGTGAGGGGATGAACAGTGTGTCTGTCGAGAGCGACGATTTCACCTTCCACTGGCAGGCCCGGCCGGTTAGCGACACTTTCTACCGGCTCGAGTTGGTCGAGCCGAACGGCGGGAAGGCCACCCGCAATCCGCAAGCACTGTTGCGGCGAGCCCTGTCCAATCCCATCTACGTGGCCATTGCCACGTCAGGGGAGCCATAGATCGTGCCACAGTCCATCAAACCGACATAAGTCCAAAGCTACGCCAGCTCTGCGACCAGCGATGTTCTGACACAAGCAGCGGCGGGGTTGAGTGTGAAGGGGCCAGGTTTGGTCAAGACCAAGCAGGATGGGTTCGCGGGCACTGTCCAGCACAATCGTTGACTGCCGGAGGGTCGGCTAGTCACGTCCGAAACCCTTCTGCACTGCCCCAGCTTGCGGCCCCATGGCTACCGGAGAGGGCATCACCGGGGTGACTCGCAGGGTACTGGCTGCACGCTATCTGGAAACCGGCTGGCAATCCACCCAGTACGTGGCCGCTGCCTCCTCCAAGCGAGCCTTCCTCGGCGCTTGGTGCCCCACAACTGCAAGCCATCTAGTCTCTACTAGGCGGAGGCGTCCGACCGGCGGAAGAATCGACTGGTCGCGGCATCGGACAGGAGCCTCTCCCACGCGAGCGCGTGGGACGAACGGACGCTAGCCCGTGCCTTGGCTACGCAACTCGGGGAGCTTCGTATCCGAGTGAGCACTACACGTCCGGATACGGTCCTGGCGGGTTCGAGCCAATGAACGGTTGACAGTTGTCGCTTGGGCACAGCGAAGCGGACCTAATGTCGCTGAGGCGGGGACCCCGATCTTCCGTGAGAAGCCCTCAGCGTTGAAGGCAAGCATTACGGCCCAGGACATGGGAAAGGTTGCCTTGTTCCTGCTCTCGGCCTAGGCAGCTAAGATGATGGAAGCGATTGTCACCCTTGACGATGGCGTGGGCTCGGTGCGCTATAGGGTCGAGTCTCAATGTGGATCCTGCTGGGCATCCCAAAGCCAACGCCGCTCCGGAAGGAGCTGAGTCCCGCAGAGCGAGGGAGAGAGAATGAACTCATCTGAACGCGTTCAACGGGCGTTGAACCACCAAGAGCCGGACCACGTGCCTTTCGACCTTGGAGGCACGGGCCTAACCACCATGCACGTCACCGCGTATCGAAACCTGCGCCAACATCTTGGAATGCCCGCAACTGAACCGCGCATTATGGCGATGGCTGAGCAACTGGCGGTTGTGGACGAGGATCTGGCCCAACGGCTGGAGGCCGACTTCCGGCTCCTGATGCCTGGCAGAGCGTCTGGGTTTGAGTACGTTTTCATGGACGAAGGCGCATATGAGGCCTACGTTGACGAATGGGGCATCGGCTGGCGCAAGCCCAAAGACGGCGGCTTCTACTATGACATGTACCAGCACCCGCTGGTAAACGCTGACTCACTGGCTGAGCTGAAAGCCTATCGCTTCCCTGATCCGTTGGACGATCAGCGCTTCGCCACGCTACGGGCACAGGCAGAAGCAGAGGCCTCGAAAGGAAAGGCCGTTGTCCTGGCGGGCCCCTCAGCCGGAATCGCGGAGATGTATTCCTGGCTGCGGGGCTATGAGCAATTCTACGTAGACCTAGCCGCCAACCAGAAGTATGCTGCCTATATGCTCGACAGAATGGTAGACTTCAAGAGCGCTTTCTGGGAGCGAGCTCTCAAGCTGGTGGGGGACTTGGCTGACGTTGTCATCGAAGCTGACGACCTGGCAGGCCAGAACTCGCTTCTCATGTCTCCTGAGACCTACCGCACCCTTATCAAACCACGCCATCAGCGTCTGTTCTCCTTCGTGAAGGAGTTGGCCCCGGTGAAGTTGTTCTTCCACTCCTGCGGCGCGGTGCGCCCCCTCATAGGGGATTTCATTGACGCCGGCATCGACATCCTCAATCCGGTGCAGATTAGCTCTGCCGGAATGGACTTGCGAGAGTTGAAGCAGGAGTTTGGGCGGGATCTGGTCTTCTGGGGAGGCGGTGTGGATACGCAACGTGTTCTAGGTACGGGCACCCCACTGGAGGTCAAGGCGGACGTCAGACGAAATATCGATGCACTGGCTCCTGGCGGCGGCTTTGTCTTTGCTGCAGTACACGACATCCAGCCAGATGTCCCTCCGGAGAATGTCATGGCCATGTGGGAAGCCTGGCAAGCCTACGGTGCCTATTAGCGCTTCATTATGGAAAGCGCCCTACCAGCCCCATGACTTGGACGAGTGCCACCGACACCTGCGAGAAGCCAGGAGAAAGTCATGTTCAAGCTCAGAGGAGTCATGGTGCCGTAGGCCCATTGGGAGTTCGCAGAAACAGCCTTGCAGCCGCCCTTGGGGATTGCCCAGCCCACGTCGGCCGAGGTGGTGCTCTTCCGAGTGGGACGACCTATCTCGCGCATGCGCGCATTGGAAGAGATGGCAGATGCATAGAATGACGTCGCGGCCGCAACCTACTTAGAGGCCGAGCCTACACAGGTTCGCCACTTTCGCCGGTTGCTGCAGATGTCCATCTCCTCCGACCCCAACCGCGCCCTTGCGTCTTCATGTACAAGCCCGACACGCTGCAAGAGGTCGCACCTCTCGCAATGCCTCTCTGACATCAACTAGGCTGATGGCCAAGCTCGTGCGGTTGACTGCAATAACCGAGCTGGCGCCGTCAGCAGGTCGCGGCGGGATAATCCTTTTCGCTCGCCTTCTGCTTCGGATGAGGGAAGCGGCCGGCTTATTTCTACAGACTCAACCAAAGCGTCCACTTCGGTGGCAAGTTCGCGAAAGCTCGTGATCTCGCGGCCCTGGAGTGCCCGAGCTACGGTGCGCTGGATCGTCTTCATGCCCGCTTCGCTACGGAAGACCAGATCGCGGCCCGCTTTGCCGCTGAATTCCACGGCCACGCAGTCGCCCCAGGCCACTCGACCATCATCCAAGACCAGGCCCACAGAGACCGCTTCCGCCACCTCCCGCACAGCCCGAAAGCCGGGGGTGACGGGGGCTGCCGTGTACCTCTCGGCCGGGGGGATAGAGCGGGCCTGCAAGGCGGCCAGGTCGTCGTAGTAGTAACTGCCCACAGCCAGTACGGTCAGGATGTCAGTGATTTTGGCCATTTACCTTAACATTGTCGAACATTGTCGAGTCACACATGCCCGTAGTAATCGCGGTGCACCACTACCGAGTAGGCGTAGTCCAGCAGCGTGCCCCAACTGAAGATGGGGATATCAACCTCCCGCTGGATGGCACGGGCGAAGGGCTGCATACCGGTGCATTCCAACGTCATGGCCCCCATGTTGCGGTAGGCATGGTAGAAATCAACGGCGACCTGCACGAATTCCTTCTCTGCCTTGTCATAGTAGGCCCCTGGCGGATCAGTCCGCTTGGGTTCGTACCACAGGTGCTCGAACTCCAGGCATTGACCATCGTCTTCGGCCCCGGTTATGATGTAGTTGCTGCCGATCTGAATACCGATGGCCTCCAGGTGCGCTTGTGTCAATTGCTTTTCCCGCGCTGCCAGGATACCCACTACCTTGTCAGGGCCGATGAGTTGCTGGGCAAAAGGCACCTGCAGTGGGCTTGACATAAACACCGAGACGTCCACATAGCCCGCTATCTCCTTCTGAAAGTAGGCCAAGTAGCCACACTCGGCGGCGATGGCCCGACAGCCCATGCTTTCCAGCTTCTTGGCCGCCCGCTTGATCGGCTCCAGACAGGGCGACTTGTCCTCTGCGTGAACCAGGGCCAGGATGTCCACTCCCTCGGCGATCTCGTACTGGATGGGAAAGGGGTGAGCGCTGGCGTTGCGCACGTCGCCGGGGAAGCCGGGGTAGAGGTCGTCCAGGATGATGATGCCCAGGCCCATGCCGTAGCAGCGATGGTCCTTACGAGCCTTGATGTGGTTGATGCCCATATCTCTGTTGCGGTACATTGAACTGTCTCCTTATCAGGATTTCAGGCATTCGCACGGGTGCTTGTGTGCGTGATGCGTGAAACGTGATGAGAGGATTTCACGCATCACGTTTCACGTTTCACGACTTGCTAATACCAATTACGGCTTGTATTGTGTCTACCACCTCTTCGGGCTGGCCATCACTCCCTGTCATGCCACGAACTGCATGGTTGCCAGTGCCTCCTGGGCCTCTTTGGCAATCTCGTTGATCTTCTGACGAACGTCGTCCGGCAGTGGCTCGGGCCGGTGGGTCTCAAGGATCTCGAGAGCCTTCAGCGTTACAATCTCACTGTAAGTTTTGCCCCCCTTCTCCATCCAGGCCCTGGGACTGTCGCGATTTACGAACTTGGGCCGCCAGAGTTCTTGCTGAAAGTGAGTCTTGGTGTGCATCACGGTCAAGAAGTTACCGCCCGGCCCGACCTTGCGGATCACGTCAAGGGCCATCTTCTCCCGGCCGAGATCAAAGCCCCGCATAACCCGCTTCACGTAGCTGATGATCTCATCACACATGACGATGGCGGCGGGATTGCCAAGCAGCCCCTGCCCCAGATAGCCGATATCGTGGATCAGGTTTGCCCCATCCAGGGCGGACATCAGAGTGCCGAAAGCGTGCTCCATGGCCGCCTGCGCATCGAGACAGTGGGCATCACTGCCGACGGTTGACCACATGGGAATGCCGTAATAGTGATAGATGTCGGCGAAGGCTGAATTGGTCAGTCGAAGCTCGGGTGCGCCGTACGAAAAGGTGCCTGTTTTCATGTCCAGGGGAATCGCCCCGAAGCCAGAGATGATTGGTGCCCCCTTGCTCTTGAGTTGGTGCAGAATGATGCCGCTCAGCGCTTCGGCGTTAGCCTGCACGATGCCGCCGGCCAGCGTCACCGGGATGCTGGCCCCAAGAATATCGCCGGGGGGATAGCAGAGTGAGTTGCGGATTTACGTATACTTGACTTAGCAGCAATACTATGCTATACTATGTTAGTCTCGTGTCGACGAGGCCCCCCGCAGTAGCCCGCCCGGGCTAGCCCGTGCTTGTCACCGTCAGTCGTGACCGTTCGGCAGCAGTCGTCTATCTTCTGGAAAGGAGCGGTGATCCCATGTCTGCCATATTCAGCCCGTCCAAATCCCTTCTGGTGTGCATTGCATGGTCAGTAGCACTGGCTCTGGCT
>CBDURC010000018.1:0-22102 GCA_965369635.1 uncultured Anaerolineales bacterium | reverse complement strand
TGGGGCGGTCAGACCGCCTACACCATGCAGTTGCAGGATAAGGAAACCTACGAGGTCATCACCGGCGAGGAGCTGTTGAGCCGCTTCCGCCAGCAACTGGATTACCTGGATTTCTGCCGCCACTTCGACCGTGTAGCGAAGGCAGAGCCAGCGGATGACCACTTCATCGTGCAGACCGAGGACGGCGACCAGTTCGAGTCGCTGTCCCTGATCATTGCTACTGGCGCCAAACCGCAACGTTTGGAGGTACCGGGCGAGGAACGACTGGCCGGTCAAGGTCTGAGCTATTCCGTGGTGGCCCACGGGGCGCTCTTCCTGGGCAAGGATGTGGCCGTGGTGGGCACGTATCGCCGGGCACAACTGGCAGCCTGTGAGTTGAGCCAGTATGCCCACCAGGTACACCTGTTCGCCCCAGAGTTGTTGCCTGCCGACTGGCCGCTGGTGCCGGTGCTGCGCCGACTGGAGAACATGAAGATCCACGAAGGGGCCACCGTGCTGGAAGTGAAAGGGGAGCACTTCGTGGAGGGCATCGTCCTGCAGACAGTGGACGGCGCGACGATGGACGTGCCCGTGAAGGGGGTGTTCGTCAAGCTGCCGCGCAAACCCAACTCCGAACTGGTGCGCGACTGGCTTGAATGCGATCATGAGGGGCGCATCAAGGTCAACGTCTACGGGGGGACGAGCTATCCTGGCGTGTTCGCCGCCGGCGACGTGACCCACATCTCCGAACAGGTGCTGGTGCACATCGGCGAGGGGGCCAAGGCGGCTGCGGAGGCCCACGGCTACTTGCTGGGACTGAAGGCGCGCAGTGAGTGACCTGCCGGACGAGAGAAGATTGTGAGCCCAGGCGTGGGTCAGGGTAGGGCAATCGCATCTAAACTGCGAATCCATCACCCCGAGCCAAGCACAAGGCCTAGTGCTTTGCATAACTGGGTTTTCGTTTGCCAGAAACTGGAGTCTAGAATCCCATCGGTCGCTTGGGATGACGAATCTCAGGCTGCGAGTCAGCGCAATGGGGCATTTGGCGCCTTCAGCGTGACCTTCTCACTCTGAAACACACGTTGCTACGCTCCCAGATTAGATGCGATTGCCCTGTGGGTCAGGGTTCTACACCTTGACTCCCGCTGCCTGTTGCGGTACAATGATGGCAGAGTGAAGTGGTGAGGGATTGTGAGGGAACCGATGGTCAAGGTGATTCTGAGAAGCAAGCATTGGGAATTGCGGCCGGGGATGACGGTGAGGAGTGCCATCCTCAAGCTGGGGCTGGACCCGGAGGCCGTGCTGGCTGTGCGCGATGGCCAACTCATCAACGAAGCCACGTTGACGAGAGATGGCGATACCATCAAGCTGGTGGCGGTGATCTCGGGCGGATAGTCTTTCATGACCAAAGACGAAGGACCAAGGACGAAGGACCAAGGACCAACGATCAATGAAGTGCAAGAAGTGTGGCGGCGTCGCCGTGATCAACATGCGCCATCACCGGCTGGCGCTGTGCGCTGACCATTACCTCGATTGGTTCGTGACCTACACGCAGCGAACCATTGAGAAGTTCCGCATGTTCGGCAGCGGCGGTCGGTTGCTGGTGGCCGTTTCCGGCGGCAAGGATAGCCTGGCGCTGTGGGACGTGCTGCTACGGCTGGGGTACCAGGCCGACGGGTTGTATATCAAGCTGGGGATCGAGCACCGGGGGTACTCGGATAGGTCGCTGGACTATGTGCAGCGGTTTCTGGAGACAAGCGAAGCGGCAAATCCGCCCCGTGCCCTACGCCCCACGCAACACGTCTTACACGTGGTGGACATCAAGCAGACCTACGGCGAGTCCCTTCCGGAACTGGCGCGGCGCACGGGGCGAGGGCGGGGCAAGCCCTGCTCCGTTTGCGGTCTGGTCAAGCGGCACGTGATGAACCGTGTGGCACATGAGGGCGGCTACGCGGCGCTGGCCACGGGCCACAATCTGGACGACGAGGCGGCGGTGCTTTTGCAGAACACGCTGCGCTGGCAGACGGGCTATCTGGCCCGGCAAGCGCCGGTGCTGGAGGCGACACATCCCGGCTTGTCCCGCAAGGTCAAGCCCTTCTGTCGCCTTTACGAGCGGGAGACGGCTGCCTACGCGCTGGTGCGAGGTATTGATTACATCTACGATGAATGCCCGCACGCCACCGGAGCGACGACGATCTCCCACAAGGAGTCGCTGAACCGCCTGGAAGGGCGCTCGCCGGGGGCCAAGCACAGTTTCTACCTGGACTTCCTGCGGGCGAAGAAAAAGGGTCGACTGCTCCTGCCAGCGGAGGAGGTGGAGCTGCACCCGTGCGAGAAGTGCGGGCAGCCGACCACCGCGCCGGGGCTGTGTGCCTTCTGTCGATTATGGCAGTAGTGTTCAGCGCTACCGGATTTGAGGTTCAAAGTTGAAACAGACGTACACGCTCATTACACTGGAGGACCTGCCTCCCGACCACCGATCTGGCTTCGTGGCCGTCATCGGGCGGCCCAACGTGGGCAAGTCCACACTCATCAATGCCTGGCTGGGCCAGAAGATTGCTATCGTCTCCCCTAAGCCGCAGACGACGCGCAACCGTCTGCGCGGCATTCTGACGCGGACCGACGCGCAGGTCATCTTCGTGGACACCCCCGGCATTCACCAGCCGCATCACAAGCTGGGCGAGTTCATGGTCGAGACCGCTGTGCGCGCCCTGCCCAAAGCGGATGTCATCCTCTGGATGGTAGACGTATCGGTGCTGCCCACAGCCGAGGATCGGCAGATCGCCGCATTGCTGGCGGACAAAGCGGCCGGCCGGCCAGTGATCCTGGTGCTGAACAAAGCGGATCTGGTGAAACCGCAGGATGTGGCAGCGCACAGCGAAGCGCACCTGGCCCTGGTGGATGAACCGGATTGGCTCTTGATCTCAGCCACACGTGGGGACAACTGTGACGAACTGCTGGAGAAAGTGATCGCTCGACTGCCGCTGGGCCCGCGCTACTACCCTGCCGATCAGGTGACGGATCAGCAGGAGCGGTTCATCGCTGCGGAACTGGTGCGGGAGCAAGTGTTGCGCCACGCGCACCAGGAGGTGCCCCACGCCGTGGCCGTCGTCGTGCAGGAGTTCAAGCGTCGCTCTGAGGACATGACTTATATCAGTGCCAGCATCTACGTGGAGCGAGAGTCGCAGAAGAAGATCCTGCTCGGCGCAGGAGGGCAACTCATTAAGCGCATCGGCAAAGCAGCGCGGGAGGAAATCGAGCGGATGGTGGGCACCCGAGTGTACCTCGATCTGTGGATCAAAGTGCGGCCCAAGTGGCGGAAGAAAGAGCAGGAGCTGCGCCGGTTCGGCTATGCGTTGCCGGAGCGAAAGCAACATTGACAAAATGATCGATTTGTGGTTTACTATGGGCAAGGCGCGCACAGAACGGGAAGGAGGTGATGGGTTATTGAGCATAATGTGTCATTATGGCCCGGGTGTGGCTGGAGTTGGTCATCGTGATCTTCCGTATCGCAGAAGACGTGGGCGAGATTGCTGAACGAAAGAAACCCCCGCTGTAGGGTGGGAGAGCAACACCGGAGCCGTCGGTCTGGTGGCCGTCAAGGACGCGCTCAGATAGGCAGACGGCGTCGTGTACAGTCATCCAACATCTGCACATCTGGTAAGGAGGTCTGATCATGGATTTCGGAGCAATGCTCAATCGTTTGATCCGCGCTGCACGGCTGGATGTCAGCCTGTACGAGGAAGTGGAGGCTGATACCACACTGACGCAGGAAGCGTTGATAGTGGTGGTACTCATTGCCGCCATCAACGGGATCGTCGGTTTCATAGCGGGACTGGTTATGGGAAACGGTATCGTGGCGGCTCTTATCGGGCTCGTGTGGGGCGTAGTATGGGCCATCGTGGGCTATTTCCTGTACGCCTTCCTGGCCTACTTCATCGGTACGAAGTTGTTCCAGGCTACCACGGACCTCGGTGAGATGCGTCGGGTATTGGGCTATGCCTATGGCCCGACGATCTTCTCATTGGTACCTTGCATCGGCTGGTTGGTTGCTCTCGTGTGGACCGTGATCACGGGGGTAGTGGCCATCCGCCAGGCCATGGATACGGATACCACCAAGGCAATCATAACCGCGGTGATCGCCGTCGTGATCGTGTTCATCATCGGTGCGGTGGTGGGCGGCCTGATCGGGGTCGCCGGCGTCGGTTTCGGAGCCATCACAGACGCGTTCCAGCAGATCTAGTAGGCACGCGCATCACACGAATCGCAGTTGAAGGTAATCGGGGGTGGGCCTATCTCACCCCCGATTGCCGCGTGAGGAGGCTTCTCTGCCGAACGAGCTTTTGGCCTTGACAGGAACCCTATGGGGTTGTATAATCGGGATACACTGAACGAGACTTTGCCGCTTTGACGGAACAACCCACCACCAACGACGCTGCGTGAACATTCATCGTGAACATTCATAATGAAGGAGTGAGACACCATGCGCGAGATCACCGTCCAGGAGATCACCGACACCGTTGCCCGGCTGTGCATGGAGGCGAACTACTACCTGCCGGAGGACGTTCTGGCCAGCTTGCAGGCGGCGCGAGAGGCAGAGCCTTCGCCCGTGGGCAAGGAAGTGCTCGACCGCATTCTGGAGAACGCTGAGATCGCCCGCCGGGAGCAGATGCCTCTCTGCCAGGACACGGGACTGACCGTGATTTTTCTGGAGATCGGCCAGGAGGTGCACGTCGTCGGTGGCGGCCTGGTGGAAGCCATCAACGAAGGTGTGCGCACGGGCTACATCGAGGGCTACCTGCGTAAATCCGTAGTCGCCCAGCCCTTCTCGAAACGCATCAACACCCGCGACAACACCCCCGCCGTGATCCACACCGAGATCGTCCCCGGCGACACGCTGAAGATCACGGTTGCCCCCAAGGGAGGCGGCAGCGAGAACATGAGCTTCCTGGGCATGCTCAAGCCCGCCGACGGTCGTCAAGGCGTGATTGACTTCGTGGTCAACTCCGTGGACAAAGCGGGGGCGAACCCTTGCCCCCCCATCATTGTGGGCGTGGGAGTTGGTGGCACTATTGACCAAACGACACGTATGGCCAAGAAGTCGCTGTTGCGTCAGGTTGATGAGGCACACCCGGATCCGGAAGTGGCGGAGCTGGAAGCCGATATCCTGGAGCGAGTCAACAGGTTGGGCATCGGTCCGCAGGGATTGGGTGGCCGCACCACCGCGCTGGCGGTGCACGTGGAGACCTTCCCCTGCCACATCGCCAGCATGCCTGTGGTCGTGAACATCCAATGCCACAGCGCACGGCACAAAGGGGCGGTGCTGTAGAATCTGGAGAATGGGAGGCCATCGGAGATGTATCAGGCCAATCACGAGAGGCTGGTTGAGACGGCCCGCCAGTATGATCTCAATCTCATCGTTGTTTTTGGCTCCCAGGTTCGTGGGCAAGAGCGTCCCGGCAGCGATATTGACGTGGCCGTGCGCATGACCAGTCGGGATTGGGGAGACGCTGAGCAAGAACTGATGCTCATCGGAGAGTTGGCGGAGGCTATTCAGGGTGATGGCGACATTGACGTAGTTTTCCTCAACGGCGCCAGCCCCCTTCTGCTCTTCGAGGTGGCTAGCAGTGGGAAGGCTTTGTACCAGAAAGAGCCGACAACGTTCATGCAATTCCAATCCTATGCGGCTCGTCGCTATGATGACAGCCGCAAGTTCTTCCCTTTGCAGGATTCCTTCATAGAGGAGCACATCGAGCGATGGAAGAAGCACGAGAGCGCCTAATCCGACAGAAACTGGCCAACATAGCCAGCTACATTGAGGAACTCGCGCCCTATCTGGATGAACCACTGAGCAACTATCTGGCCCGGCCCGGGCGACGAAGGATTGTGGAGCGGTTGGCACAAATCATTATCGAGAGTGCCATAGACACCAACAACCTGCTCATCGTGAGCCTGGGCGGCATGGCAATTCCAACGGCGCGCCAATCCTTTGAGGCTGTTCACCGGCTGCAAATCATTGACGACTATCTGCTGACTCGCTTCCGGCGAACCCATATCGGTTTCCGTAATCGTATCGTACACGACTATGACGTGCTCGACAGCCGAATCGTCTACGCTACTGCCAGGCGGCTTCTCGGCGATGCCCGAAAGTACGTTGAGACCGTTTATGGCTATCTTGCTTTGGCGAAAAAGGAGACAGATCTGTGAAAGTGTATCGCATGGGCAGAGAGGATTATCGAAGCTGTCCGCGGTATCTCAGCGAGTACCTGGACAGCCTGATTGAGAGAGTGAGGCCCAAAGCCATCATCCTCTTTGGTTCCCGCGCCCGTGGTGAGGAGGATCGGTTCAGCGATTACGACTTGCTCGTCATCTCAGACGAGTTGCCCGCCGATCTGTGGCAGCGTCTTGACCTGCTCTGGCAGGACAAACCAGTCGGTGTGGACGTCCTGGGTTTCACTGTAGAAGAATTGGAAGCTTGTTTGCATCGTGGTCTAATTCTCGACGCTTTGTTAGACGGAGTGGCCTTTGTCGGCGACATCGAGGATTGGCGGCGACGAGCTTTGACCCATTTGGCTGAGACCAATCTGGTGAGAACTCCATACGGATACTTTTGTCCCTGTCAAGAGTGATGCTTGCTTGCAGGAGGTGAATGCATGAAGATCACAACACCCTTAACGGATGAAATCATCGAGCAACTACATGCCGGTGACAACGTCACCATCACTGGCACTATCTACGTGGGGCGGGATGCCGCACACAAACGCATCATCGCTGCCCTCGATGCTGGCGAAGAGTTGCCCTTCGATCCCCGCGGCCAGATCATCTACTACATGGGCCCAGCGCCAGCCAAACCGGGCGATCCCATCGGCTCCGCCGGGCCGACCACGAGCTACCGCATGGACCCCTATGCCCCCCGCCTGATGGAAGTGGGACTCAAAGGGATGATCGGCAAGGGGAATCGCTCTATGCCGGTGCGAGAGGCAATGAAAGAACTGAAAGCCGTTTACTTCGGCGCTATCGGAGGCGCTGGGGCGCTCATTGCCAAGAGCATCAAGGCGGCTGAAGTCGTCGCCTACGAAGACCTGGGAGCCGAGGCACTGCGCCGCCTGGAGGTGGAAGACTTCCCGGTCATCGTGGTCAACGACATCTACGGTGGCGACGCCTACGAGGAAGGCAAGGCGAAATACCGACAGGCGGAGTAGCCGTGAACGACTTGGCCTGACTGCTCCGGCACAGCATCGCTTGGAGGAGTGCCGGGCGGAAAGCGAACGGAATTCGGACAACACACATCAGACGCAGGAGGTTACATCATGCTAATTGGCGAACGTATGACCCGCCATCCCGTTGTCATCACTGAACATGAGGGCATCGACGACGCTTTGAAGATGATGCGCGACAACCACATCCGCCGCTTGCCCGTGTTGGACAAGAAGGGCAAGCTGGTGGGCATCGTATCCGACAAAGACTTGCTCTACGCCTCGCCTTCGCCGGCGACCTCTCTCAGCGTGCACGAACTGCACTACTTGCTCTCGAAGCTGACGGTGAAGGGGGTCATGTCCTCGCCGGTCATCACAGTGACCGAGTACACGCCACTGGAGGAGGCCGCGCGCATCATGGCGGACAGCAAAATCGGCGGACTCCCTGTGATGCGTGAGGACAAGGTGGTGGGCATCATCACCGAGACCGACATGTTCAAGATCTTCCTGGAGATGCTGGGGGCGCGCAAGAAGGGTGTGCGCTTGAGCATGTTGGTGCCTGAGACCAGGGGAGTTCTGGCCGACATCACCGCCGAGATCGCCAGGCTGGGCGGCAACATCATCAGCCTAGGCACATTCTGTGGTGAGGATCCCACCACAGCAGAGATCACCGTCAAAGTCGAAGGCGTGAGCCAAGAGGAGCTGCTAAAGGGGCTGGAGGGGGTTGCCGTGGAAATCCTCGATGTGCGCGTAGTCTAGCGGCTCGTCGCAGGTATGCCGCGAGCGTCATGCTGACCGGGCCCTGCACCTGTTCTCGGGAGTACAACTCCCTCACATCAGGTAGAAGCGCAACCTTCAGGAAGCCGCGAGGGTCGAGCAATCGCTCTGATCCAATATCTAATACCCAATCCCCCCCCGTCCCCCCTACCACTCGTAGTTGTGCATAATGGGCAGGAACAGTTTGGCGTAGGGGAAGAAGACCTCCGTGCTGCTGCTTACCTCGGTGATGACCTCGAGGCCGTCGGCGAGTGTGGCTGTGTTGTGGGCTGTGGTCACACCCAGAGGCTGCACGGCAAAACGCAGAATGGCGATGCTCTGCGGCGGTACTACGCCCTGCCAGAGCAGCGTGTGATTCACCTCGTCATAGCTCAGAGCGGAACCGCTTCCCGCCCAGTCTGAGCCCTCCACGTAGGTCACTCCCGCAGGAAGAGGATCCCTGAAGTGCACCTCGGTGGCCATCGAGCCACTGTTGCGCATTTCTACGGTGTAGCTTAGCACCTGGCCGACCATGACCCAGTCCGCATGAGCCTGCTTGCTGGAGCCACTGAGATCTGGTGCGGTAACCGTGGCCGCGGCCTCCCGCTGGAACGGCGGGTGGGTGCCGTCGTCAATGGTCGCTACAGCGCGGATGACGGTGCCATCGGCCATCGGCCAGTCGGCCACAACGGCAAAGCTGAAGGACGCCTGACCATCGGGAGACACCTCGCCCTGCCAGCGCACTTCGTTCCGGTCTTCTTCGTAGACAGCGCCCCCCGCAGCGCTGCCCAGCAGGAACACCGTCTGTTCGGGCACAGCCAGCACGGCAGCAACGGAACCAACGGCGTTGCCGTCGTTGTGCAATGTCACTGTGCAGGTGAGCCTGTCGCCCGGCAGCACGAGCGTTGGCGCGAGCGTCACCGCAGAGCCGCTGAGGTCCACCTGGTTGACGTCCACCGTGGCTGACAGCACCACCGTCTGGCCCCAACCGTCGGTGAGGAACGCGGTGTTGGTGACCACCGTGTCCAGCGCCAGGTCCGCAGCCAGCCGGGCCGCGAAGCTGACCTCGTGGGGTCTGGCAGGTGGCTCGAAGCGCACCGCCAGATCGTCGTGCACATATTGCTCGTTGTGCGCCACCGACAGCCCTTGACTGCCGTCAGTGTTCTGAATGCCGATGGTGGCCTCGTTCAGGCGCGTGCCCAACATCGTCTGGTATTGCAGGGTGATGTCGCCATTGGGGGTGAGGATGGCCTGGAAACTGTAGGGGCCTCCGGAGCCGTAGCGAGATATATTGACATAACTCACGACCAGTCGCCGACCATCGCTGTGTACCCGCACATCTCCGCTAGTGCTGGGATTCAGATCATCCCAGAACATGGCGATGAGGTTCTTCGGTGCGCTGGGGCTGGGCAGATACTCGTTGCCGAAGTCCGAGCCTGCGGGCTGGCTGAGGCTGAGCCAGCCGTTGCTGCTGAGATAGAACTCACTGAAGGCCTCCTCGAAGAAGGGGAAGGCGAAGCCGATGTCGAAGGGCCCTGCCCATTGGTCGTCGCCCAGAGGGACCACCGTGCCTATCTCGCTGATATCCAGCCAATCGAAGGTGGGGCCTCCGGGGGTGTCGCTGTCGAGCCAACTGTAGTTCTCGGCCCGTGGCGCCAGGTCTCCGTACCAGCGCACCTCACCGCTGCTGGGGTCGTAGGTCGCATCGCCGGTGAGCGTGTCAGGCAGCAGGGTCAGTTCGGGCGGCAGCGGGTCCACCAGGCTGACGCTAGTGGCAGTCACCGCGCCGCTGTTGACCAGCATCAGAGTGTAGGTCAGCACCTCACCGCCCACTGCCCACCCACGGTCAGCGGCTTTGGAGCTTGATGAGATGTCTGGTGCTCCCACGCGGGTAACCGCCGTGCGAACCAGTGGTGGGTGCACGCCGTCGTCGATGGTCGCTGTGTTGGTCACCCAAGTGCCGGTAGGCAGTTCCGGATCGAGGCGCGCGCTGAAGCTGATCGGCCATTGCTCGCCAGACCCCAGTTGTCCCTGCCAGCCAATCTCGTTGCGCCCAGGGTCGTAGCTTGCGCCGCCGGTGATACTCCCCTCGACGAAGCTCACCACTGCTGGCAGTGGATCGGTCACCGTGACTTGCGCTGCTCCCTCGGCGCTGTTGCTCAGGGTGATAGTGTAGGTCAGCACATCGCCCGGAACGGCGACAGCGCTGCTCACCTGCTTCTCCGATGAGGCAAGATCGGCAGCCGCCACCACCAGCGTGGCGGTACGGGTGTAGGTCACCCCGCCAGCGGCAATTAACGCCTCGTTGACGATTGGGGTGTTGTCTGGCGCATCGTCCGCTACCCGCACCTGGAATCTGACCGTGTGCTCGCCCAGACTGGTCTCCTGTGGCGGATCAATGCGCACCGCCAGCATGTCGTGGACGTAATGCTCGTTGTAGGAGATCTGCAGCCCCTCGCCCCGCCCCAAGCGGGGCTCGCTGCCATGGCCGTTCTGGATGCCCACGGTTGCCTCGTTCAGGCGGGAGCCGAGCATGGTCAGGTACTGCAAAGTGATGCCGCCGTCAGGGGTGAGAATGGCCTGGAAGGTGTAGGGACCGCCGCTGGAGTAGCGAGGCACGTCCAAGAAGCTCACCACCAACCGCCCGGCGTCGGCCGTGTAGCGCACCTCGCCGCCGCCAGAAGGGTTGAGGTCGTCCCAGAACATGGCGATCAGGTTGTCCGGTGCGCCGCTGCTGGGCAGCGGATCATTAGAGCTCTCGGAACTGCTGGGTTGGCTGAAGCTCAGCCAGCCATTGCTGCTCACGTAGAACTCGCTGAAGGTCTGGCCGTAGAAAGGGAAGGAGAAGTCGATGGCGAAGGGGCCAGCCCACTGATCATCGCCCAGGGACACCTGCGTGCCGCCATGGCTGATGTCCACCCGGCTGATGTCTACCCACTCGAAGGTTGGGCCGGCCGGTGCATCGCTGTCGCTCCACAGGTACTCTGGACGGCCGGGCTGAGCGGCGGGCAGTGGGCCACTCCACTCGATGCAGTGCTCCGCTGCGTTGTACCATGCCTCTCCCGTCACACTGCCCTCAACGTAGCTCACCTGTGGAGGCAGCGGATCCAGCAGAGTGACCGAGGGCGCGGCCACGGTGCTGCTGTTGCGCAAGACCACTCTGTAGGCCAGGACATCGTTCGGTTCCACGAGCCTGACCTCGGACAGGGTGTGGTGTCTGCTTGCATTGGCCGTAGGGGCAGGTCTCAGACCTGCCCCGACTCCGAAAAAAAGGGGAAGAGGGACGGTGACAGCGGCCGGCCGCACCCTCTTCTCACTGAGCACCAGGTTCGGTGCCTCCACTTGCGTTGCTGCGTGGGCCTCGACGGGCGGGCCATCCGGCGATTCCAGCCAGGCGGTGTTCTCGATGACCGTATCGCCCTGCAGCCCGTCCCTGACTGTCGTGGCGAAGGCAAGCGTGACCGTTTCGTGAGGCAGCAGCGAGCCCTGCCAGAGGATAGCATTCGTCGCTTCGTCGTAGGTCGCGCCTCCGGTGATACTCCCCTCCACGTAGGAGGTGTTCGGTGGCAGCGGATCCCGCAGCGTCACGTCGCGAGTGGTGCCCAGAGGGTTGCGCAGCGTCAAGGTGACCCTTAGAGTGCCTCCGGGCGCGACGGCGGCTGGCTCCATCTGCTTCTTCAGCGTTGGCTGGCTGAGCCAGGCGAGGGCTTGCTCCAGGGTCTGTGCTCGCGCTGCTCGTGGCCCGCTGCCCTCCAGCCCGAAGGCCAGGTACACCAGCCGATAGCCGCGATCCTCGACCCGCAGGGCGGCCGCTCGGCCCGGCAGATCATACTCGGCGATAGGAACCGCAGCCTCGTCTGCTGGTGCGATGACGTCCGGGGCGTCGAGCAGCTTGTAGGCGTCGATAGCGGCAAAGTCCAGCTCCACTCCCTCCAGGGTGTCTCCTTCCAGGCCGTGTACTCCATCACTGAAGGCTTCGTCCTGTACGTACTCAGAGTGCAATAGCTGGGTGTAGTAGGTCTTGTTCCCGTCCCAATAACCGATGTCCTGTCCCGCAAGCAGCAAGCGCCCGCCGCCGAGCAGGTAGGTGGTCAGCGCATCTACCACTGCCGTATCATGCCTTTCCAGCTCGAAGTAGCCGGGTGAACTCCAAGGATGCACCCAGATGACGATGTCGTAGGCGGCCAGTTCCTCTGCGGTGGGTATCACAGCGGTGTCGGTGATCCGCCGCGTGGTGTAGAGGTGGCCCGCTTGATCGAGGGCGTCCTGGTAGTACAGCGAGATGTTGTCGTCCAGCCAACCGTCGGCATCAACCAGCAGGACGCTGGGGGCTGTCGCCAGCCAGAAAGCCAAAGTGGTGACCTCTCCGGTGACGACTTCCACCACTGCCCGCTCTGTCCGATGGCCGAGGCTGCTGACCGCGAGCGTATAGGTTCCCGGCGGCAACTCCAGATCGTAGTAACCGCTGCGCTCGCGGTCGGTGAGCGTCTCGACCGGTGTGCCTTCGGCTCGAATCGTCACCGGGCCCAACAGGCCGCCTCCCACCTCCAAGGCGCGGCCGCTGATGGTGCCGGTGGGCAGCGGCTGGAGCTGGAAGTCCCGCAGCGAGCGATAGCCGTCCACTACCTCTACATCGTCGTGGGTCTGAGGCGCGTACCCGAAGGCCGTGGCGGTTACCTGGTAGTGCCCGGCGGGCACAGCCACTGCGTAAATGCCGCGCTCGTCGCTGGCCGTGCGGAAGGTGTGCCCCGCTTGGGGCGGGGTGAGGCCCCGGTTCTGACTGATGCCTTCAACCTGCGCGGCGGCCAGCGGCAGTTCCGTATCAGCACCGGTCACCTGGCCGACGAGCTTGCCCGCGCCCAGTGCCCAGGAGACAGCAGCGAAGGCGTCGAGCTGTCCCGCGCCGTATCCGTTATCCGGTCCAGCCGGGCCTAGATCGTACGCGGTGCGGGTCATGAAGGCTTCCAGATCGTCCACCGTCAGGGCGGGGTCTGCTTCCAGGAGCAGTGCTGCCGTTCCCGCCGCATGCGGCGCGGCCATCGAAGTGCCGCTGATGCTGTCGTAGCGGCCATTGGGCAAGCTGGAAAGGATGCTCACGCCTGGCGCAGCGACGTCCGGCTTGGTCTCACCCCAATACGAGGGCCCGCGGCTGGAGAAGTCGGCCAGAAGCTCATTGACGTCCGTTGCGGCCACGCTGAAGCTGTCAGGGAAGCCGCTGGGCGTGCCCACCGAACCGGGACCCAGGGCTCCCCTGTTGCCGCCGGAGAAGACGGGCAGGATATCAGCCGCTCGCAACGCGGCCACGTCATCCCAGAAGGTGGCGTCGGCGACGTTGGCTGCTCCCCAGGAGTTGTTGCACACGTCGGGAGCGAGGGCGGGATCGGCATTCTCGCCGTTCAGGTCAGTGGGCGCCAGAATCCACTGGAAGCCCTGGTGCAGCGTGGCGTCGGTGGTGTAGCCCTCGTCGTCGAAGACCTTGACCGCCATCCAGCGTGCGCCGGGAGCGACACCGATGTGCTGTCCGCCGTTGGCCTCAGGATCGTAGCCGACCATGATGCCCATGGTGTGGGTGCCGTGGTCAAAGCCATCGTCGGGGGCGTCAGGGTAGGTGCCGGTGGCGTCGTACCAGTTGTAGTTGTGCTGGCCTTCGGGGCCACCGCGATAACCATTGTGCAGCGCTGGATGCATCCAGTCCACGCCCGAGTCCATGTTGGCTAAGACCACGCCTTTGCCAGTGATGTCCAGTTCATTCCAGACGCGAGGGGCAGCGATGAATCTGAGGTTCCACGTGATCGCAGAGGGCGCGGCAGGTGCCGCCGAGACGGGGAGAATGGAGGGATCGGGCAGGCGACGCACGTGGTCGGCGCGGATGCGCTCCACCTCGGGCCGTTCCGCCATTGTTTTCAACGCCTCCATGTCGCCGGTGACGACGATGGCATTGACGACCCAGAGCGGCTGCATGGCATCCACGTGACCGGTGGCCCGCAGTTCGCTCAACAGGGTGATCAGTCCTTGCTGGCTGCGCTCGGCAGTGGTCTGGAGCGTTTCCACCACAGCCTGGCGGCGGGCTAGCTTTTCTTCGACCTGGCGTGCCGGGCTCAGGTCAGCCTTCTCCCGGAGATGGACGATGAAGGAAGTCTCATCCTTGGCTGCCAGCTCCTTGAGTAGCTGTGGCTCGACGATGGGCTGGGCGTGGGTATTGGGTATTAGGTACTGGGTATTGGCTAGTTGTGTCCAGACGTTGTCCCCGGCCATGGTGGGGGTCGCGTTCCCCGGCCCAGCCAGCAGGGCCAGGACGGTGAGAATGATCCATAAGCGTTTCATGATTGCCCTCCTTGAGTTCGTCATCCTGGATCAGGGTTCCTCGATGCCTGATACCTGATCACTGAGACCCGATCACCGCTGGCAGGTCAAGTGCATAGGGTTCAAGAACCCCATGAATCTGGGCCGAAAGCTGACGAAAGGCCCAATCCATGGTAAACAATCAACATGGCAGCCCCCGAATGGATCATTGAAGACTACCAAGATGCCCAGGGACGCCGTCCAGTAGATGAGTTCGTTGATGCGCTTCCCGCTAGGGGCTCGTAAGAGAACAAGTTCCCGCACTCCCCCTCGTTGTTCCAGGGAAAGCCGCGCCAAACGCGGGAAGTCATACTTTTACGGACTCTAAGGAGCGAGCCCGCATCATCCGCACAATCGAACTTCTTAGGACCTATGGCACCGATCTGGGGATGCCATATGCCCATCACCTGAAGGGCAAGCTATGGGAGTTGCGTATTTCATCCGGTTGGCTTGGCTATCGGGTGCTTCATTTCGCTCGTGCCGGCCGGCGGTTTGTGCCGCTGCGCATCTTCAGGAAGAAGACCCAGAAGACGCCACGGCGGGAGAACGAAACAGCCCTGTGACGAATGGCTGAATTGCCTGACGAGGAAAGGTGAGATGAGCCCATCGGCGACCACGTATTCTTTCGACGAACATACTGCCCAGCAAATGAAAGACCCTGAATTCCGCGCTGAGTGTGAGGCTTTGGAGGTAGAGTTCGATTTCATTCGTCAGTTGATTGACCTGCGTCTGAAGAGGGGGCTCAGCCAGCGTGCTCTGGCAGAAAGAGCGGGCACCCGGCAACCTCGTATTTCCAGTCTCGAGCATGGGCAACTCGGCTCGTTTGAGTTATTGCACCGGGTGGCGCGTGCAGTGGATGCTCGCTTGGAGATTCACTTGGTGCCCCACGAACACCCTCCTTCAGCTTAGGCACTAGCACGCTAGATGCAGCGCGGCGGCGACGCGACGGGTCTGCCCACGCCCCGGCAGGCGGGTCTGCCGAAGGGCGTTATGGGTCTGGCAGTCTGGTCCAGTAGGGGCAGGTCTCAGACCTGCCCCTACTTCAGCAAGCGTCCCACCAGCCAGCGGCCCAGCGTCGCCAGCAGGTCCGTGGGCAGGTAGCGGCTGCACGTCTCGTCGAAGAGGATACGCGCCGAGGCCGGAAACTCCTCGTCTCCCTCCCACAGCACGGCCGCCAGCCAGACCTGGGGCAATGCCTGGAATCCGTACGACGCGTCGCCCATTGGCTCCTTCCTCCCGCCGGCCTGCTCCGCTGCACGGCGAAAACCGGGCAGATCATTTCCCAGCCTCTGTGCGATCTGATCGGGGGCATACCCCTGGAAAGCTCGATGGTAGAAGCCGCCATTGGGCAACTCGCGGAAGGAAAGCCAGCTACCTGCAGGCGGGGTGCCGTCGGCGTTGCGCAGGTAGGTGAGCAGCAGCACTTGCACGTCCGCCCGCGCGTCGCTCCCATCCTCGACTCGTCGGACGGTCGCCTGAGGCCAGGCGACAGCATATTCCTCGCCCAGCAAGCGGAGGTGGATGTCGCTGCCTTGCTCCCCCCCTTCATCCCCCCCAATGGGGGGGAAACAGAGGAGGGCCCCTGCCCGCACGGCCAGCAGTCGTCCGTCCATTCCTTGCAGTTCCTCCTGCAGTCGGGCGATGGTGGGCAGCAAGAGGTCCCGGCGTTTCTGTAGCATCTCGTGAACTGTACTCATCAGAACTCCCGTGTGCCATCTTTGGAACCACCTCTTGGCATCTCTGGAACCACCATCACGGGGCAGTTGGCCGCCAACAGGATGTCTGCTCTCAGGTCATTCACCAGGCGAGCATTCAGACCGGGGGTAGTATGGGCTCCGGTCACCAACAGGTCGTGTCGGCCCTCCCGGACTTCGGCGATGATCTCGTCCAGCACCAAGCCGTGCCGAACCACCGCGCGGCCTCCCTGTCCCTCCGCCGCCAACAGGTGCAGCATCTGGCTGAGATGCACTCCCTCTCGCGAGCCATGCTCAATCAGTTCCTGCGCCGATGCCTCCAGGTCGTCTGACACAGCGTCTTCGGTCAGCACCACTTGGGACATCACATGGAGCAACGTGATCGAGGCCCCCAATGCCCGGGCCAGGCGGCCAGCGAACCGGACGGTGTTCTCGCTTGAGGGGCCAGCGGAGGTGCAGACCAGGAAACGGCTGAGGTCACGAGCGCGGCCTTTGACCACCAGGACAGAGGTGGGGACATGCTCGGTGACATGCAGCGCCACCGAGCCTAGCAGCAGCCGCTTCACCCCCCGTCGGCCCCGGCTGCCGATGATCACCAGGTCATACGGAGCGGCCTTTGCCTGAAGAACCACCTGCTCGGCCACCCGCCCGGTCCGCCAATGAATGACAGCCGGAATCCCTGCCGCTTCCAGATCGGCAGCAGTTGCCTCGGCCATGCGGCGGGTCTTTTCCTCTCTGTCGCCCTCGGCTACGGCTAGAATGTCTACAGCGCTTGCTGCCCTCAGCGCGACACGCCCTCCGAGCTCCAGCGCTCGGGAGGCATGGGAAGAACCGTCGGTGGAGAGCAGAATCCTCATTGCCTTTGCCTTTCTACCTCCCATGTTACAGCAAGATAAGCATCATAGGGATGACAATGATGATGACCAGGAAGAGAGCGAAGTTCCTGCGCTCCCGGGTGATCCAGGCCAGCGCACGCGAGACAGCCCTTTCGTAGGGCCGGTAGGCTAACAGAACGATGGGCAGGGAGACCAAGGCGGCGCAGGCAGCGTAGGTCATCACCACGGCCACCGCCCGGGGGTCCCCCAGCAGCGCCGCCGCGACCAGTGTGTCCACCATAGTGGAGATGTTCGCTCCCAGGATGTAGGGGATGATGTTCTCCTGACGTATGTAGCCGCGGGTGGAGAGCGGGACCAGGATACCCACTGAGATGGAGACGGACATCGTCGCCAGGGTGATCGCCAATCCCATCAGGAACATGATCCCGGGGCGGTAGATCAGGCGAGGGATCTGGTCGAAGCCCGTTTTCTCCAGGTGAAACTTGGGCAGGACCTGGTCGAACAGACGGAAGGAGAACATCGCCAGCCCCACCCCGACGGCGAAAAGTGCCCAGTCGGGAAGGAAGGTTGCGAGAGGGCCGACGAGTGGCTCCAGTCCCCGGTTGATGCCGCCCGCTAGCCTTTCCAGCGCGGGAAGGGAAAGGCGGTGGAACCAACCCCGGCTCAGCATCATCAGCCCCATTGGCACGGCCAGCAATTGGATCGATCCGGTAAGTATCATGGAGAGGACGCCGGGAGTGAGCGCCGTCCAACGCTTGTGTCCTCTGAGGGCATAGATGAAGCCAACCAGCAGAACGATGGAGCAGGCACCGAGGCGGGAACCAGCAACCATGGTGAAGGTCTGGAGCGTTGACAGTGCGTTGGCGTTCAACAGGGTCACTCCCACAGCCGCCGCTGGCGACCCGCTCAGGACCAGGTAGGCCATCAGCCAACCTAGCCCCATGCTGTCGGCGATGTTGGTGATTTCCAGGCGGCCTCGTAGAAACGGCGCCAGTCCCCCTGCTCCCTCTTTCATCAATTCCAGGGCGAGGACGAAGAGCAGGAGTCCGAAGATCGCCAGCACAGGTTTCTTCCATTTCGGCCATCTGTTCTTCTGCTTTCCCACGTACCACTCCCTGCTTGGAGGGTGCCCACCAGAAGGTGCAGGTCTGAGACCCGCCCCTACTGTGGGGTTTTCGGATCGGGTCTCTCTATTTGGCCTTCCTGCTCGTTCCCTATCCCACCACTTGCCGGAAGACCCGCAGCAGGTTGCCGCCGAGGATGCCCCTGATTGCGGTGGTCTCATAGCCGCGGGCAAGCAACCCCGCCGTCAGTGCTGGCAGGCGCGTGACGTCCTCCATGCCCACCAGATTGCCCCGCTCGTAGCCATCGAAGTCGGAACCCAGCGCCACGTGGTCGATTCCCATCACCGCCACCAGGTGGTCAATGTGCTCCAGGAAATCGCTCATAGAAGCGCCAGACCAGGGATCGCGGATGAACCAGGGCACAAAGGTAGCGCAGATCACGCCCCCCTTGGCGGCGATGGCCTCCAGTTGCACATCGCTCAGGTTGCGGACGTGGTCGCATAGAGCACGGGCGTTGCTGTGAGAAGCGATGATCGGCTGTTCACTCAGGGTCAACACGTCTCGCAGGCCCGGCTCGGCCAGGTGACTGACGTCGATCATGATTCCCAGCCGGTTGCACTCCTTCACTACCTGCACGCCAAAACCGGTCAGGCCACCGGGCTGTCCACCAACCTTCACCCCGTCGCAGGCGGCATTTCGATGGTCCCAGGCCAGCCCCAGGTTGCGCACTCCCAGGCGATAGAAGCAGCGCAGCACCTCGATGCTGCCATCAAGAGCTTCGGCTCCTTCTAGCCCCAGCACTCCGGCCACTTTTCCCACCCGCTTGGCCTCCTCGATATCCGCTGCACAAGTGGCGAGCATCAAGCAGTCTGGATTCGCCTCCATCTCTCGGTAGAAGGTGTCCAGTCGCTGCAAACCGTGACGCGTGGCTCCATGTCGTTGGAAATGCTCAGGCACGAAGCAGGCAAAGATCAAAGCGCTGATGCCTGCTTCCTTCATGCGCGGCAAGTCAGTATGCCCTTTGTCTGAGCGCTCGCCCAGGTGGCGGACGCCGGCCAGCACCTTGCCCAGCGTGTCGCAGTGGGCATCGAAGATGAGCGCGTCATGGTGCAGGGCGAGGTGGTCGAGCAGTTGGGTGGTGCTCATCGCAACACGTCCAGCGCCACTCTGGCCAGCGTCGGCGGATGGAGCAGCATGTTTGTGTAGCTAGCGTTGGCCATAGGGCAGGCGCACTCGCCAGCGGCGATGCTGCGCCGCAGCCGCGCCATTTCTCCATCTTCACCTTTGCCAAACCAGATCGGGGCCAGGTCGTAGCCTGTTTCCCGCAGATTGCCCACAGGCTGGGCGCGAACACAGCAGGTCCAGACGTCACCATCGGGGGCGATGTGGCCGCTGGCCCAGCCGGCGTAGCAGGGGATGACCTGGCGCTGCTCTTGTAGCACTCGCTTGGCGAGCTGGTAGTACTGGGCTCGAAACGGTTGGGTGACTCGAGCCAGCCCGTGAGCAGTGCCCCGCTGCGCTTCACCGCTCAGGAAATCGGCCACAGGGGCGTACGCTTCAGCGGATGGCGTGATCTCCCAGCCCACCGTGTCCAGTTCCACACGCTCCTCGGCCACTTCGGTGATGTAGGAATCCGGCTCCAAGGCCTGCAACCCCTCGTGTATCTGGCGGAAGTGCTCGACGTTGAAGCGGGAGATGACAGTATGCACGCTGAGGACGAGGTTGGGATGTGCAGCTTGCAGTTCCTTGAGTGCTTGCCACGTCTTCATCGCTCGCTCGTAGTTCCCCGGCACGCCGCGGATGCGGTCGTGTTCCTCTCCTAGAGCATCCAGCGATAGGTTGAGACCGATCTTGCTGTCGGCGCAGGCAGTGCAGATGCGAGCTGTGGCGGTGGCGATTCGTTTGCTCAGCAGGCCATTGGTGGGAATGGTGATCACCGCAGGCCGGCATTCCTCGTAGGCAGCGATGACCAGGTCGGCGAAGTCGGCGCGCAGGTAGGGCTCGCCGCCGGTGAAGGTCAGGTAGAAGGGCGTGCGGCCCAGATTGCGGAACACCTGCCGCCACTCGTCCAGGGTCATATCGTCGGCCGATTTGCGCCACACGCCGCAGGTGCGACAGCGGGAATTGCAGCGATAGCTGACGCTGAGCACCAGGCTGAAAGGATAGAGTTTGGGCCATTCGAGCTTGCGGAAGGCCCAGTAGAGGGGGAGTCTAGGGAAAAGGGAAAGCATCAGGAGTCAAGGTCTACGTGATCAAAAGGATTGTCAGTTGCCATTCCTTCAGCTTTGGCGGCAGCTAGCGTTTGGCGATCGCCGCTGGCGAAAGTTACGAGCCGGCCTCTCCTGCGGATGGCCTTCGCCACTTGGATCGCGCTGGCAACCTTGTACAGCATCATACCCTTTGAGAGGATAAGACTGAGCTAACTCAGCGGCCTTTTGCATGATCGTCAGCGGAAGGGGCCAAAGCAGGTATTCGGCTGATGCAATGTGTTTGTTGAACTCGAGATACGCACGTGTTCCCAAATTCTGGGTCAGTTTGCCTTCCCGCACGCAGATGGCCATGGCGGCTGAGACCTCTGCCAACGCGATTGCACTGAGGAATATCCGATTGGCCTTGTCTCCAATGAGTTGACGTGTCCACGCGCTTCCTGGCTCTTGCACATAGCGCTTGACAACGACGCTGGAGTCGAGATAGTAGAAGGGCATGAGAGGCTACCTCCGGCTGTCAATGATGATCTGTGACAGCGGCGGATCAAGATGCAAGGCGTCCATTTCCTCTCGGTGTCGATGTTTCTCCTGCTCGCTGAGCGCGTCCCACTTCGCAGCCATTGCCAGCATTTCGTGTGTTGGTTCCAGGATCATCCCCTCTCGTCTCAATTCAGCGATGACAGTGCCCATTTTCTCGGTGGGTTCGGCTCTGTCCGTTGGTTCAGCGAACCATTGCTCCAGAGCATGAACGATTACTTGCTGCGGAGGAATCGATTCATTCTGTAGCCGTTCCAGCAATGGTTTGGGCAATTCGATAGCAATTGTGTTCATCATCTTTCTCCTCAACAATCAAGGCTTCAGCGGCTGCCCTGGTGCGTCGGTAAACGGCCCTTGGAGCCACATTCTGAAGTTGCCGTTTCTGCTCAATCGTGCACCGTTGCATTGCCGGGTCTACCGTCTCTTGCCAATCCACCAGCGGGGGCAACGCACGAACATATCTGTCTCCAGTCGATGTTCTCTCATGTCGCCTCGATTATGCCACTTCCCGGCGCAATTGTCAAGCCTTCGCACGCCTGCCGCCTATGAGGAAGCGGGAGAAGTCCCGCAGCCGCTCTGGAGCGTGCCGCCATGTATCCCAGCTCAACAGTCGTTGGATCACTCGGTTCGGACGCATGTAGAAGCGCCGGTATGCCTCCCTCCACTTGCGCTCCACCAGCTCTGCCGTCATGTCTCCCATCTCGAAGCGAGCCTTCTGGTCGTGAATGGCGAAGTCTCGCCAGTCCTGGGCGAAGACGCGCCCATCTCGCTGGATCATGTCCCACATCTCAGTCCCCGGGAAGGGCGCTGCCAGCAGGAAGTTGGCCAGTTCCGGGTCCAGTTCCAGCGCCAGATCGATGGTCTTGTCCATTGTCTCTTCGGTTTCGTAGGGCATACCGAAGATGAAGAAGCCCATCGTCTGCAGTCCGGCGCCCTTTGCCCAGCGGAAAGCATCGCGCACCTGCTCCAGTGTTTGCCCCTTCTTGATCACCTGCTTGAGGATGTACTCGTCACCGCTCTCCACGCCGAAGCCCACTCGCTTGCAGCCAGCGGCCTTCATCAAATCATAGAGTTCCTGATCGCCGTAGTTCACCTTCATGCCATGCACGGTAATCCAGGGCACCGTGCTCAGTCCCTCGTCAATCAGCGCTTGGCAAAGCGCTTTGGCTCTCTCCAGATCGCGGTTCCAGATGTCGTCGGTGAGGCCGATTTCCGTCGCTCCCAGGTCGCGCACCAGCCAACGCCACTCGGTGATCACGTTCTTCACTGAACGGGCTCGCCAGGTGTGGCCGGTCACTGGCTTGGAACAGAAGATGCACTGGAAAGGACAGCCGCGAGAAGTGACGATGGTGAAGGCGCGGGCATGGGGATCGAGCCCATCGGTCAGCGGCTGGAGGTTCGTGTAGCGATCAATCTTGAACAGGTCGTGCGCTGGGAAGGGCAGGCTGTCCAGATCCTCAACCATCGGCGAGCGGTCGGAGGCCACAACCC
>CBDURC010000017.1:0-23480 GCA_965369635.1 uncultured Anaerolineales bacterium | reverse complement strand
TAGTACGAATGTGGATGCAGCCGTGAGAGCCATCTGTGTCATTCGCATATTCGTGCTATTCGTGATAGCAGATCGGCTCAATCGGCTGACAGAAACTCCTCCACCTGGGCCGCAGTAGGCAGGGCGGGAATGACGCCTTGGGTCATTGAGGTGAGCGCACCCGCCGCGTTGGCATAGCGTAAGATCTCGCGCATCCTCGCGGGTGTGAGTTGTTCGCGCCAGTCGGCGCCAACAACGAGCTGACAGAGCAGAGCAGCGACGAAGGCATCGCCGCACCCTGTGGCATCCACGGTCTGCACCTTGTAGGGAGGCACGTGCTCACCACCCTCGGCGACCTGGAAGAAGCTGCCATCGGGGCCCAGCGTCACCACGCACAGTGCAGGCCCTTGCTCCACGAGGGACCTGGTGACAGCTTCCAGATCGTCACTTCCGCCAAGGATCTCCACCTCTATCTCATTGATCTTGAGCAGATCCACGTGCGGGATCGTGGCCATCACTCTCTCGTAGGCCTCGTCCTTGCTCCACAGGTCGGCCCGGTAGTTAACGTCGAAGGAAATGAGCGCTCCCGCCTCGCGGGCGATCCTGACCGCCTCCAGCGTCGCGCTGCGGCTGGGTTCCTGAATCAGGCTGATGGCGCCGAAGTGAAAGGCACGCGTCTCCTGCAACAACTCTCGATCGAGTTCATCCGCCCGCAAGCGCATGTCGGCCCCCGGATTGCGGTAGAAGAGAATATCGTACGAATTCACGTCCGGCATGGCGATGAAGGCCATCCCCGTGCGGGACCCTTTGTCGTATCGCATCCCGCGAATGTCCACACCCTCTTGCCTCAAGATGTCGGCCAGGTGGTGCCCAAAGGCTTCGTCGCCGACCTTGCCGATGAAACCGCTCTGCGCTCCCAGTCGCGCCGCGGCCACGGCCACGTTGGCTGGCGCGCCCCCCGGCTTCGGACTCCACGCCGATACCTCGACCAAGCTGCGGCCCACCTCGGCCGGAAACATGTCTACCAGAAGTTCGCCCAGACAGACGATATCCATGTGTCTATACCTCATCTTGCTATCAGGCAGTCGGAAACTCGATCACGGCCTGATCGGACTTCCCCGGTATCTCCCAGAACAGGCAATGCCCGCCGATGGTAGGCCAGTCTGAAGGTGATGTCCGATGTGATCTGGAGTGCATCGTCTCCTTGGTGTCTTAGTGCCTTCGTGGTGAGTGGAGTCAGCGACGGCCCGCTCGCCACATGGAAAGCAGCAGCATGAAGCCCACCAGAGCGGCGACGGCGAAACCTGTCACCACCAGCCAGAAAGCGAAACCCCGCCCCCCTGCCGCCACCAGGGGCATCAGCAGGGCCAGGCTGACGGTGAGGGCAGCGATCAGAATGGTGATCGCCAACCGGTTGGCGATGCGGTCCAGCCTGCCGATCGCCTGATCGGTTTCCTTCAAACTCAAGATGAACTCCAGTTCCCCCTGCTCGAGGCGATCCAGTATGCGAGGAGCGCTCCGGGGAAGCGTCGTGAATAGCTCCTGCCAGTCGCCCACGCCTCTGAGCAGCCGCCGCCCCCAGAGGCGAGGGGAAGCCATTTGCCAGGCGAAACGGCGCACGTACGTCTCTGAGAAGGCGAAGATGTCGAAGCCGGGGTCCAGCTTCAGCGCCACCCCCTCCATCATACCCAGCGTTTTCCCCAGCAGCCACAGATCCGAGGGTAGACGCAGGTGGTGGCGGAAGGCAATGGGCATCACTTCCTCCACCACTTCCAGCGCCCGGATTTCCTCCAGCGGCAAGCCGTGATACTTGTCCAGCAATCGCTCCAGTTCCCGCTTCAGCCCCGCCCGGTCCACGCGATGACTGGCAGCGCCCATCCTGATGAGTTGCTCGACGATCTCTTCGCTGTCCATGCCGATGGCAACGACGTAGAGGCGCACCAGATTGCTCCGCAGTGCCGGGGATACCCGCCCCACCATGCCGAAGTCCATGGCCCCGATGACCGCCCCATCCATGACGAAGAAGTTGCCAGGGTGAGGATCGGCGTGGAAGAAGCCGTCCTCGAGCACCTGTTTGAGGATGATGCGCGCGACATTCCCGGTCACTTGATGACGGTCCACTCCAGCCGCGTCCAGGGCCTCAATGTCGCCGATTCTGATGCCGTGGATGCGCTCCAGCACCAGCACCCGGCCGGTGGTATGGTCCCAGTAGACCTTGGGGATGTACAGCGCTGGTTCGTCGGCGAAATTGCGTCGGAAGCGGTCGGCATTGCGTCCCTCGCGGCGGTAATCCATCTCCGCCCGCAAAGCGTAGGCGAAGTCCTCGGCGATCTCGGGCAGGTCGTAGAGCTCGCCCAGCACAGTGCGCTCCTGAACCAGGCGAGCGAGGTCGAAGAGGATCTCCAAGTCTACGGAGATGACCTTCTCGATCCCCGGGCGTTGCACCTTGACCACCACATCTTCACCGCCAGGCAGAGTGGCGGCATGCACCTGGGCCAGCGAAGCGGCAGCCAATGGCTCCACATCGAAGGAGACAAAGAGTTCCTCCAAAGTGCCTTCGAGTTCCGCCTCGACTCGTGCTCTGACACCCTCCCAGTCGGCGGGAGGCACTGTATCCTGGAGCTTGGCCAATTCGTGGATATAGGCTGGAGGGATGAGGTCAGGGCGGGTGCTGAGGATCTGTCCCAGTTTGATGAAGGTGGGGCCCAGTTCTTCGATGGCCAACCGGACGTGTTCCGGCGGGCTGAGCGGCGGGCCCACCGGCCCGCGGTGCAGCAGCCGACGCGGCAGAGAGAGGAGCGGCAGCAGCCCCAGTTGCTCCACCACCCCGCCAAAGCCGTGGCGAATGAGAATACGGGCGATCTCCCGGTAGCGGCGGAGATGCTTTAGATGTCGTTGGGGGCTTCTCAGCATGTACATGTCTTCATACTCATGTCTTCAGATCCTGGAAACAGAGACCATGCGACGGGGCGAGTATAGCATAGGTTGGGCAGCCACACAAGTGCTCTGGAGACAAGACCAGGGGCGGCCCCTCGGCGAAGTCTCGCCAATGGAGACGCCCCTGGATCACCCTCCGTCAGGGCCCTTCCCCGCTACCCTGCGAATGTCGAGGGCCGGACAGTCGGTTCAGAGAGCGGCGAAACCCAGTCCGTAGAGCAGCGCCGAGAGCAGCATGCCTGTGGCCAACTGGGCTGCGGTATGGCGACCACGTCTCCTCAGCGCTCAATGGACCGCCTGGCGGATATGCGGAAGCGCTTCCGTAGCGGCCTGTTCACCGGCGGCGATGATCTCCGCGGCGTGGGGGAAGCCGGTGAGCATGGTCACCTGCGGCGGGATGGCGGGGCGGACGATAACCTCCGGGTGCGCCTCGGCCAACTGGCGACGGCTGATCTCGGCCATCATCACGGCAACCGAACGCCACAGCACCTCGACGGTATCCGCCAGCCCGTTGGGAACGTAACGACGGCGGTGCAACGCCTGAGCCAGGTGGGATATGACCTGTTCATCGGAGGAAACGTCCACGGCGAAAACCACGTCGGCCCCCATGTGACGCACGGCGGCGGCGGGGAGGTTGTCGAGCAGTCCTCCGTCCACGAGCAACTGCCCGTCCCACTCCACGGGCGTGAAAACGCCTGGCAGGGCGATGGTGGCCCGCACGGCCTCTACCACCGGGCCCTGATGTAGGTACACCTCGCGGCCGCTGTTCAGATCCACGGCCACCAGCGTCAGCGGGATGCGCAGGTCGGCGAAGGTGCGCTCACCCAGATGCCTGGCAAGGTACTGGCGCACCTTCTGGCCCTCAAAGAGGCCGCGCCGTGGCAGCGAGGGGTCGGCCAGGGCCAGCAGACGGCGCACGCTGGCCATGCGCAGCGCCTCCTGTTCCAGGAAGTCAGGGTCCAGGCCGGCCGCGTAGGCCGCGGCGATGAGACCCCCCATGCTGGTGCCGGCCAGGAAGTCCACAGGGATGCCTTCGCGCTCCAACACTCTCAGCACGCCGATGTGAGCCAGCCCTCGCGCCCCGCCGCCGCTGAGGGCCAAACCGACTTTGTCACACGATGGCATTGTTTTCGCTCATCTGGTTTCCCCTGATATGACAGGACCTCACCCTTGTCGCAGGCCGCGGGAGCAGCGAGTGAAGAATGTCCCCTCGCGTGCGGGGATGGTATTTCTGGCAACATATCACTTGAACTCGGTCCACTCGACCGGCACCACTACCTCTCCGCCGACCCGTCCCCGCAGCAACTCGGGGTCCGCCTCCCAAGGCGGGATGTCGTGGTGGATGGGGATCACGTAACGGGGTGCGAGAGAATGGGTCAGCCCGATCAGCCTCCGCTGGAAACGTTCGTTCCCGAAGGGCACCCGCCGCCAGGGCAGGCAGAGGATGTCAGTCGCCATGGCCATGGGGCAGCGGTAGGCATCGCCGATGTGCAGCAGGCTGAGATCATCCTCCACCAGAAAGGACAGAGGGGTACCGCCAGGCAGCCGGTGCCGCCGTCCAAACAGCCGGGCCCACAACTCCGTGAAGCGGCCCACCGCACTGTAACCCGGCAGGACTCGGACATTGTCCACCACATCGCCTGGCTGGACAGCAGACAACCGTTTGACCGGCACTCCCTCGCCTCGGGCGATCCGGCATACGTCCAGCGAGGCCAGCACGACGCCGCTCGTCAACTCCCCTACCCGGCCGAGGTGATCTTCGTGGCCGTGGGTAATGAAGATGTACTTCACCTTCGGCAGCGGCTCTCGCTGGTAGTCGGGATCAATCAGGACGTGGCTCTGGCCCAGTATCTCGATACACGAGTGACCCAGCCAACGGACTTTCATCAGCTATGCTCCTTGACTGTTGACCTACTCATACCGCAGGGCATCAATGGGGTTTAGGGCCGCCGCTCTCGTGGCCGGGTAAATGCCGAAGAACAACCCGACCGCCACCGAGAAGCCCACGGCCAAGAGCACCGACTGTGGCGAGACGATGGCCATGGTGAAGGGCTTGCCAATTTCGTTTGCCAGGGCGGCGACCCCGACCCCGAAGAGGATGCCTAACAACCCTCCCGCTATGCTCAAGGTCACCGCCTCGGCCAGGAATTGCATCAGGATGTCGCGCCACTTGGCCCCCACCGCCTTTCTGAGGCCAATCTCCCGCGTCCTCTCGGTGACCGAGACCAGCATGATGTTCATGATGCCGATGCCACCCACCAGGAGGGAGATGGCAGCAATGGCCCCCAGGAAAAAGGTAAAGATGTTGGTGATCTGATCCATGATTCCCAGGACACCCTTCTGACTGATCACCGAGAAGTCTTCGTCCTGATCGCGGATGTCGTGGCGCTCGCGCAGGAGCACGATGATCTCTTCGATGGCCGCCTCAACTCGGTCCTCTTCGACGGCCGAGACGTTGATCATGGAGACGCTCCGGCCACCCCCTGAGATGGCCCTCCCCGCGAAGAGCTTGGTCTGGGCGGTAGTGATGGGGACGAAGACGCGGCCGTCCCGGAGGGCCCCACCCATCTCCGCTCCTCCCTTTTCTTCCATCACCCCAATAACACGGAAGGGGATGCGATTGATCTTGACCGTGCGCCCCAGGGGGCTTTCCTCGCCAAAGAGATCGCTCGCTGCCTTGGCACCCAGCACGGCTATCCGCGAGGTAGTCTGCAGGTGATAGTCATCGAAGAACTCCCCCTCCAGGGGATAGAACTTGCTCACGAAGGGGTAATCCGCAGTCGTGCCGGTGAGGAGGGTATTGATACTCTCCCCGCTGTAGATGACCTGGGCATTGGAAGTGAACTCCGGCGCTACGGCTAGCACGTCGGGGCAGTTAGCGGGGTCGGCGATGGCCTCAGCGTCCTCTATAGTGAGGGTGGATGCACCGCTCAGCGACGCCAACATGGTGGAGACTTCAGAGATCTTCCCTGGCATGACCAGGATCAGGTTAGAGCCGAAGCCCCTTATCTGGTCGGCGATGGCTGCCTGCGCCCCCTGGCCTATGGACAAGAGCGCGATCACCGCCCCCACGCCGATGATGATGCCCAGCATGGTCAAGGCGGCGCGCATCTTGTTGGCCCAGAGGGCCCGTAGGGCAACGCGAATGCTCTCGATGATATTCATGGGTAACCTCCAGAGTGTAGCGGCCGACCTCTGTGTCGGCCATCTGGCGAACAGGGCCGTCCGCCGCTACGTTAATGTGGCCAGCACTTCCTCAGCTATGAGAGGCTGCGCCACTTTCTCCTCTCGCTCGACCAGACCATCGCGGAGGCGAACGATACGTCGGGTGTGATGGGCCAGATCGGGCTCGTGGGTGACCAGGATGATCGTGATTCCCCGCTCGTGGTTGAGCCTCTGGAAGATGGCCATCACCTCCTCGCCTGCTTTGGTGTCGAGGTTACCCGTGGGCTCGTCGGCCAGGATGATGGCCGGCTCGTTGACCAGGGCACGGGCGATGGCCACCCGCTGCTGCTCACCCCCCGAAAGCTCATTAGGACGGTGGCGAGCGCGAGGGGCCATCCCCACCGCCTCCAGAGCCTCAAGCGCCCGCTTCCTGCGGCTCGAGACGCCGGCGTAGATGAGCGGCAGTTCCACGTTATCCAAAGCCGTGGTACGCGCCAGGAGGTTGAAGGTCTGGAAAACGAAGCCGATCTAGCGATTGCGAATCTCGGCCAACTGGTCGTCGCTGAGCTGGCCGACGTCAGTGCCCTCCAAGAAGTACGACCCCGCAGTGGGCTGGTCGAGGCAGCCGATGATGTTCATCAGGGTCGTCTTGCCCGAGCCCGAAGGGCCCATGATGGAGACGAGCTCGCCCTTCCCGATCTCCAATGAGACCCCTCGCAGGGCGTGCACGTCAACCTCGCCCATCCTGTAGACCTTGGTCATGTCGCTGATCTGGATCATGGTCCTATCATCTCCATCATCTCCTCGCGGATGCGTTGTTGCTGGGTCTTTATGATCACCCGCTGGCCCTCCTTCAAGCCGGCGACCACCTCGCTGAAGGTCCCATTGCTCAGGCCTGTTTCGATGTACACCTGCCGTGGCTGGCCTGCGATGAGAACCTCAACGTACTTTCCCTCTCGGTCGCGTCCAACGGCTCGGTTGGGCACCAATAGGACACCCTCCTTGCTCTCCACCACGATGTCAACGTTGGCGGTCATGTCCGGCTTGAAGGGGATGTCCGCTGACGAGATCTCCACGGTCACCCCGTAGCTGACTATCCCCAGGATCATCGCGCCCGCGGGGTCGATCGTCGCCACCTGCCCCGAAAGCTCAACGTCGGGGAAGGCGTCGAGGGTGATCTCCGCCTCCTGGCCCACCTCGATGAGGCCAATGTCGGTCTCGTCAACTCTGATGTCAATGTGGTAGTCCGAGAGGTCAACAAGGACAACCATGGGGATAGCGGAGGATACCAACTCGCCCATCTCAGCGCCGATGTGGGCCACGGTGCCGGCGAAGGGGGCGAGCAGGCGGGTGTTCTCCAGCCGCGAGCGTGCCAATTCCACGGCCACTTGGGCCTGATCCACCTGGGCCTGGGCGATAGCCAGCTCCTCGGGAGTGGCGCCGGCCCTGATCTTATCCAGCGTGGCCTGAGCCTGATCCACCTGCGCCTGGGCGATGGCTAACTCCTCCGGGGTGGGGCTCCTGGAAAGCCTCGCCAATTGAGCTTCGGCCTGGGCCACTTGTGCCGCTGCACCCTTCACCGCGCGGTCGGTGACGTTCACCGTCAAGTTGTAACTGGCCTGGGCTTGCTCGTGGGCAATGGTGGCGCTCTCCAGTTGCAGCGATTGGGGCATGGCCCAGACGTGAGGAGAACCAGCGACCTTGTCGTAGGCCGCCTGGGCCTGCCGAAGCGCCGCGTCAGCTTGCTTCACGCTGGCCTTGGCCATGGTGATCTCGTCTTCGTTAGGGCCGGCCAGCACCTTGGCGTAGTTAGTCCGGGCGCTGGCCAGGCCGGCCTCTGCTGCTGCCAGGTCCTCGGCGCTAGGGCCGGCGGCCACTCGCCGGTAACTGGCCTGAGCGCCGGCCAGGACAGCCTCGGCGACGGCCAGGTCCTCAGGCCGAGCGCCCTTTCTGGTCCTCTCCAATTGCGCCTCGCTCATGGCCAGGGCGGCTTCGGCCTGATCTACTGCAAGCTCTAGATCGGTAGTCTCCAGCTTGGCCATGACCTCCCCGGCCTTAACTTGATCTCCCTTCTCCACCGCTATCTCCGCTACCCGGCCCGGCATCTTGAAGGACAGGGTAACTTTGGTTCTAGGGACAATGGAGCCCGAGGCATTCACGGTGGCCACAATGGCCCCCCGCTCGACGGGAACCGTTTCCAGTTCGGCGGAGGGGGCTGACTCTCTGCCAGCGAAGGCTTGGTAGCCCACGAAGCTCAACCCCGCGACCACAGCCAAGATGATGATGGTAGTGATGACCTTCCTCATGCTCTTTTCTCCTCTATTACCTGTTGATGGTGTCCCCCAATCGTGTTGGTGCGAGTTCTGCTCGCTTTTTCACCGCAGAGACCGCCGAGCACGCTGAGAAAACCAATGGAATCTCTGCGGGCTCTGCGTGCTCAGCGGTAGATCAAGGATGCCAACACGAAAGCGGTAGACTGCGCTCCTGTTCGAATTGGCTCAAGCTGCTTGTTGCATTGTGGATGAATTCTGTGACCATGTCGGCCGTGACCAAACGAACACCCCACTCCCTCCAGTGCACCGGGTCATATACGCCGTCCACAGCCAGGTAGCCCTGGAAGTGAGCGGTGATGCGCGCCACCCAACGGGGCGGCACCTGGGTGTCGGCGTTGGTGCTGGCGATGACCTCACCCCGCGCTGCCTCGAAGCCAATCTGCCGGGCGCGGGCGACCCCCTTGCGCGGCTCGGAGATCACCCGGCCCACGAAGCGGCGGGCGATCTCCGCCGTACCGTCGCTGCTACCATTATCCACTACGATGATCTCGAACCGCAACGCCGGACAGCTCTGGCCACGCAGGCCTTGCAGGCAGCGGCCCAGATAGCGATCCTCGTTGTAGGCCGGGATCACGATGGAGACGAAGATGGTACCGTCTATCTCACAAGGCCTTGTCCATCACCGCCCGATGAACCCAAACGATGGCTTATACCTCGGCGTAGAAGGCGACGCCAACCGTGCCTGGCCCGACGTGGGTGGCGATTGTCGGGCTGAGTTCGGAGACGAGGAGTTCCCGACACTGGAAGCGGTCGGCCACCTGCTGCCGCAACTTCTCTGCCTCCTCGGGCGCGTTGGCGCCGATGACGCCTGCGTGCACGGCCTCGGCCTGGCCCACCTGCTCCTCCATGATCCCCAGCAGCCGCTGCTTAGCTTTCTTCGCGGTGCGCACCTTCTCCAGCACCTCAATGCGCCCGCCAGTGAGGTGCAGGATCGGCTTGATCCGGATCAGCGAGCCCAGCAGCGCCGACGCCCCGCCGATGCGTCCCCCTTTTTGGAGGTATTCCAGCGTGTCCACGACGAACATCAGCTTCGTGTGGGAGATCAGATCCTCTACCGTGCGCACCACGGCCTGCGCAGGCTGTCCCGCCTCAACTGCTCGCGCTGCAGCGGTGACCAGTAGCCCCAAGCCCGCCGACGTGAAGGTCGAGTCCACCACGTGGACGGCCGGCGCATCCACACCCCTTTCAGCGGCCTCGTCGAGGAGCGTTTGCCGGGCGCCCAGCGCGGAGGGTATGGTGCCGCTCAGGCCGCTGGAGATGTGGATGGAGACGATGGCCTCCGCTTCCTGGCCCAGGCGGCGGTACAACTCCAGAAAATCGCCGATCGAAGGCTGGGAAGTGGTAGGCAATGTGTCGGCACGCGCCAACCGGTCGTAGAACTCAGCGGTCGTCAGCTCTACGCCATCGCGGAAGCTCTCACTCCCGAAATGAACGTAGACGGGGATCACGTGGATCCCATGTTGCTGTATCAATGCCGGCGGCAGATAAGCCGTGCTATCGGTGACAAGAGCGATCTTAACCATGATGTTCCTCCCTAGGAAACAAAGCAAGCCAAGAAGACAAAAGAAATGAGCCAAGAAAAAGGTCTACAGGCCCTCAGGTTTCCACAATTCTCATCACCTCCTCAGCAAAGTCGGAAAGCCGCTGCTTGCCATCGCTGCTCAAACGAGCCAGATACTCCTGGTACTTCCGGCTGTAAGAGAGAAGCAAAGAGGTGATACGACGATTGGCTCTCTCCACGAAGCTCAGCCCGAGGGTCAAACCGGCCAGTTCGCCCGGCAGCCCCAGAGAGCGCAGGCTTTCCAGCAAGCCGCTGCCCTTCGCCCCTTCCTTCAACTGGTGCAGATGCAGCAGGACGGCGGTGATCATCTCCGCCCCATAGAGCATGGGCGACTTTCGTTCCGGGATGCGCAGCAGGATCTCCTCCTGCAGACCCTGGTAGTCCGTACCCCGACCCTCTCGCAGGGCCTGTAGGATCCGTTCCTTCACTCCTTCCCACTCTTCCCGATCCCACCCCTCGCCGGCCAACTGGGCCATCAAGGCCGTGGCCTTCTCCGTGGGACGAAAAACGATGGTCGAGCGGCCTGGTCCCCGTTCGGGCAAGACGTACTCGGAGGCGAGCAAACCCCGCTCCTCCAGAAGACGGAGCATGTCATACGCCGTCATAGCACTGACGCCCAGCCGCTCAGCGACGGCCGAGTAGTGCAGCGGCTGGCGGGTCTCCCGATAGAGGTCGAGGAAGCTATTCAGAAACTGTCGCTGGCGTCCGGTGAGCTTCATGGTTATGCCTCTTCCATGAACACGAAAATTCCTTAGAAGACAAAAATATTATACACAGCGTCTCTTTCCTGTCAAATACGGCACAGCCGCACATTATTACGGAGAGACCCGGCTTCGTAACCGTTCCTCTTCATACTCGGGCCCCTCTCTCCCTGCCAGCACGAGGCAGGGGAACGCGAGGCGAGTTGCGCAAGTGCTCAGCGCGGTGGGTCAGCGTCTCTACGTAGCGCACGCGCTCCTGTGAAAGGCCCAAGTCGAGGGCAATAGCCTCGACGTCCATCCCCCGTTCCAGCCGCCACAGCACCCGATCCAGGGTAGCGTAGTCCATCTGGATCGCTCCCTCGTCGGTCAGGCCGGGCAGGATGTCCGGCGAGGGGGGGCGGGCGATGATCTCCTGCGGCACACCCAGATGGGCCGCCAGAGCCCGCACCTGGGTCTTGTAGAAAGGGGCCAGCGGGTTCGCGTCCGCGGCGGCGTCGCCGTACTTCACAAAGAAGCCCACCGCCAGCTCCGTTTTGTTATCGGTGCCCAGCATCAGCAGATTGTGCAGTTCGGCGTAGTAGTAGAGCAGGACCATCCGCAGCCGCACCTTGACCCGATGGTAGGCAACCGACTGGTTGAGCCACGGGCCGCTCACCCCTCGCGTCCCCACCATCACAACAGAGAAGGGGGTCTCTCCCTCACCCAGTGCCTCGGTGTAGCTGGCGTAGTAGCGGCGCACCATCTTGGCCTTGAGGCGGCGGGTGGGCAGCAGCCACAGCGGCACCTGCCGGTAGACTCCCATCAGGAGCAGCAGTTTGGTCAGACCCACCGTCCGGCAACGGATGCCCAATCCCTGAGCCTGCCGCCGGGCGAACCGCTTGCTTTCCGGCGCGCTGTCCCTCTCCGGCAGGATCAGCCCCAGCACCCGTTCCGGGCCCAGGGCACGGACCGCGAGGGCTACCGTCACCGCCGAGTCGATCCCTCCGCTCAGGCCGACGATAACTCCCTCTCGCCGGAGGTCCTCGACCGTCTGGCGGATGAAGGCCACCAGCTCATTCACTACAGCGGCCGGCTCGATGTGTAGTTCGTCCACCATTAACTTGCGCCTCCCCTCTGCTGCGTCCCACGTACTACAACCCTTGGAAACGATACCTCAGAGCCTTCTTCCTGTCAAGTTCGGCCCGCCATCAGCCGGCAGGCTGGAGACGTCTTGAGCTTCCGGATCGCTCCCTTTGTGAGTGAGTACGAATGATGGTACAATGCTGCCAGGAACGACGAATGTCGTAGTCACACACCGAAATGGGAGGCCTGAGCCCTTGCCTGAACTGCTCGACCTGTGCCCGCCGGATGAGGCGTGGCGCGTCTTCCGTGAGCATTTCGAGCCGCGAGTGGCCGTCGAGCGCGTGCCTGTGCGGGAAGCGCTCGGCCGCGTGCTGGCCGAAGACGGCTCGACGGAGTTCACCGAAGTCCTGACCGCGCCGCACGACCTGCCCGCCTTCCCCCGCTGCAACATGGACGGCTACGCGGTGCGCGCCGCCGATACCTACGGTGCTTCCCCTGGCCTGCCCGCCTACCTGGACGTGGTGGGAGAAGTGATGATGGGCGAAGCGCCGGAGATGCACATCGCCCTTGGCCAATGCGCCCTGGTGCAGACCGGCAGCACGCTGCCGCCCGGAGCCGACGCCGTGGTCATGGTCGAGCTCACCCAGCCGGTGGACGAGACGAGCATCGAGGTACTGAAGCCGGTGGCCGTGGGGGAAAACGTGATCCAAGTAGGAGAGGACGTGCGCCGCGGCGACGCGCTGCTGCCCGCTGGGCACAAGCTGCGCCCGCAGGATCTAGGCGGCCTGCTGGCCTTGGGCATTACCGAGGTGGCCGTAGCCCGGCGGCCGCGGGTGGCCATCCTCTCGCAGGGAGATGAACTGGTGCCGCCGGAGCAGGAGCCCGGCCCTGGTCAGGTGCGGGACATCAACAGCACCACGCTGGCTGCGCTGACCGAGCAGGCAGGCGGCATCCCCCTGCATCAGCCCATCATCGGCGATGACCTGGAGGCTCTGCAGACAGCGGCTGCGGCCGCGCTGGCCCAGGCCGACCTGCTGGTGATGTCCGCCGGCAGCTCCGTCAGCGCCCGCGACTTGACGGCACAGGTGATCGAGAGCCTCGGGGAGCCAGGCGTACTGGTGCACGGCGTTTCCCTGCGCCCCGGCAAACCGACCATCCTCGCTGTGTGTGGAGACAAGGCAGCCTTTGGCCTACCCGGCAATCCGGTCAGCGCCATGAACACCTTCCGCCTGTTCGTCATCCCCACCATTCATTTGCTTCAGGGAGCCGAGCTGCAAGTGGAGCGTAGCCTGCAAGCACGGCTGGCGCGTAACGTGCCCAGCGCCACCGGCCGCGAAGATCACGTTCAGGTGCGGCTGGAGGAGCAAGACGGCGAACTGTGGGCCGTGCCCATCTTCGGCAAATCCAACCTCATCTACACCCTCATTCGCTCCGATGGGGAATTCGTCATCCCTCTGGACAGCGGAGGGGTTTCGGAGGGGGACACGGTGATTGTACATCTGCACTGAAGGTATTGTAGGTTTCAGGTTCCAGGTTCGGGCTTCGGCCTTGAACAGTTGACGATATCGTAAGTGAGTTGCCTGCTCTGCGTCTGGAGCGTTCAGAAGTGACTCGCCGAACGATTCCGCTAGACGCCGAAGAGCCTTTTGAGACAGGTGTAATCATAGTAAAGGGCACGCCGGCCATCAGGCGTTGCTGTTTAGTCTGAATCCCATCCAGCGTCGCCCGGCGGCGTAGTACGGCCCGCTCCAAAAAAAACGCCCATGGTGAACAATGGTGAAACGACGCATCTATCTTGAAGACATCCCGCTGGAAGAGGCTCTTGCCCGCTGGTGGGCCGCGATGGAAGAAGCAGGCGCTGCTGATCCACTGCCTGGCGAGCCAGTTCCCGCGGCCGACGCGCTGGGCCGAGTGACCGCCGAGCCGGTGTGGGCGCGCCTTTCTTCGCCCCATTATCACGCCGCTGGTATGGATGGCTATGCTGTACGGGCCGAAGATACCCGCGGGGCGACCGAGACCTCACCGCTGCGGTTGCAGGTGGGCAGCCAAGCCATCGCTGTGGACACGGGCGACCCACTCCCACAAGGCATGAACGCGGTGATCAAGATCGAAGACACCCAGCTTCTCAGTGAAGATCAGAGCCCAGAGCTCAGCACCCAGAGTTCTCAATATCCAATACCCAATACCCAACTGCCATCTCGCACCTGGGAGACCAAGCCAAGAGCCGCAAGTATCGAAATCCTGGCTTCTGTGGTCCCCTGGCAACATGTCCGGCCCATGGGCGAGGACATGGTAGCCAGCGAGTTGGTGCTGCCGGCTAATCACAAGCTGCGCCCCCAGGACCTGGGAGCCATCGTCGGCAGTGGGCACACGACGGTCAGCGTGCGGCGCAAGCCCCGCGTCGCTATCCTGCCCACGGGCACGGAACTGGTGCCGCCGGGCAGCGAGCCGCGCCCCGGCGAGATTCTGGAATACAACGCTATCATGTTGGCGGCCAAAGTCGAGGAATGGGGCGGCGAGGCGACGCGCCTGACTCCCGTGCCCGATGACTTCGGGGCCATCAAGACCAGTGTGGTGGCAGCGCTGGAGACCCACGATCTGGTAGTGGTCAACGCCGGTTCCTCGGCGGGCTCTGAGGACTACACTGCCGACGTCTTCCGCGAACTTGGACGGGTGCTGGTGCATGGCATCGCCATCCGCCCCGGTCATCCCGTTATCCTCGGCGTGGCCCACGACAAGCCGGTCATGGGCATCCCCGGCTATCCCGTCTCGGCGCTCCTGACCTTCGACCTACTGGCCGGTCCGCTGGTCGCCCGCTGGCTGGGGCAGCCTGCACCGCCGCGGCCTGAGACCCTGCAGGCGACGCTGACGCGCAAGGTCTTCTCGCCCGCTGGAGAGGAGGAGTTCCTGCGCGTGGCGGTAGGCCAGGTAGGGGAACGGGTGGTGGCCACGCCGCTGCCCCGAGGCGCGGGCATCATCATGTCGCTGGTGCGGGCCGACGGCATCCTGCGCATACCCCGCTTCAGCCAGGGCTACGAAGCTAGCGAGACCGTGGCAGTGGAGCTTCTGCGCCCGCCCGAGATCATCCGCAATAGCATCGTCATCATCGGCAGCCACGACCTGACCCTGGATCTGCTGGCCGACCGGCTGGCGCAGCGGAATCCGGGGCTGCGGCTGAGTTCCTCGCACGTGGGCAGTCTGGGCGGGCTGTTGGCCTTGCAGCGGAACGAGGCCCACTTGGCTGGCTCGCACCTGCTGGACGAGAACACCGGCGAGTACAACGCGGACTACATCCGCCGCTTGCTGCCGGACCGGCGCATCGTTCTGATGGGCTTCGTCACCCGCGTGCAGGGGCTTATCGTGCCGCCGGGCAACCCCAAGTCCATCCAGGCCATGGAAGACCTGATGCGTGAGGGCGTGATGTTCATCAACCGCCAGCGAGGATCGGGCACGCGGGTGCTTCTGGACCATGAGCTCAAGCGGCGAGGCATTGACCCGCGGAACATCCAGGGCTACGAGCGGCAGGAGTTCACGCACCTGGCTGTGGCCGCAGCGGTGCAATCGGGGGCGGCCGACTGTGGGCTGGGCATCCTGGCCGCGGCGCGGGCGCTGAGATTGGACTTCGTGCCGCTGTTAGAGGAACGCTACGACCTGGTTTTCCCCGCCGAGCATTACGAGAGCGCGTTACTGCAGCCGCTGCTGGTCTTGATTCGTGATCCCCACTTCGCTGCCGCGGTGGAAGCGCTGGGCGGCTACGGCACCGCACAGATGGGACAGGTGCTGGCGGAGTCGTAAGCCTTGCAGGTTTCACTTGTTCGTGTTAGAATAAACAGGCGATGGCTGGGAGGAAACCAGGTGAGACCAGGGGAAAGACGATGACTTTGGAAGAGATTATCCAATTTGCACGCCCTTGAAGCGCGAATACGAGCGTACGAGCGCAAGTGCGGGGTTACCTCAAAGGATTTCTACGAGTTGTACCGCCAGGGCTTGTTGGACGACGACGGCTTCGCGCAGACAACGGAATTCACTCGCTGGGCCAGTTCGTGCGAGATGAAGCTGGAACGGGAAGTAGACTTCGAGAGCGAGAGAATGAGGGGAGGCAAGCACCCATGGCCAAGTACATAGTAGTTCACACTCCTGTGGCGGAGGAAGCGACCCAGGATACGTTGTTCAAAGCCGTGCAGGCCGTCGCCATGGCCGATGCGCCGGACACCGAATGGCTCGGCAGTTGGCTCGCAGTGGATGCTAGCAAGATGTTCTGCCTCTGGAATGCCCCCGATGAGGATGCCATCCGCGCAGCATTGGGAGAGGTACTGAAGATAGCTCCTATTGAGGCGATCTACGAGGTAGTGGAACTCAATCCGAAGGACTTCCGGTAGGACTGGGGAACTCTCACGAGTCAACCTGACCGGTGCGGGCCAGTTCCGAGCATTGTCGTTGGTCCGCGTCTGTCTGTGCCTATTAGCGCCTTCATCTCTCAGCCCTTGCCAGGAGGCCAAGCATTCCAGCGGATTCACCCCCCAGCCTCCTGCACAGAGTTTGCCAACACTTCTCTTCTGTGGTAGACTCCGAGACATGCCCCCGTAGCTCAGCGGATAGAGCAGCGGCCTCCGGAGCCGTGTGCGGGCGTTCGAGTCGCCCCGGGGGTGCTAGAAGATCGCCCCTTCGCCTCTTGCGTATGAGGGAAGGGGCTTCGTCTTTCTGGTACAGATGTGGTAGAATAGCAGCATGGATCCCGCCGCCTTCCTCCAGCAGATCAAACGCCAGCGATTCTATCGCGGTCAGATCGTGCACGTGCAGCGGGTGGCGGCGCGCAAGGCCCGCTACGGCAAGCCCTTCGACGGAACTCAGGACGAGCTGCGGCGTCCACTGAATGCGGCGCTGCGAGCGGCACTGAAACGCACCGGCGCCCCGCGGCTATACACCCACCAGGCCAAGGCGATCAACGCGGCGCTCAATGGTCAGAACGTTGTCGTGACCACCTCCACCGCCAGCGGCAAGACGCTCTGCTACAACGTGCCGGTGCTGGAGACGCTGCTGACCGACCGCACTGCCCGTGCCCTCTATCTCTTCCCCACCAAGGCGCTGGCGCAGGATCAACTGAGGGCGCTGCGCGTGCTGGCGCGCGGCAGTACGCTATCAGCCAGCGGCCATCAGCCATTTGCTACTTACGACGGCGACACGCCGCGCTCGGCCCGTTCCCGCATCCGCCGCACAGCCCGCATCATCTTGACCAATCCCGACATGCTGCACATGGGCATTCTGCCCAACCACCACCTCTGGGCCAACTTCTTCCGCGGCCTGCGCTACGTCGTTCTGGACGAGGCGCACCAATACCGCGGCATCTTCGGCTCGCAGGTAGCCTGCGTGTTGCGGAGGTTGCGCCGCGTCTGTGCATTCTACGGCAGTCAGCCACAGTTTATCGCCTCATCGGCCACCATCGCCAACCCCGCCCAGCACTTCGGCTTGCTCACAGGACTGGAGGCAAGCGTGGTGGACGACGACGGCTCGCCGCATGGCCCGCGCCGCTTCGTGCTCTGGAACCCACCCTTCGTGGATCGGGCACGCACGGCGCGCCGCAGCGCCAACGGTGAGGCAACGGCGTTGCTCGCAGAGCTGGTGCGCCAGGGGATACGCAGCATCTGTTTCACCCGCTCCCGCCGCGTGGCCGAGCTGATCCTGCGCTACGTCCGAGAAGCATTGCAAAGGACGGACCCTCAACTGGTCGGACGGGTGAAAGCGTACCGCGCTGGCTACCTGCCGCGGGAGCGACGCCAGATCGAACAGGAGTTGTTTCGGGGCGAACTGCTGGCGGTGACCGCCACCACGGCGCTGGAGCTGGGCATTGACGTGGGGCATCTGGACGCCGCTCTACTGGTGGGCTATCCGGGTGCGGTGGCCAGTTTCTGGCAGCAGGCCGGGCGGGCGGGGCGCGGCGAGCGGGCCTCGCTGGCCATGCTTATCGGCCTCGACAATCCCCTGGACCAATACTTCATGCGCCACCCAAAGGAGCTGTTCGGGCAGTCGCTGGAGCATGCGCTCATTGACCCCGACAATGTCTACGTACTGCTGAAGCATCTGCCATGCGCAGCGCACGAGGTGCCGCTTTCGGTTGAGCCGGAGCAGGGCAGCGGCGCGGCCGCGTTCGACGATGAACTGCTATTCGGCCCTGGTTTCGTGGAGGCTATGGTGCAGTTGGAGCGGCAGGGGGCGCTGGACTACCGCGGCCAGCGCTGGTTCTACAGCCGCGGCGACTATCCGGCCCAGGACGTCAGCTTGCGCTCGGCCGGCAGCGAGCGCTTCGTCTTGCTCAACGAGGCCGACGGCTACCGCACCCTGGAGGAGATGGACTCGGCTACAGCGCCGCTGCGGGCGCATCCGGGAGCCATCTACCTGCACCAGGGCGAGACCTACCTGGTTACCCAGTACGACCCGCAGATGCAGAGTGGTATCGTTCGTCCGGTGGAGGTAGATTACTACACCCAGCCGCGCGAGTGGAACGACGTGCGCATCAAACACTCACAGGCCCATCGTCAGTTAGGCTCAACCACCGCCTACCTCGGCCAGGTGCGGGTGTCCTCCCAGATCATCGGCTATCGGCGGTTGCAGCAGTATTCGGAGGCGGTGCTGGGCGAGGAGCGGCTGGACATGCCCGTGCAAACCTTCGAGACGGTGGCGCTGTGGTGGGACGTACCGCCGGAGGTGCGGCGGAACGTGACGCGACGAGGGCTGAATTTTCTGGGCGGCCTGCACGCGGTGGAGCACGCAGCCATCAGCATCCTGCCCCTCTTCGCCATGTGCGACCGTTGGGATATCGGCGGGCTTTCCACGCCTTCCCATCCGGACACGGAGCAAGCTCAGATATTCATCTACGATGCTTTCCCCGGCGGCGTAGGCATCGCCGAGAAGGGGTTCGAACTGCTGCCAGAACTGTGGCAGGCCACGCTGGAAGTCGTGCGCGATTGCCCCTGCGCCGACGGCTGTCCCAGTTGCATCGTCAGCCCCAAGTGCGGCAGCGGCAACGAACCGCTGGACAAGCGAGCGGCGACCTATATCCTGCAAGCGCTTCTAGGAAGCTTGGCGAGTATGCGCTAAGTCATTGTCGTGCTTTGGGATTTGCGTCAGGATGAAACGACGGGGAAGGCACACGCTTCCTCCTTTGTACGCGAGGGCTATCAAACCGTCTCGTAGGTTGACAAAATCCTTCCCTTGCGTTATGATGGTCAATGCCTATCGTTAGCGGGGATGAGACACAGATGGGCAGATGGCCGAGCGCATCCGCGAGCGGGTGCTGAGGATGCAGCAAAGGTTGGGCTGGCATCGGGCTTCTGGCTTGGCAGAAAAAGACGGGTAGTCTCTGATGGGAGTGAGAGGACATGAAACTTGGCGAGGTTATCTCTATTGTGGAAGGAACCCTGCTCTTCGACGCTGATCTCAATGTGGAAGTCCCATGCGCCGGTGCGGCCGACCTGATGAGCGACGTCTTGGCCTTGGCCGAGCCTGGCTGCGTGCTGCTGACCGGCTTGTGTAATCCTCAGGTCGTGCGCACGGTGGAGATGGCCGACATGGTAGCCATTATCTTTGTGCGCGGCAAGCATCCGCCGCCGGAAACGGTTGCCCTGGCAAAAGAAAAGGGTATTCCCGCGGCGACCAGCCCCCACACCATGTTCGAGATGTGCGGCCGCCTGTATGGGGCAGGCTTGAGGGGCTGCGACATATCTGGGCGCATAGATCTGGTGAGGTAGCGGTGATCGGAAACTCCAGGACACTCCGGCGGGCTGGTTCTTGAAATGCCAGGGATTACCCGAGCTCAGGAACTCGTTTACGAGCTCAAGATCGAAGATGTGATGACCAGAGAGGTAATCACGGTGTCACCCCAGATCTCCATGACCGAACTGAGAGAGATCTTGCGGGAACATCGCATCTCTGGGGTGCCAGTTATGGAGAACGGCGTATTGGTGGGCATCATTAGCATTGAAGATCTGATCGAAGCACTGGCAGGAGGGGAAATGGGGGTTACGGTGGAGAAGAAGATGACCCGAGACCCTGTGTTCCTCTATGCCGATGAACCTGTTGTCATGGCTGTCAACCGCTTCAGTGACCCTGGCTTTGGGCGTTTTCCCGTCGTTGACAATGACAAGAAACTGATAGGCATCCTCACCCGGGGCGATATCATCGAAGGGTTGCTGAAAAAGCTGCAGGTTGAGCATCACGAGGAAGAGATACGCCACTATCGAGCCAGTCACATTTTTGAGGACATCGTTTCGGACTGTACCAGCCTCATCCTGCGCTACAACATCATGGCCCGAGATTTGGAGCACGCCGGAGAGGCTTCCAGCAACATCAAGCTCGTTCTGACGCGCCTGGAGATACCCACGCAGCTCGTCCGCAGGGCGGCCATCGCGGCCTATGAGGCGGAGATGAACATCGTCCTCCACGCCGATGAAGGGGGCGAGATCGTGGCTGAGGTTCAGCCTGGGCAGATAGTGATCCGGGTCACGGACACAGGGCCGGGCATCGCCGATATTGAACGGGCCATGCAGCCCGGCTTTTCTACTGCCTCCGAGTGGATGCGGGAATTGGGCTTTGGAGCCGGCATGGGCTTGCCCAACATCCGAAGCTGCGCGGACGAGATGCGATTGGAATGCCCGCCCGGCAACGGAACCTTCTTGGAGGCAGTGATCTACCTCAACAGGGAGGGCGAGAAGTGACACTGGAAGAATTCTGCCGTCAAATCCCATTGGAAGTACGCACGGCCGCAAGAAAACTGGGAGCGGAGGTTACAGGTGGCTACGCCTCCGACCTGCTGAGTTGTGTGATGGCCAAAGCGCAGGAAGGCAACGTCTGGGTCACTCTGCAGAGCCATCCCAACATCGTGGCCGTGGCTAGTTTGCTCAACCTGGCTGGCATCATCATTACCGAAGGGATGGTACCCGATGCCGCCACCGTGGAAAAGGCGGAACAGGAAGGTATCCCTATCCTGATGACCCCCCTCACGACGTTCACCGTGGTCGGCAGGCTCTTTGAACTGGGTGTGAGAAGGGTGGACTAGTGCAGATCGGCGGAAGCGAACCGCCGGGTGAAGGGTCAGAGAATGGCCAATGCGCTCTCAGAAGCATTGAGACTCCGAGGTCAGCTGACTGGTCTGACTGTATGCGCGAGCTGAGTTTACACATTCTGGACGCCCTCGAGAACTCGTTGGAAGCAGGAGCTACTTCCATCGAGTTGACTATTGACGAGGACCTGATTGCAGATTGGCTGACCATCACCGTCGGAGACAACGGCCGAGGCATGAGCGAAACGCAACTAGCTCGCGTTTTCGACCCCTTCTTCACCACGCGCAGCACGCGCCATGTGGGGTTAGGCATTCCCCTCTTCAAGGCCGCCGCAGAGCGCTGCAACGGGGGGCTGACTATCTCGTCGCAGTTGGGAGAAGGCACTACTCTTGAAGCTGCTTTTCAACACAGCCACATCGACCGCGCCCCATTGGGCGATATGACAGGAACACTGTTGGCCGTCATCCTATCCGGATCGTCGTGCGATCTGCACTACGTTCACCGGGTGGATGGGCGGGAGTTCCAATTCGACACGGCAGACATCCGAGCTGAGTTGGAAGAGGTGCCGCTGACGCATCCGGCGGTGCGGAAGTGGCTCCAGGCATTGATCGCAGCAGAAGAGGAAGAGCTAGGGCGATTTGCCTCGCCTAACTTACTAAATTCAAGGAAGGAATCTTCATGACGCTGGAGACACTCGATCTGGCCAGTGTGGCTCTCGACCGTTCGTTCCTCGAAGTCATTGATCCGCTGGAGAAGCTACGGCGCTGCATTCAGTGCGGCACCTGCTCTGCCACGTGCCCCACGTCCTATGCCATGGATTACACGCCGCGGCAGGTGTGGCGCATGGTCAATCTGGGCATGCGCGACGAGGTGCTGAAGAGCCACACCTTCTGGCTCTGTACCACGTGTAAGTCCTGCCAGGTGCAGTGTCCGCGGGGCATTGACCTCATGGAGGCCATGATCGCCCTGAAGGAGTACTCCTTCAATAGCGACATCAACGTTCCTGAGGGAATGAAGACGTTCGGGGAGACCATCGCCACGCACTATAACATCTCTGGCGACGACAACGCCACGCGCAGCATTTGGAGCCAGAACCTGGCGCGTATCCCACTGGGCGTGAAGCCGGGGAAGAAGCAAGCCGAGGTGTTGTACTTCATCGGCTGTGTCAGCTCTTTCTATCCCCGGGTGTACAGCATCCCTCAAGCCATGGTGCAGATCCTCGACCGAGCGGATGCGGACTTCACGACCGTAGGGGGCGACGAGTGGTGCTGCGGCTATCCCCTCCACATCGCCGGCATGGGCAGCCAGATGGCAGAGCTAGCTCGGCACAATGTCCAGAAGGCGCGAGACATCGGAGTGAAACGTATCGTCTTCTCCTGCCCCTCCTGCTTCTATGCCTGGGCTCATCTCTACCCTGAGTACGCTGATGTCTCCGGCATCAAGTTCCAGCACGCCACCGAGTACCTGGCGGAACTGCTTGCTGACGGGCCCCGCTTGGGGCGGGGCGGGCCTATCCCCCTGGGAGCGGTGGAAGAGGCGGTGACCTACCACGATCCTTGCGACCTGGGTCGCAAGAGCGGCGTGTACGACGCGCCGCGGGAGGTGCTGGCCCACATCCCGGGGCTCGACTTCCGCGAGATGTCGGCCATCCGTGAGAATGCAGTTTGCTGTGGCGGCGGTGGTGACGTCGAGGTATCCGACCGTACCGTGACCGCAACGGTGGCCGGACAGCGGGCGGCGCAAGCGCAGGCCACCGGCGCCAAGTACGTCCTTTCGGCCTGCCAGCAGTGCAAGCGGACACTACAGGAGGGAGCACGCCAGAACAAGATCCGCATGCGGGCCATGGACATCATTGAGTTGGTCTGGAAGTCCATGGAGTCTGCCGGAGCCTGAGTGGGGAACGACTGGTAGGTCAGCAGAGATCGATAAGGCAGCTGCTATGTCGCCTCCCTTTTTCGCCGCCGACCTGCACATTCACACCTGTCTTTCGCCCTGCGCCGAACTAGAGATGCTCCCAGAACTGATCGTGGAGCGGGCGCAGGAACTGGGGCTGCAGATCATAGCCGTCACCGATCACAACTCGGCGGAGAACTGTGCAGCAGTGGTCAACGCCGCACGAGGCACGGGCATCACGGTGCTTCCAGGCATGGAGGTTCAGACCCGTGAGGAGGTGCACCTGTTGACTCTGTTCGACACCTTAGAGCAAACAGCCTGCTGGCAGGAACAAGTCTATGCCAACATGCCGCCGCTGAAAAACGACGAGTCACTCTTCGGAGAGCAACTGCTGCTCGATGCCCATGGCGATCCGGCGGGCCATCTCGACCGCCTGCTCATAGCCTCAACCTTCTTCACCGTCGAGGAGGTTGTGCAGCGGGTACATGACCTGGGAGGGCTGTGCATTCCCGCCCACGTGGATCGGCCTGCCTACAGCATCATCGCCAACCTGGGTTTCATCCCGCCGTCATTGGACGTGGTGGGAGTGGAGATCTCGGCCAACACCGGCCCAGTCGAAGCTCGCCAGCGCTTCCCTCAACTGACGGGCTACAGCCTGGTGGCGAACGGTGACGCTCACCGGTTGAAGGAAATCATGAGGCGCACGACGTTGAAAATGGCCAAGGCGACAGTGGCTGAACTCTCACTGGCCCTCGCCGGCGAAGGAGACAGGGACGTGTGGGTCGATGGCATC
>CBDURC010000016.1:0-23939 GCA_965369635.1 uncultured Anaerolineales bacterium | reverse complement strand
CCATTCGGCTGGCAAGTCTGGCTCGTTGTTCGTCTCGAAGTAGCGCACGCCATGCCGAATCAGGCGACGGACAGCATCCACCTGCCGCCCCTCCAGGTGGCCTGGATTGGGCCTGTCTCGCCACATGCGCACAACAGGCATGATGTCGGCCTCGCGCAACCGCTGGCACAACTCCAGGGAGCTGCAGCCACCATCGTCCAGCAGCTTCACCCACTTGATGTTCATCGCCCGCAGCTCGTCAATCCAGAAGTCCAAATCTGATCCGGTGGGATGATACAGGCTAGCCGACCAATGTAGCCCGCGGCCGTTATCTGCCTGGGGACGGGGGAAATCCTGAATACGCATCATACTCGCCTCCTGCCTGCCGGGTTTGCACACCTTGCCGTGAGTATAGCACACCTTGTGCCAAGTAGCAACGGGATGGGCTCATTAGTCTCGCCTCCTGCCTGCCGGGTTTGCACACTCTGCCGTGAATAGAGCACACCTTGTGCCAAGTAGCAACGGGATGTCCTCATTATTGCTGCTATTCCTCACAGCGGTTCGACCCGCGTCAGGACGAAGATCATGCGCCCGCTGCGCTCGTAGAACACCGCCTCGACGCGAGGAACAAGACCCGCCTCAGCCGCCAGCCGGTCAAAAACCTCGCGTCGGCCACGGAACACCGTCTCCTCGGGCACGTGGAACAGGTAGACGTTCGACGGATCGTCAAGGAAGAAGCGCAATCGCTCGACGAAACCCGCATCGGGCGCATTGAGCTGTTCGTAGCCGAAGACCTCCGCTGGCTGCACGCGACCAGCGGTGAGAAAATACAGAGGTGCCTCCATTCCCCAGTCAAGCACCACCGGTGAGCGCACGTTGTGGGCATCCAGGTACTCTGCCAAATCATAGATGGCATCGGAGTGCGCCGCATGACCGCCACTGGCCGCCAGCGCCCGGTGATACTGCACCGTTACCCACAGGTCACCAGCCCCCCACCAGATCAAGGCGACCAAAACAGGTACGAGCCCCACCCCAAGCGGGGCCCGTCCGCCCCAGCGCAGCAAACCGTCAGCGATCGCCCCAACCGTCAAGAAGACAAATGGCAGCAGAATGGCATAATGAGTGATGAAGAGATCGGAGACGGTAAAGCTACTCTGAACGACGAACAGGAAGCAGAAAGCGAGAGACAAGAGGGCCAAGAGATGAGAGATAAGAAACGAGGGATGAGGTCGGCGACGCAGTCCCAGAAGTGAGATCAGGAGCAAGAGAGCGATGAGGCCAATGGCCAGCCAGGGAGCTGCACCGTTGGCGATGCCGTCGCCCAGGTACCAGAAATGGTCGCCCCGCAACAGCGCCAGCAGTTGCTGCACCCGCTCCAGGAAGTTGGCTCCAAAGGCGGCGTTGCGCACGCCGTAGTACGAGGAGTCCAGATTGCCGAAGATAGAGATCAGCGTGCCGCCTGTGCGGAAGTTGAACAGGATCAGCGGAGTCAGGGGAAACAGACAGCAAAGCACACTCAGAGCCAGACGCCGAGCGCTCAGGGACGAGGAACGAGAGGTAAGGGATGGAGAATGGCGGCCGGAAGAAAAAGAGGAAGGGTCTGATCCCGCCCTCAACGCGTTGCCTATCCACGGACCCAGTTGGCTGATGGCGCAGACGCCAATGATCGCTCCGATAATCCAGACGAAGAGGAGCTTGGCATAGATCCCCAGTCCCCACAGAAAGGCAGTGACGTAGAGATCACGAGGCCGGCGGTGGCGCCACCACCGCAGAGCGGTCAGCGTGCTGGCTACAGCCAGCGTCGCCGTAACGTTGGTGACGAAGATGCCCTGACGGCTCCAGAAGACAAACGAGGGGTTGACCGCCAGCAGCAGGGTGGACATCGCCGCCGCGCGGCGACCGAAGGCCTCCTTGGCCAAGAGGTACAGCAGCACCAGCGTCGCCGACGCTGTCAGCAACGGCAGCAACCGCAGCGCCGGCACGCTGACGCCGAACAAGGCCAGAAAGGGGATGGCCATGTAGACGTTCAGTGCGCCGATGTAGTCCTGCACCATGAGCGGCAACAGGCAAGAGCCCAGAGGGAGGCCAGCGTCGCGAAATGCTGTCACAGGCAGGCCCCGCAGGAGTTGCAGCGCGTTGTTCCCCGCTTCCTTGGCTTCGTCGTAGTGCAGGCCAGGCAATCCCAGTTGATGGCCACCCAAAGCCAGAAACAGCGCGAGTGCAAGGGCCAACAGGAGGCCGTCCACACGCCAAAGGCGAAAGCGCTGTCGTTCAGACATTGGTGTCTGCATCTTGCCCGTGCCTACCTACCCCGGACGAGCCGGAACCAAACAGGGTTATCAGCCACGAATTGCACGAATTAACACGAAAAAAGGGGAAATTAGTGAAATTCGTGTAATTCGTGGCCAAACGGTCTCTATCGAGCTGTCAGTCCCACCTCCGCCACCATGCTTTCGTAGTTGTGGCCGGAAGCGTAGATGCGGATGCTATTGATGTGTGCAGGCCGCGTGGCCTGCAGGGACTGTATCAGGTTTCCAGACTCGTAGGGGTACCAAACGAAGGAGGGAATCCACTCCCCGTCCAGGATCGCCCAGTTCTGCTCTGGGTCTGGGTCCTGGTAGTAGAAGCCATGCACCCAGAACCGCTCCTTGCCGTAGATATCCGTATAGTCCAGGCGCACCATCAGCGGGAACTCGGAGCTCAGATAGCCTCCTCCTGGCAAGCTCTGATACATCAGACGGACGTCGAGGTGCAGACTGAGGAAATCGTAATCCTGGACATCCTGATCAATGATCTGGCTGATGCCCGTTTCCGTGTGAATCCCTTCTTCACCACGCCGAGAGAAGAACACGGTCCGCCGGCCACCAATGATCACGATCTCAGCAGCTCCCGCCGCCACATCGGGTGCGTGCTGATAGATGTCAGTCTGCCAGGAAGGGGCGAGAGGTTCGGTGAAATTGCCGTTGACGATGAGGTTTCGAGCTGCGGGCATGGGCGAGACTGGCGCCTGTCCCCACGATACCACGGTTCGTTCGCCTAATCCCACAGTCACCAGCTTGCCGGCCGCGGTGACCTGTGCTTCGCCATATCGAACCGCCACCTCTGTTTCGTCTTCACTGACTTGCACGGAATAACTGCCGGCAGCCAACTCGGCCTGACAGTGAGGAGTGTGCACCACGAATTCCAGAGCGCGTGCCGCCGGCTGAGCAACGGAAATGCGAGCCCGCCCTTCGAGCACCTCCACCACCACGCGAACCGGCTCGGGACTCAGACCAAAGCGAGGTTCTCGAACCTGCCGCAGTGCCAGCTCGCCATTGTTGTAGAGGTGCACAGTGGCCAGGACAGTCTCACTCTGCTCCCCCCGCCCTATGGTGACCACGGCGCTGGAGGCATCCTCGCTTCTGACCCTAACCTGTTCGCCAATCTCCCGGCGACCCGTCACCCCCAGGGCCTTTTCCTCCGCCCGCTCCCACATCAGTGGCGTGCCCTCGATAGGGCTGAGGTGGGCCGAGAGCGGCACGGTGGCATAGAAGATGTACCAGCGAATGCTCAGAGGTACGGCCACCGCCAAGAAGACGAAGATGATGAACGCGATAATCAGGATAGTCCAGGCAATGCGCTCTGGATTTCGATGCAACAAGGACACCTCGCCAACCTTCTAGCTTCTGGGAGAACCGGATGCAGACAGGACACGGATTCCCACGGATGAACACTGATTCTTCTGGCTGATCGCCATACGAATGCTCAGAGGTACGGTCACAGCCAAGAAAGATGGAAGTGAAGATGACGAACGGCATTATCAGGATAGTCCAGGCAATGCGCTCTGGATTTCGATGCAACAAGGACGCCTCGCCAAACAGCCAAACAATGGGCCTCAGAAGCGCACGTTGAAGAAACGAAACTCGCGGGTGGCTGCCCGCCACTCCACGCTCACCTCTTGGACATAGGCCGACCGCGGCCCCACGCGCAGGCGAGCCAACAGCCGCTCAAGGGCTTGGCGAGGGCCTTCAGCGACCACCTCCACTGTACCGTCCCACTGATTGCGAACGTACCCACCGAGCCCCAGTGCAGCGGCTTCCCGCTGCGTGAAGTAGCGGAAGCCAACGCCCTGTACTCGCCCCAGTACCACGGCTCGCAGCCGTCCAGTACTCCAGTACCTTGAACTGGCTTGCTCGTCTGACATCCAACCAATCTCAGCTCTGGCGTCAGCGCGTCAGCCACAGAAGCCGTGGCCGCCGCTTGTCCAACCGCCACAGGCCGACTGCCCGCACCGCCGCCACGGCCTCTTCGTACTCAGCCTGCGTGATGCGCCGATCCAGCGCCGGATACTCGTTGGCCCGATAGCACGGACGATACTGGTCCATGACGTTGATGTAGGTGTCCCTCGACACCTCCTCTGCCAGGAAACGGGCAATCTCGCTCGTCCCTGCCAGGCCATTGGGCAACACCAGATGACGCACCAACAGCCCCCGCAGGGCAACACCCCGATCATCCAGTACCAGATCCCCCACCTGACGGTGCATCTCCTTCACAGCCGCCTGGTTGACCGTCGGATAGTCCTTCGCCTTCGAGTACCTACGGCCCACGACTTCGTCGGCATACTTCATGTCCGGCATGTACATGTCGAAAACGCCATCCAGCAGCCGCAAAGCGGCCATCGAATCGTAGCCGCCGGTGTTGTAGACCAGCGGAAGCCGCAGCCCGGCTGCAGCAGCGATGAGCACGCCCGCCAGGATCTGCGCCACGACGTGACTGGGCGAAACGAAGTTGACGTTATGACAACTTTCAGCCTGCAGTTGCAGCATCATGGCCGCCAGAGCTTCGGGCTCCACCTCCCGCCCTGTCCCCACCTGGCTGATGTCGTAGTTCTGACAGTACTGACAATTCAGGTTACAGAGGCTGAAGAAGATCGTCCCCGAGCCATGGGTGCCGACCAGCGGATTCTCCTCGCCGAAATGGGCATGGTGGCTGCACACGACCGCCCGCTCCCCCGTGCGGCAGACGCCTACCTCACCCTCCCGCCGGTTGACGCCACACTCTCTGGCACAGAGGTCACATTCCCGCAGACGCTCGTAGGCCTCGGCGACCCGCCGCTTCAACTCCCCCGAGCGAAGCAGAGCCACGTAGGCAGGTTCGAACCCTTCAGCCATGAAGCGTCCTCTGGCTCAAATCACCAGTTGACCGCCACCTGCCGCAACCCCCGGTACTTGTCACGATACTGAAGGTACTTGTGTGCACGCCCAAACTCGTAGAGATCACGGGTGACCACCACATCCTGTTCGCAGTAGGCCAGCACCTCGTCCAGCCGGCCTTGCTTGTACCAGCGCACGGCCGCAAGCCCATCGGCCGACTTCTTCGTTCCCAGTGTGGCCACCGCCAGCGAATCCAGGCTGACGCGAAATCCGAGTTGCCGGTGGATGTCCGCAAGCATGTCGACCGTGGGCAGCCGGAGGAGGTCCACTGTGGTATAGGGACGCAGCACCTCGTAGTCAAAGCGCAAGATGTTGAAGCCTACGACCAGGTCAGCAGACTGAAGCTCGCTGACGAGGTTGGCAACCTGGTCCTCAGTGTAGTGGCGAAACAGACCATCGCCGGTGCTATAGGTCACTGCCGCTGCCAGGCCCATCTTGGAGATATAACGCCAGCCGCCCACCTCGTCAGCCAACCGTTGCGTCTCCACATCGAAGAACAGCGTGTTGGTGCTCTCGCCCACAATCACCTCTCTTTCATCTCCGCTCCGCTTATGGCCTGCCCCAGCGACAATGATCACTCAGGCAGGACACGGATTCCCACGGATCGGACGGATTCTCGCGGATTTCTCAGGATGTATCTGTGTATATCCGTCGAATCTCTGTTGATCCGTGTCCAATTCTTGCCTGGAGGATCTCCAGCTCGCCGTCGGAAAGCCACAAGGCCTGCTCCAGCGCCTCCTCTGCCGCTGCCCGCAGGGCCTCGTCCTCGCTGCGGCAGCACGACTGCAGTATCTGCCGTGCCTCTGCTCCCCCAATCTTGCCCAGCGCATCAACAACGACATTCGTCACTTCGCTATCGGCATCGTCAATGAGATGGGACAGCAGAGCGACCGCATCTCGGAGCTGCAATTCACCACAGGCCAGTGCTGCCTCGTACCGCACGGCCGGCGACGGGCTCTCCAACTCTTCGATAACAATAGAGCACCACCGCTGGTCGGCGCTCCGCCCCATGGCGAAAAGGGCGCCAAGGCGCATCTCCTCTTCACCCTGGTAGTACGCCTCCTCAATGAGATCTCCCACGCCCACCTCAGCGGAATAGGCCACTGCCTCCAATGCTCGCCGCCGCACATCCAGCGGTTCTTCGGAGCTGAAGTATGCCTCCAGCAATGCTTGCTCTGCTCTGGCCGCCACAGCAGCCTCAATATCCCCTAGCTCTCCCAGGAGCACGAAGCTCCCCAATGCAGCAGCAGCAGCAGCACGCACGGCGGGGTGCGGATCGCCCTTCAGTAAGCGTACCAACTCTCCTACAAGCCAGACATCCTCGATTTCCCACAGGCCTTCGATGGCCAACAAGCGCACATCGGCATCCTCATCCCTCAGGCAACCACGGAACAGGGCAATGAAATCGACCTCAATGGCCGTCTCCGTGAGCTCCACCAAGGCACGCAGCATTCCCCGCCTGCGCTCATACGACAGACGATCGAATACGACCTGCACAGAAAGCAACTGCTCTCGACCCAGGCCGGAGAGGGTGTACAGTGTCGACAGCTTCAGCGGCTGACTCTCATCGGCCAGATGCTGCAGAATACGATCAAGCTCCGCTATCACGGTCTCCGTCCTCGCTCACTGCCAACTGAAGCTGCGACGCTCGCTCTGCGGGCTGATAGGTTGGTGGCTGACGACATTCCCCGCCTCATCCCTGATCACCCACTCCACCTGCACGAACCACCAATACTTTCGGCCAGATTTCTGCGACGCCTTGCCGTGCATCCAGTCAGGCATTAGCCAACTCAGACCCTTCAGGGGTTGCTGATCAAGGGGCCCTTCTTGAAGCCACTCCGTCTCCCCGTCGGCGTCAACGCTGCCCACATGGACGACGTACTCCTCATCTGCCGCCAGAGTACCCACACTGTCCCACTTCAACTCGATGAGCGTTTCGACGCCCCCCGAATACGGTGTGCCATCTCCCGGGTTCACGAGCACAGGTGCTGCGTGTCCCATCGCTGCGGTGGGCGTGGTTGTCGGCGACGGCGTGGGCGTCGGCGGAGGAGTTGGCAGAGGCAGTGGCGTAGCCCCCTGTGCTGGGATCACCAGCTCCTGGCTCACCCGCAGCCCCTTGGCATCAGTGATGCCATTGGCCGCCATCAGCGCCTGCGTGGTGATGCCAAATCGGCCGGCGATGCCACTGAGCGTGTCGCCAGACTGAACCGTATAATAGGTGCGCTCTTCCGCTGCCGCGACGGCCACAGTCGTGGGCATGGGGGTGAGCATAGCAGTAGGGGTGAAGGTGGCCGTCGGCAACGCAGCCGCCGGCGTCTCCGTTGTCGCAACCCTGGGTTGAGGCATGGGCGTGGGAGACGCAGTGGGACTCGCAGTAGGTGTTGCTGTCGGCAGTATGGGAATGATGAGCTCCTGTCCCACCTGCAGGGCGCTGGGGTTGATGATGTTATTGGCCGTCATCAGTTCTTGGGCGGTGACGCCAAAGCGAAGGGCGATACTGGCAGGCGTATCTCCGCTCCGCACCTTGTACGTGCTATGGACCAGGGTCGGCCCCGGGCTGGGCGAAGGCGTAGGTGTCGGCGCTGGTGACGGAGTATCCGTAGCCTCGGGAGTGAGGGTTGGCGTTGAGGTAGGCAAAGGAGAGGGCGTGGGCGTCGCGGTGGGTGGCAGGATGACGGTAGGTAGCATAGCGGCTGGAGCTTCCGCCATCCACGAAGCAGCAGCACGCAGCCGGTCAGCCGTGCTCTGCCGCCAGCCACTCAGATCGAGACGCAGTCGCCCACTGACAAGCAGCGCCAGGACCGGCACCAACACCAGAGCCACGAGCACCCAGCCTGCGCCCCGCAGCCGCGCAGGTTTCAACTCTCGCCCACACGACGGACATATGGTGAGTTGAGCCGAGGTCTTCTTGCCGCAATGACGACATCGTACCTGCTTCGGGCGTCGCCGTTGACGAGCCCCACACTCTGGGCATATCAACAGGCCACCTTCAAACTCGGCCCCACATCGCTTGCATTCCATGAGCTTCACCAACTAGCGCGCTGGCAAGCCTGCCTGCCGCGGCGCAGGCAAGCCGACACATTGGGCTGCACGTTCAGTCCAGCCGCTTCCCGATGTACCACTACCGACCTCACAAGCCAATCTGAGACCAATCTGGTACCGGAACTCCGAGCACGACATCCTGAACGGTGATGAACACCGCCAGGAGAACGAGAACCATCATGCCGATGAAGTGAATAGCCCCTTCGCGCTCCGGCGCTACCCTCTTCCCTCGTATGGCTTCGGCGATGACGAAGAGCAATCGTCCACCGTCAAGCCCTGGCACCGGCAGCAGATTGGTCAGCGCTACGGCCGCGTTCAGCATACCCCCTAGCTCCAAGATGGCAAACCACCTGCCGCTGGCCAGAACATACTGTGCCGCACTGCTAGCCAATTGGTAGATGCCCACAGGGCCCACGGGCCGCGCCGCTTCCAGCGACACGCTGCCGCGCAGCAGCATGACTGGCAAAGACAGGGTAAGCCACAGGAACTGACCTGTGGTCTTCACTCCTTGCACCAACGCCTGATGCAGAGGAAAGCGCCGCAGGCTAAGCGCTGGCTTGAACTCTATCCCCAGACGACCCTCTCCGTCCACCGACTGAGGTCTGGCCTTGAAGAAGAGAAGTTCTCCCTCACGACGAACCACCAGTTCGATCAACTCATTGGGGCGGCCCTTCACGTAGGGCGCCAGATCCGTCCAGTCGCGCAGAACATGGTCATCAATCTGCAAGATGATGTCGTTGGCTTGCAGGCCAGCCTCGGCGGCCGCAGTGTGCTCAAACACGCTCGTCACGTCGGCTCCCTGTTGGAGAACCGGATATCCCACCACAGAGGCCGCAGTGAACATGCCCACGGCAAGAAGCAGATTCATTCCTGCTCCAGCCAGCAGCACAGTGACCCGCTTTCGCTTGGAAGCATTGACGAAGCTCCCCGGTCCTTCTGGATCATCTTCTCCCTTCATGCGCACAAAACCGCCGAAGGGGATGGCATTTAGGGTGAACTCCGTACCCCCACGACGAAACACAGTCGCAAGGCGCGGAGGGTAGCCGAAGCCGAACTCCTCGACAACGATGCCACTGCGCTTGGCTGCCACGAAGTGTCCTGCTTCGTGGACGAGCAATATGATGCTAAGTAGGATGAAAGCGCCGATGGCACCAACAACCGTAGTCATCTCAAACAAACCCCTTTCCAGTATCTATCCACTTGCTTTCGACAGCACACCAATCCCTGAATCGCACCCATTATAGCCCCTTGGGGAAGATATGGCAAGTATCCAGCCTGCGCTAGCCGCGCCTATGGAGCCAAATCCGCCCGAATGACCGTGCCCGACTCCAGAGCTGCATTGCACAACACCTGGGCCAGCAAGCCCTCCGCTTCGCCGGTGATCAGACGCACTTCCAGCCCCGGCAACTCCTCCACCAAAGCGCACATCGCCTGCACTTTTGCCAGCATCCCCCCGGTCACGTCCGTGCCGTGAGAGCCACCCAGCACAGGCCCCAACTTCGCCAGCCCCTGCGGCGTGATCTCGGCAATCACCTGACCTCCGTCTGCCTGGAGCGGCTCGGACCGCATCACGCCCGGCACGGCGCCTGCCAGCACGATCCGATCAGGCTTCAGACGTCGGGCCAGCCAGGCGAATATCTCCTCGGTGGAAATGATCGTGCCACCGCGCACCTCGTCCAGAGCAACGTCGCCGTAGACCAACGGCACGAGGCCATGTTCCAGAGCCTCACGAATAGGACGGTCATCCAACGCCACCAGTTCCCCATCACGGCAACGGGCAGTGGCGGAAGGCTGGACGCTCCACACCGGCACGCCGGCCTGCCAGAAGGCGTCGCTGACCTGGCGGTTGAGCCGTTGCGCGGCCGCCCCCGTCTCGGCAAAGCCGCGCCAGCCAACTGCGTCGCGCACGCCATGGCGTGTGCCGTAGCGCTTCCCCACCACGTGTCCGAAGGAGCCGCTGCCATGCCCCAACACCAGACGCAGCCCCGGGCTAGCATTCAGAGCTCCCGCGACCTCAACGGCCAGCCGACGGATCACCGCTGGCCGTGCCGCCTCCTCCAGCGTCTTATCCGTGATCAGTGACCCGCCCAACTTCAGAAAGACCAGCTCCGTCTGTTCGTGCCTGCTCACGCCTGACCTCTAGCCTCTCGCCATCAACCGTCACCCAATCACCGGTATGGATACACGTTATGTCCACTCTGTCCACCATCGGAATATCGGCCAGGATGGCCCCCACAGCTACGATAGCCTCACTCTCGACACTGATCATCGCCGCCGGCGCGCACCCATTGTGTGCCAGCCGCAGGATCGTGTACGAGCCCACAGTGCTTCCCTTGCCACCGGGAAAGACCAACACGCGTCCGGCGATGCACTGCCCCTCCAACGGATGCCGTTGCTCGATCACGACTCCCGTCTCCGGGTCCACCCCGCCCAGGAAGCTGATAGGCTGCGGCGACACCAGCGCTTCCCCTTCCGCTTGTCCAGCCCGTATCACTCGCCCCATGAGGGAGATCGGAGATTGGAGATTCGCGCTCGAAAACTGAGGATTCATCACATTGCCTGCCAGGCCTGTCGCACTGCGGCCACCAGTGCAGCATACCCCTCCGGCAACACGGTGCGGGGATCGAGCAGCAAGCGACCTCCTTCGATGCGGGCGATGACCGGTGGCTCTTGCGCCCGCAGCCGTTCCGCCAGTCCATCGGGGGACGCCGGTTCCAGAGCAACGACAGTTGTGGGCAAGGTCTGCCCTGGCAGTGAGCCACCGCCCACGGTAGAAACCCCCTGGCGCGTTGTGGCTGGGATACCCGCGGCGCGCAGTTGGGCTGCCCAGACCTCGGCGCGGGTGCGGATGGTGTCCAGCGGCATGGCGATCATCCGCCAGACAGGCACCTTGTCCACGGCCTCCCCGCGCAGGTAGTGCAGCAACGTTGCCTGCAAGCCGGCCAGTGTGGTCTTGTCCACCCGTAACGCCCGCGTCAACGGGTGTCGCCGGATCCGCTCCACCAGCGCTTTCTGGCCAACGACGATGCCTCCCTGCGGTCCGCCCAGCAGCTTATCGCCGCTGAAGGTCGTAAGTGAAGCACCTGCCGCCACGCCCTGCTGCACGGTGGGTTCAGCCACCAGACCAAAGGCGGTGGTGTCCAACAGTGTGCCGCTGCCCAAGTCATTCACCACGGGCAGGCTGTGCTTTCGTCCCAGGGCCACCAGTTCCTCCAGCGCCACCTCCGCGGTGAAGCCAGTGACCTGGAAATTGGAACGATGCGCCGCGAGCAGCAGCGCAGTCGCCGGGCCGATGGCAGCTTCGAAATCCCGCACGTAGGTGCGATTGGTAGAGCCCACCTCCACCAGTCGAGCGCCGCTCTGGGCCATCACCTCAGGGATGCGGAAGCCGCCGCCGATTTCGATGAGCTGACCGCGGGAGATGATCACCTCACGCCCCTTGGCCAGCGCGGTCAGTGTCAAGAGCACTGCGCCGGCGTTGTTGTTGACCACCAGCGCCGCCTCAGCCCCCGTCAGGCGGCAGAGCAGATCCTCGGCGTGACGGTAACGGGAGCCCCGCCGCCCGGCCGCTAGATCGTATTCCAGGTTGCTGTAGCCGATGCCCACTTCCATCATCGCCCGGCGGGCCGCCTCGCTCAGCGGCGCCCGACCCAGGTTGGTGTGGATGATGACGCCGGTGGCGTTGATGGCCGGCCGCAGCGTGGAGCAGGCGATGCGCCCCAAGCGCTCACTGGCTTCGGCGACCAGCCGCTCCAACGACGGGCAGGGCTGGCCTGCTCGGATGGCCTCTCTTGCCCCGTCCAGCGTCTCCCGAAGCGCATTGACGGCCAAAGAGCGCCCGTAGGCAGTTAAAGCCTCAAGCATGCCTGGCTGCTGGAGCAACCGATCCACGCTGGGCAGTTTGCGCAGTTCGTCTTGCATATCAGCCTCACCTGTCGAGCTTCGTGGGTCGCGAAAGCTCACGGCGGTGTCAACCGATGTCACGTCCGCCGCCTTTCTGCTGGACTTGGCAGCCCAGCGAGAGCATATCGTGGCTATCGAACCGGATACAAGCGAGCCCCCAACGGCTGGGGGCTTTCGCGCTGATGCTAATGAAACAGAAGATGAAACAGAGAGGTGGGCGAAACAGGACTCGAACCTGTGACCTCTTCCTTGTAAGGGAAACGCTCTAACCAACTGAGCTATTCGCCCTCTGCACTCATTATAGCGGGAGACCCACACCAGCGCAAATGCAACCTCTTCGGAAATGGCCGGCTGCATAAGGCCTTGTGCCCGACCGGCCCTGCGTCATCGCTCGTATTCTATGCTCTGTCGGGATGTGGTATCGCAGGGATAATGACCATAGCCCAGCCGCCGCCAACTGTTCCTACCGAGCGCCAGCCTGCTTCCTCAATCGTTGTTCTGCCATCAGAGTGTAGTTTAGCCCCTTGTGAGCGTCTTGTGGCGGCAAAAAACGGGCACAAGGCCCTATGCTACACCCTAACTTAGTGACATTGAGTGATCAACGGCCTCCAAGCTGGAACTTGGCTAACTGACCGGAAGCGCACCCCTGGCTGGCGACAACTCATCGAGCAGCGCCTTGGCCTCTTTCAGGTCTGGGGTGTCGAACCCCTCGCTGAACCAGCCGTAGATATCCGCCAGGATCTGTCGCGATTCTTCGCCCTTGCCTTGCTTTTGCCACAGGCGACACAAGCTCATCGTCGCCCGCAGTTCCCACGACTTCGCATCCTGTTGGCAGGCAACCTCGATAGCCTGGCGGAAACAGGCCTCAATCTCGGACTCGGCTGCGCCCATCATCAGCAGCAATTCTCCCCTGAGTCGATACAGCTCTGCTTCGTAGTTGCATTCTCCGGTCTCTTTGACCGTAGCCAGAGCCTCAGCCAGCACCGCAAGCCCCGCTTCGGCCTGTCCTTCTTCTCCATGCGCCCCGGCCAGCAGAGCCAGATAGTACGGCCGCCCCAGCTCTGCCCCCGCAGCGCGCCAGGCGGCCAGACCCTGACGCATTTGTGCAATACCTTCCTCTCTCTGCCCTTGCTCGGCCAGCGCCCAGCCCCGATAGACAATTCCCTGCGCCAACCAGTGCGGAAACCCGTGCTTAGTCGAGAGGGCAATAGTCGCCTCGGCCATCTCCCGGGTCGCCTGCATTTCGCGGCGCAGGTGATGTAACACGGTTGCAAAGCCCAGTGCAAAAGCCAGGCTGTGGGGGTGAGACAACTCCTGGGCCAGAGGGAGCAGCTTCTCGCGGCATCTTCTCAAAGCCTGGTCTGGATAGCCAGCCATCCACTGCGCCCTGACCGCATGCGATAGTGCAGCTACCGCGGGGTCCTGCCCGTAGACGAAGGCCAGTGAGTGGTGCTGCTGAGGGTCGTAGAGGGCAACGCTTTGCTCCAGGTGCTCTAGGGCGCCGGTCAACTCTCCGCGGCATAACAAGGTGTCCCCCAGTGCCAGGTGGGCGTTCATCAGGCCGACCCGGTCTTGCATGCGCTGGGCCAGTTCCAGGAGCTGCTCTGCAAGTCCCTGCGCCGTCTCCAACTCCGCCCGCAAGACATAATGATTCCACAGTCCCCGCAGCACGGGGAAGATCCGAATCGTTTGCCCCATTGATTCGCACAGCGTCCGCGCGCTGGCGAAGGCTTGTTCGGCCTCCAGGGCCCCATACCCCTTTGGTGGCCACCAGAGCCTGGCCCAGGGTGATCTGCAAAGTGAGCTCTTGCTGCATGCGCTCAGGAGTGTCGGGCAGGGTTCCGAGCAACTCCAGCGCCTTGGTGAGGTGAGCGACGGCCTCCTGATTGGCGGACAGCCTGACTGCCCTGTTCGCCGCCTGCTGCAGATAGTCTATCGCCCTATCCGCAATTCCCGCTTCCTGAAAGTGCCGCGCCAACTGCACAGAGATCTCCCCCACCTGATTCCCGTACAACGTCTCCAGCACGTTACCCACGTCCTCGTGCAAGTACGCCCGCTCCACCTCATCCAGGCTGCCGTACAGGTACTTGTGGAACAGATTGTGCCGGAACCGATACAGGGACAACCGCTGTGCTCCCAACCGCCTGATGCCCTGGGCACTCACCAGATGATGCTGCTTCTCCAACTCGCCGCTCAACCGACGGACAAACCCCCGTTCATCAACCGCCTGCACCCGGGCGACCACCTCGGCAGTGAACTCTTCGCCCTCCACACTGGCCACGGTCAGCGCTTCCCGCTCCTCGGCCTCCAGCCAGCCGATGCGTTTCTCGATCACTCCCTCCACCCTGGCGGGCAGAGCGCCCCAGTCCAGCGCCGGCCCTTCGACCCAGCGACCCTCCTGGTCCCGAACCAGGGCACCTCGCTCCTGCATGTCTCGCAGCAACTCGGTGGTGAACAGCGCGTTTCCCCCAGTGCGCCGCAACAACTCTCGCCGGAAGCTCTCGCCCAGCCGGTTGGCTTCCATGTCCAGCAAGGCATCCACAAACCGCTGGCCATCGCTCCCCACTGCCTGACCCAGGTCTACCCAGATATCCCCCAGATAGCGTTTAAACTCACTGACCACGCCTTCGAGCGGGTGCTGCTCGCCCGCTCGGCCCTGGGCCACATCCTCTGGCCGGTAGGTGCCAAGCATCAAGACGCGGCTTTCCCCGATTCGCCGTCCAAGGTGGAACAGCAGGCTGATCGAAGAGGCATCGGCCCAGTGCAGATCGTCCAGCACCAGCATCAACGGTCGCTTTGCTGCCAGGGCTAGCAGTACGTCCGTGTACTGCTCGAAGATGCGACTCTGATCCAGTCTGTGGCCACCAGCAACCACAGCACTGCGTTCCTCTAGCTTCTCCAGCCGTTCCAGCCATCCTGCCTTGTCGGCCGCGAAGGTCGCTGCCCGCACCGCCAGCTTTGCCCCCGGCACGAAGATGCCAATCAGGTCCGGTCCAATCTCGACCAACGTCTGGCCCGAGATACGGAGGAAGTCCCGCAGCCGGCCGGCGGTCTTCTGGGTGATGGTACCCTGGGCCAGCTTCGCTTCCACGTCACCGGTGAGCAGGCCCAGCACCTCGCGGAAAGGCAGGTAAGGGTCGCCGATGCCAGTCTGGGCGTTGCAGCCGCCGATGGCAATGACCAAGTCAGCGTGGGTTTCCTCGGCACGGCGGGCGAATTCGGTGACCAGCGCCGTTTTGCCACTGCCGGCCTCGCCAGTCACGAAGCACACCGTGCCCTGGCCAGCCAGGGCGCGGTGGAGAAAACCATCGAGTTGTCTCAACTCGCGCTCGCGGCCAACGAATACCTCTCTCTCCATACGCCTATCCCTCGTCCCCGGACACATCTTCCAACAACACCTCCCGTCCACGGCCGCCGCCTTCGTCAGGTCCGACGAATCCCTCCTCCTCCAGCAATTCCATCAACCGCGCCGCACGTGGGAAGCCAATGTGCAGCTTGCGCTGCAGAAACGAGGTGGACGCCCTAGCGTGGTCTCTGATGAGTTCGAGCGCCTCGTCAAACATCTCATCGCCACGCGCCGCCTTCTCCAGCAGCCCCACCCAAGGATGCGCTCCCTCATCCGACGGCACCGAGCCTCCTTGTTTCCCCTGTTTCCGCCAGCAGTTGACCACAGCGCTGATCTCCCTGGCGGACACGAAACACCCCTGCGCGCGCACCAGACTCGAAGCATCCGGAGTCATGAACAGCATGTCGCCCCGACCCAGCAGTCGCTCTGCCCCCGCCTGATCGAGGATCACCCGGCTATCCACTTGCGAGGTGACGGTGAAGGCGATGCGAGCGGGGAAATTGGCCTTGATCAACCCTGTAACCACGTCCACGCTAGGCCGCTGAGTGGCGATGATCAAGTGAATCCCTGTCGCACGGGCCATCTGCGATAGCCGACAGATGCTCCGCTCCACCTCGTCGGCGGCGGACATCATCATGTCCGCCAGCTCGTCTATGATCAGCACGATGTTAGGCAACGGATCCAGGTTCTTGCGCCGCCTGGCGATGCGGTTGTAGTCGTGGATGCTGCGTGCCTGGACGGCATGGAGCTGGCGAAAGCGCTCGTCCATCTGCAACGTCAGCCACGTGAGCGCACCGACCGCATGCTCCAGTTGCACCACCACGGGGGACAGCAAGTGAGGGATACCATTGTAGGCCGGCAATTCCACCATCTTGGGGTCCATCAGCAACAACTGCAGCGTGTCCGGTGTGTTGCTGAGCAGCAGGCAGGTAACGATGCTGTTGATGCAGACCGATTTGCCCGACCCCGTGGCCCCGGCGATGAGCAAGTGCGGCATCTTGGCCAGGTCCGCCACTACCGGCTCGCCGGAGACGTTGCGGCCCAGGCCGATAGTCAGGTTCGACGCCTTCGACAGGCGGCGAAACCCAGGCGATTCCATCACGCCCCGCAAGGCGACCAGCGATACCTTGTCGTTAGGCACCTCGATGCCCACGTAGGGGCGACCCGGCACAGGAGCCTCAATACGGATGGGAGAGGCCGCCAAGGCCAGGGACAAATCGTTGGACAGAGCCACGATGCGTCTCACAGACACCTTGCGCTCGTACACGCTCCCATCAGACCTTCGCCGGGTGATCGTTAGCGGCCGCACGCCAAACTGAGTCACCGTAGGCCCCTGCTTCACATCTACTACCCGCACGGGCACGCCAAACTCGCTTAGCGTCTGCTCGATGACCTCCGCCTTGTAGTCAGCGTTTGCATCGCCGAACTCCAGGCTGCGATCAGGGTGCAGTAGATCAAGCGGGGGCAAGCGATCGTCGCGGGGCCACTCGCGCACCTGTTTGGCCTGCCTGGGCTTCTTCGCCGCGATGTGCTTCCTCTTCCTCTTCTTGCTTGTCGCTGGACTAGGAGCAGGCGCTGCTTCCATTGAGCGAGGCTCCACCTCGCCACCTGCGTCTTCCATCCCGTAGTCTTCCTTGAGAGCACCGGCACCTAGCATTGCCAGACCCGCAGCCACGAATGTCCACACTCGCTCGCGCCAGGCTGCAGGAGCCCAGTGCCACATCATCCACGCGCCCAGCGCGACAAAGAGAAGCAACAGTATCCGTCCCAGCAATGGCCCTGGCCACCCGACTAGCACAGAGCTGATGGCCCAGCCCACCAGTCCACCGCCTCGCCCCTGCTCCGCCCAAGCCAACGACACATCACCGCCTTCCCAGCGATGCGTGAGGCCCAGCAGAGCCACCAGGGCGACCTCCAAGCCAACCAGCGGCTCCCAACCCAAGGCGATCTGCAGTCGCTCGCCGGCAAGCATAGCGCCAGCGCCAACCACCAGCAGCAACGCCAACGGGTACGCGCCCCAACCCAGGAGGCGGCGTGAAACGGGCACCCAAGATGCCCGGACCGCCGCCAGATCAATGATCACCAATACAGCCAGCAGAAGCAGGAAGAGCCCACCCTCCACTCGGCCAAGTCGGCCAAGCGCCAGTGGCGACCAGCCGAAACGCTTCCTGCTGCGTGTAGACTTCTGTTTCCGTTTCTTGCTGTCTTCTCGCACACGCTGTGGGCTCATAGCTCACCGCTCGATTCGTACGAGCTCCGTTCTGTGTGACCAGGCTCCTGTGCTTGGAGTTCCCCCCGATCACCAATCGCTGTCCCCTGTCGCCCAGGGGAGTGTGCTCGGCGCAAGCTCAATGCCAGACGGCGGTTGGCACTGTCAATGTCCAAAACGCGAGCAGTGACCTTGTCGCCCTCTTGCACCACCATGCGCGGATGCGTGAAGTTGCCATTGGCCAACTCCGAGATGTGAATCAACCCCTCCAACCCCTCTTCCAACTGCATGAAAGCCCCGAAGCTGACAACGTTGGTGATCACGCCCTGCACGAGCTGACCCACCGAGTAGCACTCATCCACCAATGTCCAGGGATCCGGCGTCAGTCGTTTCAGGCTGAGAGCGACCCTGCGCTCCTGTTGGTTGACCCCGATGACGTACACCTGCACTTCAGCACCTGGCTGCAGCAAATCAGTTGGATGGGAAACCCAACCCCAAGACAGTTCGGAGATGTGGATCAACCCATCCACGCCGCCCAGGTCAACGAAAACGCCGAAGGGCCGAACATGAATCACCCGTCCGTTGCGGATCTCGCCCGGACGCAACCGAGTCAGCAACTCGGCACCATCGTGGTCCTTCTGCGCAGCCAGCTCAGATAAGATCAGGCGGCGACGGTCATGGTCAACCTCGATCACCTGCAGCTTCATCGTCTGTCCCACTCGCTCGTGGAGCACCCGCATCCGTTGGTCACTGCTGAGCAGTCGCGGCAGGCCAGCAACTTGGGAACAGGGTACAAAGCCGTTCAAATTGCCGAATCTCACCAGCAGCCCGCCTCGATTGAACTCCGTGACAGCCAACTCCAATTGAGCGCCCGATTCCAGTGCTTCCTGAGCGCCACGCCAATCCTGGTTCACAGCGGCTGCCGATGCCACTGCCCCTGCAGCCGAGCCGTTCTCTAGTTCATGAGGAGCTGTCTCCGCCGACTTTGCTCTTTCCCCCGCTTCCAACGATCCCGGCACCGCGGGGAGGGCCAACTCGTCGCTCAACAGCGCTTCCCAGTATCCCTCGTCCGTTTCGTCACTCCACTTGGCCGCTTCGTCCCATGCCATGCCGCCTCCTCCATGTACCTCTGAACATACAGCAAAACATGCCCACCAATCCTACACCTGACCAGTACCCAGTTGCGAACCGTTAGCCTGTAAAACCTCTGATACCTCCATGTCCACCAGAGCCCTGGCGACCTCGTCTATGGCCAGACGCTGTTTGCGATACAGATCCGATTCGCTCATCGCCAGGTTGCGGGCAATCTCACGCACCTGTCTGCGCTGGATGAAGCGCAGTTCCAGGATGTTGTAAAGAAGCCACTCAGGCGCTGTCATGCGCTGCTGGTCATCGTCCGGCCGCAGATGCTCCACAGCTCGGCGAAGCACTGCCCGCAGCGCCCGCACGGGATTGTTGTCATGCTCCTGCAACGCCTGGGTCACGACGCGCAAGCCAAGCAGCGGACTACGGACCAGATTCGGGCCGCCCCAGTAGTGGCGCAAGGCATCGCGCACCCACTGCCTGAAGTCCGACTGAGATGCCAGATCCCCTTCGGGAAAGAGAGCACCCCGGGCAGGAGAGCCAACGTAGCGGATCTGTCCTTGCCACTGCTGGATGCGCTCGATCTCGGGGATGATGCGCTGCAGCGCCACGAACACGTCCTGCTGCAAATGGCGATCCTCCAGCGCCGCCTCGGCGTGGTTAAGCAATGCGTGCACGGCCTCCTCATCCTCAGGGGAGAAGGTTGCCTCTGGCCAACCCGCTTCCACGCCCAGCAGACCCAGCCGTTGGTCGCTTGTGCTACTGCGCAGGCGCCACACCCGATAGCCATGCAATTCAACGTACCCATTTGCGCCACTGTCGCTGCTTTCGGCAGTGGCAGGGGTGATGAGCAAAGACAGCATCTGCCCATCGCTCAGAGATCGTTCGATCTCTTCCCGCGACCCGCAGAACACCTCCACCTGCATGCCACCTTCGGAAGGCACAACGATGAATCCTCTCTTCACTCTCAGCAGATCGCAGAGCGCTATGAGCACGTTCTGCAAGAAACGGCGCAGGTCGCTGCTGGTCAACAACCGCTTGTCCAACTCCTGAATCCAGGTGATTTCCTCCCGATCCTGACGGTAGATGATGCGGTCAATCCAAGGCTTGGCCAGCTTGATGAGAAGCTGCAGGAGGACGATTTCGCCCACCACGGCGAAGATGAGCACGGTGTCCCGAGGCAAGCCCAGTATCTCTTCCACCCTGGGGATCACGAGCATGACCACGATGACGCAGATGCCGACGAATGGCCCTCGCAGCAGGTAGTGAATGAAACTATGCTTCACCACCCGATCGGGCGTGAGCACCCCGTAATAGGCCACGCTGTAGGCCATCACCACCAGCATGGCCGCGACGCCAAGGTTACCTGCCAGAGTGAGAATCAACACCACCTCAGAGGAAATGAGCCCACCTGCGTCGGAGACGATAAGGTAGGGGAAAACGCCCAGGCCAGGAGCAGCGAATGAGATGGCAAGATAGGCCATGCGGCGTTGCGAAGCTGCCGTGAGACAGCGACGCCACGCCCGGTAGAGATTCCAAGCCCCGTACAGCGCGGTTAGCACAAAGAAGAGCGTGAAGAACCAGAACAACGGGCCAGCCACCAGGTGGCTAACAGGTGGAGCGAACTGTCCATCATACACCACCAGATCGGTGAAGGCCGCCAAGCCAAACAGCAGTGCACTCAGGAGATAGCTGGCGACGACGAAGTGGCGACGACGCGCGGATCGAGCGTTCGTCGTGCGCAGCAAAGCGTCGGAGAAGTGCAGATAGGCGGCGGGCACGAAAGCGATTCCCAGCCACTGGAAACGCAACCACATGTTGGCGGCAGTGGGCGTGGTCACTCTGGGCACGATGATGTCACCCCCGTAGACGACAAGCACGCAGGACAACAGCGCACAGAATCCCCGCGCAGCCTCGCTGCGCAGGTTGTGGGTCAGCATGTAGATCAGTTCGGCAAAGGCCAAAATGACAATGGCTGCGGAGAGGATGAGGTTGCCAAACGAGAGGAAAGAAGCCCAGGCCGTCATCATAGGTGTCATAACATCCCAACGCCCAAGTTATCCCACAGCAGCTACAGGGAGACCGTGCTTCCTCTCCCTCTACTACTACAGCACGCTACCAGCAAGGAAGATCGCAATATCCCGATTGGCGAAATACCGGTCGTTGAAGCCACAGAAGGCAAACCCAAGGTGCTGACAGAAAAGAACGGCCGGATGGTTCTTGCTCTGGAGAACAAACATCATCCGCCTCAGCGACCGCTGCTGCCCCCACCGCGTCGCCTCCTGCACCAATGCGGTTCCCAGTCCACGCCGCCTGTACGAGCGATCAACCACCAGATTGTGCACCCATCCCAACTTGTGGTCTCGCTGCAAGCTCATATCCACGTAGCCACGTACCTGACCATCGAGCTCAGCGACCAGCACACATCCGCCCTGCTCCCAACGACTCAATATCTCCCATCCCAGAGGTGGATACGTGACCCGCGCCGGCCGCGGCAGGCGCACCTTGCGCAAGGCCACCGAGATACCAGCCTCATCCTCCCGCTGCTCCAGTTGCCACACGCAGTCGGTCTCATAAGAGGTATCCAGACCGATGCAGTCATGCAGGTCGTCTCGGAACGCAGAGCGTATGAACATCAATCCTCTTCGTCCAAGAACACGGGCAGATTGCCCAAGGCAATGATGCCCTCCCACTTCTCAGGGTCGTTGCCTTCCGTGAATACCGCCGCTTCAGCTACCACAATGCCACCAGCCCTCCTCACCAGACGGCGCATCCCCTCCAGTGTGCTGCCGGTGCTAATCACATCGTCCACAATTATGACCCGCCCGCCCTTGAGCAACGGCAGGTCCTTCTCGTCTAGCCACAGTGTCTGCGGCTTGCCGGTCGTGATGGAGACGACATCTTCGCTCAACGCCTCGCCCATGTACAGCTTCCGGCTCTTGCGGGCAATGACGTAGGGCAAGCCAGTGTCCACCGAAAGCTGATGGGCCAGCGGAATGCTCTTCACCTCGGCGGTCATCAATACGTCGGCATCCAACGGCAACCGCTTTGCTAGTGCCCTTGAAGCCACCTGCACGATCTCGCTGTCCCCCAGAATGTTGAAGATGGCAATACGCACGCCCGGAGCTACCTCGAAGAGGGGCAGGTGCCGGGTCAATCCGCCGATCTCGACGGCATAGGTCTCTCGCTTCGTGATCATACTGGCTGCGTCTCCTTGACAAATCAGTCAGATTGGGATAAGGTAGGTGCGCTCCAGCCAAAGCGTCGCAGTTCCACACCAGAGCAACAAGATTGTATCAGAACTGCCCATTCGTGTCAAACCTTGGAGGGACACCATGCCTCGAAGATTGCTGCGCCTAGCTAGCCTATTCATCCTGATCGGACTGCTGGCTCTAGCACTCACTGCCAGCGCTCGTGGGCAAGAAGGCAAAGAGCCCCTTCAGTTCTTCGCCGTCCAGATCGCCGCCTCCACACGAGAGCAGCGGACGGCCATCGCCGGCCATGGCCTTGCCATCGACGCCGTTACCAACGATGCGGTGATTGTCACCGTCAGCGAGGAGGAACTGCAGCGATTGCGGGAGCAAGGCTTTCACCTACTCGACGTGCGGCCTCTGCAATTCCCCATTGACGACGAGGACTACCACGTCTTCGCCGAGATGGTGGCCGAGATCGAACAGGCCGCCGCTGACCATCCCGACATCGTGCAGGTCTCCGTCATCGGGGAGAGCATCGAGGGACGTGACCTCTACGCGGTGAAGATCAGCGACAACGTGACCAGCGACGAGGCGGAACCAGAAGTGCTCCTTTTCGCGCTCACCCACGCTCGCGAACACCTGACCACTGAGCAGGCACTGGACCTCATCGCCTACTTCAGCGACAACTACGGCCTCCGCGGAGACGTCACTAACCTGGTCAACGAGCGGGAGATCTGGATCCTGCCCAACGTCAACCCCGACGGCGACGAATACGACCGCCTTGGCGGCGGCTGGTACCAGAGTTGGCGCAAGAACCGGCGGGACAACGGCGACAGCAACTGGGGCGTAGACCTCAACCGCAACTACGGCTACCGCTGGGGTTACGACAACAACGGTTCAAGCCCCTACACGCGGAGCCAAACCTACCGCGGCCCGGCCGCCTTCTCCGAGCCGGAGACGCAGGCCATCCGCGACTTCGCCCTCGACCACCCCGACCTGGTGACATCCATCAGCTTCCATACCTACGGCGAGCTTATCCTCTGGCCCTATGGCTACACATACGAGGACGTGCCCGCCGACATGACTCCGGACGACCATGCCACCTTCGTGGAGATGGGCCGGGCCATGGCCGCACTGAATGGCTACACCGCCCAGCAAGCCAGCGATCTCTATCCCACCAATGGCGACAGTGACGACTGGCTCTACGGCCAGCAGGGCATCTTCGCCTTCACCTTTGAACTGTATCCCCCCAGCGCATACCCGGGCTTCTACCCGGACGACAACGTGATCCCCGCAGAAACGGCGCGCAATCGCGGAGCGGTGTCCTACCTCATAGGCGTGTCCGATAACCCGCGCAAGGTCATCGGCCAGGAAGGAGACGTCACGCAGCCATCGGTGGAGCTGGTAGCGCCCACGGCGGAGGCCGAGATCAGAGGCATGGTGGAACTCAGCGCCACCGCCGACGATGATGTGGGCGTCACGCTGGTGGAGTTTCTGGTGGACGGAGCGATCACCATCGGCCTGGACGCCACCGCACCATACACCATCACCTGGGACAGCAGCACCACCCTCGGCCACCACCTGCTCACCGTCCGCGCCTACGACCACGGACATAACGTCGGCCTCTCGGAGGCGGTGGCCGTCAGCGTGGCAGTTCCCGAAACCACGCCGACAGCGACGCCAACCGTCACACCCACACTGACGGCCACCCCGACCGCTACACCGACACCAACCATGCTGCCCCGCGTGTTCGTCCCCCTGGTTTCGGCAGGTGAAAGCCAAGCCTCGGCACGGTTTAGATAAGCCGTTCTGAGGCAGTTGCACTGCCGAGGTCGGGAGTTCAACTCCCTCTCAACTTCAACTCGCTCCCAACTGAACTGTAGAGGCTACCACTCTGCCTATGCTCCCAGCCCCCGTCCCGGGGGCGGCTGGTGCCGCAAATAGCTGCTCAAAACGAGATACTCTCGCCAGAGCCGCCCTCGAGAACGAGG
>CBDURC010000015.1:0-26267 GCA_965369635.1 uncultured Anaerolineales bacterium | reverse complement strand
GCTTTGTATCGTTTCTGCTCCCTCGTCACTCCTGGACAACCGAGGAGATCAAGAGTCGAAGTTTTCCTGCTGCACGTTGTTCTTCAGCGATCATAGCGGAATCCCGTCCTTGAGGATCTCCTCTCGCAGGGGCAACACTGACAGCGGACCTATCTCCCAGGCTTCGCGATCAACGACAAGAGTACTGAAATTCGTATCGTAGCGTAGATTCACCTCAAAGACCAAGTCGGTGATCTGATGGCGTGCAGGACGTGTGAGGGGCTGTGGCGTCACGACGAGCAAGTCGATATCAGACTCTTCATCCGCCTCACCCCGGGCGACGGAACCGTACAACAGCAAGCCTTCGACATCGAGTTTGTCGAACAACCTGCGTCGCAGTTCATCCAGTGCTTGATGTTGATTCGGTGCAAGGACAATATCATCAAGTTGCTTCATCATCCTATTCCATCTTCTCTTTCAGGGATCATCCATAGGGCCGCTTCGTTCCATATCGCTTCATATCGTCGCTTCATATCGCTAACTTCGAGCATATGTGGGAATGCGATGAGTGTCAAATCGGTAACTCCCGGGGACAGGCCAGCAGTCCCGCGAAAGGGGACGTGTCCATCCGCTGAGAGCTGCGAGTTCATGTGACGTTCTGGTCTAGATCACGTGCTCTTCGCCCGCGCTCACCTCGCCGCCGAAGCGTTCCAGGGCGAATTCGGATATGTCGAAGGTCTGTGGGCAACCGTCCAGGATGCATTCGGCCAGCGTGAGGCCGGTGGCCGGACTCAGCATGAAGCCGTGGCCGCTGAAGCCCACGGCGCAGTAGGCACCCTCGACACCTGGGATCGCACCCATGATCGGCTGGTCGTCTGGCGTCACCGAGTAGAGCCCCGCCCAGCCGCGGATCACCCGTGCCTCTTCGAGGACCGGCACCCGCCGCACGCCGTGCTCGATGACCTCGACCATAAAGTCCCAGTCCACGGTCATGTTGAAGCTGGGTGGCTCCGCCAGATCGCTCATGCCGGTCAGTAGCCCCTCTCCTTCGGGGCGGAAGTACCAGTTGTAGGCGAAGTCTATGGTCATCGGTGTGCTGCGGGGCACCTCGGGGAAGGGGGCGGTAATGAACACTTGGCGCCGGTAGGGGTGCGCAGGGAGATCGAGCTCCGCCATCTTGCCTACGACGTGGGCCCACGGTCCGGAGGTGTTCACCACAACTGGTGTGCTGATCGCCCCCCGGTTGGTGACCACTCCCCGCACCGCGCCGCCTTCGATGGTGATGTCCGTGACCTCCGTTTGCAGGAAGATGCGCGCTCCCAGGCGACGGGCGACAGCGGCGAAGCCGTTGGCCACACCGTAGGGATCAGCATAGCCGTCCCGGTCATGGAAAGTGGCGGCGAGCAGGTCGTCCACCGCCAGGTGCGGCCAACGAGTCTTGACTTCCCGCGGCGTCAGCCATTCCGTGTTCACGCCCAGTTCCCGCTGCAGTGCCACGCTGCGGCGAAAGATCTCCATGTTCTCCGGCCTGCTGAGCAAGAATAGGTAGCCTACTTGCTTGAAGGCCGGATCGTTGCCGGTGATCTCCTCGAAGTTCTCCAGCATGTGCACGGAGTGCTGGGCCATGCGGATGTTGACGGCGGTGGAGAACTGCTGGCGGATGCCGCCGGCGCTGAGGCCGGTGGCCTGGGTGGCCAGCGCCTCCTCCTTTTCCAGCACGACGATGTCGGTACAGCCCCGCTTCGCCAGGTGATAGGCCGCGCTGAGACCGTTGACCCCGCCGCCGATGATAACTACGTCGGTTGTCTTGGGCAGCATGGATGTCTATTCTCCTAAGGTGTGACAATCTGCTCCAGGATTTCTGTACTGGACACTTCTTCGAAGAGCAGCCGAAAGGGACGCGGACAAGCGCGGATGAGAACGGACAATCAGCAAAGGGTAGTGGTGAGAATTTGACTGATGAGGTATCTGCGGATAGTTCACCGGTCGTTATTCCAGCGGCGTGTTGTGCAAAAACGTGAGCAGCCAATAGGGCACAGCGTCCGCATATTCGGCGCGATAGGCATCGTCGGCGTGTTGGATGACCTGCCACCAACTCAACGCGCGACCTAAAGCAGCCAATTGATGTGTGATCGCCAGCACCTCATGTAACCGCGTCAATGGGGCGTAGTCCGTCCAGCACTGCAAATACACATCCCGCAGGCGATCCAACGTGGGCGGATCATACCCAAGCGTGAACTTGGCGTCGCGCAGCGCGATCAAGAGCGAGTAAAATGGGTGCGCAACGTAGCATTCGCCCCAATCGAAAAAGTGATAGTGTTCGCTCACGTTCCCCGTATGAAAATCATCGTGCTGGATGGTTTCGGGTAGGTTGTAATCGGCCAACTGCGCGCATAACTGTCGCACGGTCGGCGCGAACGCGCGCAGCCGTTCCAGGTCCGCCGCCGAAACGCCCTCCTCTTGCCCAACCAGCAGCGCGGGAGTATCGGCGATCAGGTCGTCGTACAGCGCCGGTAACCGGTCCAGCCGCCGATCTGGCACCCCCAGGCGGAGCAGTTCCTCCTGGTGGGGGATCATCTGCTGCTGTAAGGCGGCAAACCGGCGCAGCATCTCATCGGACAGGGTGGTGTCGCCATCGGCCTGAATGCGGGTGCGCAGCATTGGCCCGGCGTCGGCCATGAGCAACCAGTGGCGCGCCGTATCCATGGCCAGCACGCGCGGCACGCTGCCCGGCATCCACGAATCCAGCGCCGCTGCGAGCTGCGGTTCATGGGCAAAGAGCGCGCCGCAGGTCTTGAAGTAGTAGCGGTGTACATTGGTCAGCACGGCAAACACGGCGCTGGCCTGACCGGTGCGAACCGGTTCGATGTGCTTCACGCGTTCGCCAAGCGGGTCTAGTTGGGCGGTTATCCACTGTGTGTAGGGTGTATCCATCGCGTCCTCGTCAGCTTCTGGATATGCTGTGAACTCATGCAGAGGGTAGAATTTACCGGAAAAGGCACTCCAAGACAAACCACCAAGTTCACCGGGAGCACCTTCTCATGATACAAACGATCATAACGCATTCGTGCCCAAAATGCGGCAGCAACAACATGGTGAGAAACGGACACGATTACAAAGGCGCACAGAAATACTATTGCCATGACTGCCAGAGCTACGGGACCTTGCAGGCGCAACGCGGCTATGATGAGCGGACGCGAAGCCAGGTCAAACGTGCCGTGCTGGAACGCATCAGTTTGCGGGTGGTAGAGCGCTTGTTTGGGTTGTCGCGGCGTACTGTGGCAGCATGGATTGCAGACTGGGCGGCGCAACTGCCGCCGCTGGAAACAACCTTGGCTGACGCTCAATTGGATGATGTGCTGGAACTGGATGAGTTGTGGTCGTTTGTCCTCAAGAAAACCAACAAGCGCTGGGTGTGGGTGGCGCTGTGCCGCCGCACCCGGCAGATTGTCGCCTATTTCATCGGTGACCGCAGTGAAGCGAGTTGTCTGCACCTCTGGCTGCGCATCCCGCGCGCCTACAAACGCTGCTACTCGTTCAGCGATTTCTGGGATTCGTACAAGGCGGTTTTCGCCATCGACCGTCATCAATCAGTCGGCAAAGACAGCGGGGAAACCAACCATATCGAGCGTTGGTTCAATACCTTGCGTCAACGCCAGGCTCGGTTTGTTCGCAAAACCCTGTCCTTTTCCAAGTTGGATTGCTTTCATGAGGCCGTTTTTCGTCTATTCGTTCATCACTACAATCAAACCTGTATCAGTCAATAGCTCACCACTACCCAGCAAAGAAGTCCAGTGTCTCCAGTCAAAACTGAGGAATCGCTGTCTTGGCACTCTCCAATGAGCGAAGGACAGAGCAAGTCCGTGTTTGTCCGCGTCCTAGCAGAAGTGTCCGGTAGTGAATCCAGGATTTGGGAAGGGTTGCCCTGGCAGGTTCTGCGCCTGGCCGAGGAGGAGAAAGTGCAGATCTGGGCTACGCTCTCGATGTTGGAGGAACTGGAGACCGTGAGCGAGAATCCCCCCACCTTCTGGCTTGAGCTTCAGCCCCGCTCCTCGATGGTGATGCTCTCGATGAGATCCCCCGGTTCGGTGGCCGCTGCCGGGTCGCGAGGGGTGAGCTGCTCCAGCACGTCCATCCCTTCGATGACCTTGCCGAAGACCGAGTGCCTGTCATTCAGGTGCGGCGTGGCGTCGTAGGTGATGAAGAACTGGCCGCCATTGGTGTTGGCGCCAGCGTTGGCCATGGAGAGCACCCCCGGCCCATCGTGGCGCAGGTCAGGATGGAACTCGTCCTCGAAGGTGTAACCAGGCCCCCCGCTGCCGGTGGCCGATGGATCGCCAGCCTGGGCCATGAAGCCGGGGATGACGCGGTGGAAGGTGATGCCGTCGTAGTAGCCCTGGCTGGCCAGGAAGACGAAGTTGTTCACCGTCTTGGGCGCCTTGTCACCGTACAGTTCGACGACAATGTCGCCCCTCTCGGTGTGGATAGTAGCCACGTATTGCTTGCCGGGGTCAATCTGCATCTCAGGAGCTGCATCGTAGTAGCCCACACGGGCGGCGGGTGACAAGGCGGCCAGGGGACGTTCCACTGCCGCTGCCAGGGTAGGAGTAGCTGGAATCACGGTTGGCACGGGTTCGGTAACCTCGATTGGGATTGGTGTAGATGGGATTGGTGTAGCTGCTGCCGGCGGCCGGATCAACCACCACCAGATCAGAAACGCGGCAACAACGACTACGGCTGCTGCGACACCGATCCACAGCCACTGCCGGGATGTCAGGCCGAGCCAGCGCTTGGGCTGACGCTTCCGGGCCTTTCTGGTTGGTCGCTGCGTCGTCTTCTTGGGCGACGCGGTTGCTGCTTCGGTGTCAGTCGGCTGTGTCGGCGGCCGCGATGCCGCGTGCCGCCGCTCCTTCGCTTTCATCCTCTCTCGTTTCTTTTTGCTCATGGTGTCTCCTTGGTTGTTGTATGACTACGGGCAACCACACGGGTCGCCACTACATCGGCGCGCCGAGGCGCACGATGTTCTCTGGATCAGTCGTGCTGCCCGTCACGTTGATGGGGTCAATCACCAGCGCCGCATGCTGCACGACCCAGTCGTAGTCAATGCCACTGTGGCCGGTGGCGATGACCACGACGTCGCTTCGGCTGATGGCCTCCGCCGTCAGCGGCACGGACGCCAACTCCAGCGGTTGGCGGTGCAGCGGGTTCTGCCCCACGCGGAACCGGGGCACGTAGGGGTCGTGGTAGCGAACCTCGGCCCCGCCCTGCAGCAGCAACTCGATGATGCGCTCGGCGGGGGAGTTGCGGGCATCCTCGATGTCGGGCTTGAAGGCCACGCCCAGCACCAGCACGTTGGCTCCCCACAGCGGCTTGCCCTGCCGGTTCAGGCCTTGGGTGATGAGGTGCACCACGTGGAAGGGCATCTCCTCGTTGACCTCGGCCGCCAGTTCGATGAACTTGGTGTAGAAGTCATACTCGCGGGCCTTCCAGGAAAGGTAGCGGGGGTCAACCGGGATGCAGTGCCCCCCAACCCCGGGCCCCGGTCGGAAAGGCATGAAGCCGAAGGGCTTGGTGGATGCCGCCTCGATGACTTCCCAGATGTCCATGTCCATGCGCTCGCATAGCAGTGCTAGCTCGTTCACCAGGGCGATGTTGACGCTGCGGAAGATGTTTTCCAGCAACTTGGTCATCTCCGCCACCCGCGGGGTGCTCACCACGTGCACCTCGGGGGTCAATTGGCTGAGGAGCGCTTCCGCCAGCATCGCGCAGCGAGGCGTCAGCCCGCCAACCACCTTGGGGGTGTTGCGCACCGTCCATGTCCGGTTGCCCGGGTCAATGCGCTCGGGCGAGAAGGCCAGGTGGAAATCGCGGCCTGCCTGCAAGTCGCTGCGCTCTAAAATGGGCAACACCACCTCTTCCGTCGTGCCTGGATAAGTGGTGCTTTGTAGGATCACTAGCTGCCCCGGCTGCAGCCGGTCGGCGATCCCTTCCGAGGCGGCGACGACGAAGGAGAGGTCGGGGTCCTTGGTGGCATGGAAGGGGGTAGGCACGCAGATGAAGATGACGTCCACGTTCTTCAGCACGTCGTAGTCCATGGTGGCGCGCAAGCGAGTTGCGCGCACCTGCGCGGCTACAGCATCATCGGGAATGTCGTTGATGTAGCTTTCGCCGCAGCCGATGGCTGCCACACGCTCTGCGGCCACGTCCAGCCCGGTCACAGGGAAACCGATTTCGGCGAAGGCCACCGCCAGCGGCAACCCGACATAGCCCAGGCCGATGACACAGATCTCCGCTGTTTGCGAGACAACCTTTTCTTCCAGGTTCACCATCCGTCCTCCAGTTCGCAGGTTCAACGTTCGGCGTTCGCTGTTCGGTGTTCAGCGCCGAACTCGGAACCCCGAGCTTCGAACGCTATCTGCTCCATCTTCCACAGCCCGACAAGCCCTGCTAGCAGCGCCAGCCCGCCTACGACGTATCCCTCGATCACCGTGGCCTGGGTGACGAAAACCGAGGCCAGCCCCATCGCCCCAGCGATGAGGTAGCAGGTGAGCACCGCCTCGCGCTGGGAACCGGTACGGCCCGCCAAGCGGTGCGAGATGTGATCCTTGCCGGGAGTGGTGAGCGGGTTCTTCCCCCGTCGTAGCCGGGAGATGATGACCAGGGTGGTGTCGAAGATGGGCAATCCCAGCACGAGGACAGGCACCATCCAGGTGACGAAGTCCACGTTGTCGGGGAAGCGGAGCTTGATGCCCACGGCTGCCAGCATGAAGCCGATGAACAGTGCACCACTATCGCCCATAAAAATGGAGGCCGGATTGAGGTTGTAGACCAGGAAGCCGATGCAGGCACCGAGTAGCGCTGCTGCCAGTGCGCCTACCAGATACTGTCCGCTCATGGCCGCCAGCAGCAGGAAGAAGGTTGCGGCGATGGCCCCCACGCCGCCAGCCAGCCCGTCCATGTTGTCCAGCAGATTGAGCGAGTTAGTGATGAACACCACCCAGAACACGGTGGCTGCGCCGTTCAGCAGTGGCTGGCGCAGCACAGTGATCTGCACGCCGGAAAGGAGCAGGATCAGAGCGGCGGCGATCTGGCCGAGCAGCTTTGCCCATGCGGGCAACGACCGACGGTCGTCCCAGAGGCCGAGGAAGGAGACCAGCGTGGCCCCCAGGAATATCCCCACCACCTGGTTGACGTAGAACCGGTCGCCGAAGAAGACCAAGGTGAAGATGAAGGCCCCGAAGATGGCCACGCCCCCCAGTCGCGGGGTGGGAATAGTGTGGACCTTACGACCGCTGGGTTGATCGAGGATGCCGAGACGCCGGCCCAGTTGCCGTGCCAGCGGCGTGGCACCGGCGGCCAATCCCAGCGCCGCGGCGATGATGAGCAAATAGGTGGTCATTGCATCTGCCCTTCGATCTGCTGGATGAGTGCATCCAACTGGGGGCGTTCGTTTTCTGGTGAGAGATCTCGAGCCTTGCGTGCGTACTCCAGCGCCCTCTCCAGTTCCCCCATTTGCTGGTAGAGCAAGGCGAGGTTGCGGGTGCTGGCCAGGTCGGTCGGCGTTATCTCCAGTACGTTCTGGTTGGCAGCGATGGCTTCTGGCAGCTTGCCCTGCTGCGCGTAGACGTAGCCTAGTCCGCTGTAGCCCTGCACCGAGCGAGGCTTCAGTTCCACCACCTGCCGGTAGGATTCGGCCGCCTCGCCCCAGCGCTTCTGCACTCGGTAGAGTTCCGCCAGGAACAGATACGTCTGCTCGAATTCCTGGTCGAGGCTGAGCGATTTCTCGTACAGCTCCTCTGCTTTCTCATGGTCTCCCAACGCCTGATAGACCAGACCGTACTCGTTGTACAGATGTGCGGAGTTCGGGCTCAGGGAAATGGCTTGTTCATAGAACTCCAGCGAACGCTGCCACTTGGCTTGTCGCTCTTCCGGATCACTGGTCAGTTCGCCCCAGCCGCGGTAGAGCCGTCCCAGATTGGCTGTGTGGTCAGTGTTGAGAGGGTTGAGCTCGCGGGCGCGGGTCAGGTCCTGGAGACTGGCCTGCATCAATGCCTCCCGTTGCGCGGGGGCATCTGCCTGTTTGGCCAACTCCAGCTCGGCACGGCCACGGAACAGATGATAGAAGTCCTCGTTGCTAGCCACCTCGAGGGCTTTGGTGTGCAGGGCGATGCTGTTCTCCCACTGCTTGGCGTTATCGAAGTTCTGTCCCATCTTGTAGTAGACGTCGGCTTTGACCAGGCCGATGTTGACTGTGGATATGACGGTACCCAGCACTACGGCCGCAACAGCCCCGCTCAAGACGGACGCCCAGCCGTTGCTGCTCCAGCGGCGCAATGGCAATGGCCCCTTCCACCAGATGGCCGTGCCCGTCAGCAGCAGCAGCACAAAAGCGCCGACGTAGAAACCGGTGATGTGGTTGGCCAGATGGTCGGGGACAGATAGCGCAGGCCGCAGGCGGCCGGCCTGGAGCAAGCCAAAGACCAGGAACGTGCCCAGCGATGCGGCCGAGTAGAGAATCCCCGCAGGAAGCAGCCAGGTGCTGGGAGCGGGCTGATGATCCTCGGCGCTCTCTCTGCTCGCTTTTGCCAGCGCAAGCAGCATGCCTACCAGCCAGGTTCCGACGGCGAGCGTTGCCATAGCGAGGTCCAGAACTCGCGTCTTCCCCACCACACGGGTGGTGAGTGAGTTCCAGAAGATGGCTGATGCACGCGTTGCTGGCAGTTTCTGATCATTGTGGGTGAAGTCATAGCTTAGTGTGAGGAGGATCAGAGCGGCCAGCAATCCGTAGATGAGGACGTTCGTCATCGTTTGAGCCTGGGCTGAGCGCTTCCGTGCCTGTTCGGCGCGCCGGACGGGCTTGCGCCGGCGTCGCCGTCGCTTGGCAGACCGCCTGGTCGCAGCGTCTGCTGCCTTCACCGAGGCAGACGCCTCGGCTTCTTCCATCGGCAGCCAGTCCAGCCCCACCACCACCAGCACAGCGGACAGCGTCCAGAAGTAGGTGCGCGTGGCGGCGATAGCGATACCAAAGTGAATCTCAATGAAATGCGCCACAATGGTTGCCAGCAGCGTGATGATCAGCAATTGGCGCCTCATGCTGCCTTCTCCGACCCCGCGCCCGGCAAAGGCAGCGACAGTGACGTAGATGACGAAGCCCAGAATCATGCCGGCGGGTAGTGCCACGCCGGAGAGGCGCCAGGTGCCATCGGCCAGCCGGAAGCCGAGCACGGAGACCAGGCCCAGGCCGAACCAGAGGCCCAAGAAACCCCACAGTTGACGACGGTTCTTGATCGCCCCCAGCCACTTGAGGCTAAAGTAGAAAAGGCTGGTGAACAGGCTGATGTAGGCGGCAAAGCCGAGGGTGCCGGTGATGACCAGGGCATCGAAGGTCTCGTTGTGCGAGCGGTCAGGGGAGGCATTGCGTGCCTCGTAGTGCGCCAGTTCTGGGCGGTAGAAGCGGTTGTAGGCCATCCACATCGCCTCCGGCCCGTGGCCCACCAACGGCCGTAACCAGTTGAAACGGTCAGCTCCCTCTTCGGGATAGATCAGTGGTTCGTGGGGCACGATCATCTCCACTGCTCCTTCCCAGATGAGCGTGCGCACTCGGCCCGTGCCGCGGTCCAGCTCGAATACCTGACCCAATCGGCCAACGTAGGGGAGCTTCTGGAAACCGCTCAGAGGTGTGCCTGGCAGGTTGATGGCCACCAGAAAGCCAGTGGCAATGACGGACAGGATGATCCAGCTTATCCATAGCCAGCGAAGCCCTTTGGCCCGCTGACTCAAAGTGATGAGTACCAGAAGAACGAAGATGTACAGACCTCCCAGCAGCCCAAGCCAGGGGCCACGGCTCTGGGTGTAGAAAATGCAGAGGAATTGGACGACAATCACGAAGAAGTAGCATCCAGCTCGCACGGCGTCTGCCATGCTGCCGCTTCCGTCCGTCAGCATCCTCTGGACCGAGCGCAGCAGCCGCTCTACGGTCAGGAAGAAGGCCATGATCAGGTAGGCAGCGACGAAGATGGAGTTTCCCATGTTCGAGGCCACGCGAGTCTCCACATCGCCGGCCCACGGGAGCGGGTCCAGGCCGGCGTGTTGCACGATGCCATAGATGGAAATGGGCAAGCTGGTGAGGATGATCACGTGGATCAGTCGATCCAGTTGCTCGCGGCGGCGCAAGTGACCGAGGACGAGGAAGAAGATGACAATGTAGGAAAGGGTGGTGTATGTTCCCTGCAACCGCTGGTAGGAACCCCACCAACTGATGCGCGGTGCCAGCGAGAAGAGCGTGCTTATGAGATAGGCCAGCACTAGAAGGAGCGTCGGCAGGACCAGAGGCGTCTTCCGGATGCGTGTCCATAGGCCGGTGCGGGTGGCGGTCGGTTCCTTGGCTGGAGGGCGGGCGTCTGCTCGAGCCAGCGTGGTTTCGATCCACTTCACCAGCCAGGCGGCGGCCATTACCAGGGCGATGGAGCGCATCAGGCTGAGCTTGTCCGGCTCGAAGACGCGGGCGGAGTAGACGTTGAAGAAGAGCGGTACGATGATCAATGCGGCCAGCCACCCTGCTTCGATGACCGCTTCGCACCATCTGCTGAGTTTGGTCTGCATGGAGCTCCTCTCGTGCTGTTGACGCTCGACTGAGGATCGTGAGAAGACGGATCCCTAATGTACCAATCTTACCCTACTTGAGACCAAAGATCAAATCAGCCTTCAGCGATTTCAGTCTCGGTGGCCCTTTGGCGGGGGTCCTGCACCGACCAGCGCAGGAGAGCCCCGCCTGCCAGATTCGCCACCAGAGCGGCGGCGAAAAGCTCGCGGTAGCCGAGTCCACCGGCGATCCATGCTCCCAGCATGGGAGACAGAGTCAGAACAGGCCACAGTAGTGTGCTGGTCAGGCCAATGTAGGTGGGACGATCCTCAGGCGTACAGAACTCGTAGGTGATGCTTATGCTGGAAAGCCAGCCCGAGCTACTGAAGCCAACCAGCCCAAAGACAGGATAGAACCAGACTGCCGACCTAGCTGTCAGGGCCAAGGTCATGGCCAGCGCTGAGGCGATGGTTGAGAGTTCCATTACCAGCTTGTGGCCTTTCCGATCGCCCAGGCGGCCCATCAGGGGGTTGCTGAGTGCCTGACCCGCCAGCAGGGCGGCGGTGAACCACCCTGCCGACCGCTGGGGCATCTGGAAGCGGTTCATGGCATAGACGGTGAGAAACCCGCTCGCCATGCTTCCCAGGATGATGACTGCCCGGCTAGACAGGTAGAGGACGAAGTTCCTGTCTTGACGCAGGATGGCCGGCAAACGGCGCCAGTACTCGCGCTGAGAGACGGGTGGCTTGGCACTGGCGATGGCTGGTTCCTTGCCCAGGGAGAAGAAGATCCAGGAGAGGCTCACTGCCGCAAAGGCCATGAGGAAGCAGATGGCGAAGTTGCGGGGGAAGGGGTACCGTTCCAGGATGAGAGCGGAAGCGTAGGCTCCCGCGGTCCCCAGGAGACCTCCCAGAGAGTTGGCAACACCGAAGAAGGTGCCCCGCTTCCGTAAGGGGATGATCTTGGCGATGTAGTCCTGCCAGGCCACGCCCACCAGACCGCCACTGAAGCTGTATGCGGCCATGAGGACGAAGAACAGCGTCAGTGAGAGTGCCGCCGGTGCCTGGGACCAGCCGATGATGCTGAGCGTCAGCAACAGAAAGGGCAACCGCTCGCCGATGCTGATCGCTAGAATGTACGGCTTCTTTCTGGGCAGTTGCCCCACGTAGTTGGCAGTGAAGAGCTGCGGCAGAGTCCAGCCGGTGTTCGCCAGTGCCGGTATCAGCCCGATCAGGAAGGTCGATGTGGTAAGCTGACTGACGTACAGCGGCAGTATGGTCATGAACGAGGCGAAGCTCAGTCCCATGGTGTAGGCGGAGAAGTCCAGGACATTGACAACGAAATTGTGGCGGTAGTGGGTTTCGATCTCTTGCTGGTGAGGGGTATTCATGTGTTTCCTGCGGCGGTCTGTCGCCAATATCCAATACTAGATACCAGATATTGGGTATTGGTGAAGAAGCACTAGTCTCGCTGCTGCAGCACCTCCTCGTACACCGCCAGCACCCGCGCCACCATCACCGGCAGGCTGAACTCGGCTTGGGCGCGGCTGCGTGCGGCTTGGCCCATCGCTTGTCGGCGACGATCATTGGCCAATAACTCGTTGACGGCCTCCGCCAGCGCCGCCGGGTCACGGGGGGGCACCACCAGCCCCGTCTCTCCATGCCGATTGACGTACGACGTGCCAGTCCCCAGTTCCGTTCCCACCACCGGCCTACCACTGGCCATAGCTTCGACTTGGGCCAGGCCGAAAGCCTCCGAACGCAAGCACGCGGGCAGTACGAACAGATCGCAAGCCTGATAGTAGACCGGCAGGGCTGGTTCGTCCACCCGCCCCACAAAATGCACTCGATCTGCAACGCTTGCCTGGTGGGCCGACCTGTACCATTCCCCGTGCATTGGCCCTTCGCCCACAATCATGAGTCGCGCCTCGGGGATCTGCGGCAGGGCCTGAATCAGGTACTGAATTCCCTTGTAGTAGCGCAGGGCACCCACGCAGAGGAGGAGGGGTGCGCCACACTTCTGACGTAACTCGACCGCTTCTTGCCGGCGGTCAGCGAGGAAAGGGGCAAGGGGGATGCCTAGAGGCACCACGCGGCATTTCTCGCGCCATGGCTGCAGGTAGGGGGAACTCTGCATATACTGAGGGCTCGTGGGCATGATGAGATTGGCGTGCCGCAGCACTCGCTGGAGCAACGGACCGTAGAAGCGCAGGATAGTCCGCTGCCGCACCACGTCTGAATGGTATGTGATAACGGTCCTTTGTGCCCGGCCCAGCAGCCATTGGCTCAGCTCGCCCAGGGGGTAGGGGAAGTGCAGGTGGGCGATGTCGGGCCGCTGGCCGCGCAGCAGCCGCGGGAAGCTCAAGCTGAGCGGTGTGGAGGCGACGAGCGCCAGCCGCGCCGCCCGGATGACTCGCACGCCGTTCTCAACGCTCTCGGTGGTGTGGCGATTGAGGCTGGTGACAAGCACGGTCACCTCGTGGCCCAGCTCGGCCTGCGCTTCGGCCATCCACTTGATGTGATTCTCTATGCCCCCCAGCACAGGGTGGTAGTCTTTGTAGACATGGAGGATGTTCATACGGGCAAACACGGCGTTCCCCCGCACAAAGGGAGGCGACCAGGAGGGGGAGACGGACCACACCAGTGCAACGCGTCGTGGCCAGCAGAGTAGTCCATCAATCGGGTGGAGGGGACTGAAACTGTCCCAGAAAACGTTCCACGTCCTCCCTGAGAAGCGGGCGGAGCCGCTGAGCCTTGTCCAGATTGATCTGAAGTTGAGCGTACTCTATGGGGACGGCGTAGGCGTGTCGGAAGAAATGGCGGAATCCGCGCAGGCTGTTGAGAAGGCGGTAACTTTCCTGTGAAAGAAGGGGGGGGCGCACACCTGTGATTTCTTGGGCCATACGGTGCAGAAGTGCTGTGTGCCAACGCGCTGTGTCTGCGATCTGGTTCTCGAAGTGAGCGGCTACGATGTTCAGGAGGTCGTCAATGGCATTGTATACGTTGTGGACCCGATAGGCAGCACTTTCCAGCCTCGCTTCGTCATCTGGCTCCAATCCCGTCGCACGCTCCTCCAGCTTGGCAAAGATGGTCTCGATGAGGGCCATCTGCGTCTCAATGTCGGAGGTTAGGATGGTGAGGGTGTTTCTGTCCATTCGATTCCCTCCTCTCGAATGCGGTGAGCGAAGTGGCACTTATCCAATTCGACCAGGTCTACTTCCCGCCCCAGGGCCAAAGCAAAAGCACTCATGGCCGCGAAAAAGAGTTCGGGATCCATGGGTTCGACGGCGATGTCCACATCGGAGTCTTTGGTGAAGCGACCAGGACGGCAGACTGAGCCGAAGACGTAGGCGCTGCGAATGCTATACTGAGGTCCTAGTTCCCTAAGGAGGCGCAACACGCTGGCCAGCGCCGTTTGGCGCTCCTTTTCGCGGGCGGTACGCCCGCGGGCCAAGGCCTCGTCAAGGAGATAAGTGTCGAAAGCCATATTCAACTCCGCTGTCTCTTGCATTCCCTCCGGTCTTCGCTTGCCCTTCTTGCTTTGTCATTATACCCTATACCTGGCGCTCTGCCAAAACGCAGACGGTTCGGTAGACTTCCAAGGTGCGCCGTGCGGTTTCGGTCCAGGTGAAATGCCGCGCCCGCTCCAGCCCGAGCTGCCGCAGTTCGGCCCGCAGTTCAGCATCGTCCAGCAGGCGGCTCAGCGCAGCAGCGATGGCTTCGACGTCTGTCGGATCGAAGGTCAGCGCTGCGTCACCAACGATCTCCGGCAGGCTCGACGTGTTGGAACAGGCCACGGGCACGCCGCAGGCCATTGCCTCCAGCACCGGCAGCCCGAAGCCTTCGTAGAGCGAGGGGAAGACGAAAGCGGCCGCGCCGCTGTACAGGGCGGGCAGGTCTGCCTCACCCACATCCCCCAGAGACCGTACGCCTTCTTCCAGCCTCAACTCTTTCACTCGCTGCCTGGCCTGGGAGTAGCGTGGATCCTCCTGCCCAGCCAGAAGCAGTTGCGATTTGCCATTTGCCATTTGCGATTTGCTCCACGCTTCGACCAACCGCGCCAGGTTCTTGTGCGGCTTGTTGATCCCCAGGTACAAGACGTAATCGGGCGGCAGTCGGTAGCGCTCTCGCATGGCGGCGACGGCCGCGGGCTCCACCGGGTGGAAGCGGCCGTCAGCAGCCAGGGGGATGGCGGTGATGCGCTCGGGGGCGACGCCGTACTCCCGCACGAAGTCACCCTTGGTGGTCTCAGAGATGGCCAGGCAGTGTGCTGCGCTGCGCAGGGCCAGCCGCTTGAGCAGCCGGATGAGCAGGCGAGTGTGCCTGGAGTAGTAGGCCGGGTAATGGGTGGGGATGACGTCGTAGAGGGAAAGGATGGAAGGGACGGGCAGGCAGTAGGGTTTGACATAATACGGAGAGTGGAAGACATCACATGCAAGATCGGAGATCAGAGATGGCAACCGGAGTTGTTCGGCCAGGGAGAAGCTGGGAACGTCCACGCGGGCGAGTTCGACGCTGGGGTGGCTAGTCAGGGCGGCGAGGTCGTAACGGCTGTTGGGCAGGGCAGGGTTATGCAGCACGACTAGGGTATCGTCGGTTGCCAGCGGGGCGAGAGCGCTGATCAGGCTGTAGGTGTAGCGCCCGATGCCGGGGAAATGGTCTTGGATGTAGCGTCCGTCAATGCCGATACGCACAGCCTATCCTGCCTTTCGTGCCAACACAGCCAGGGAGCTAGTCCACAGCGGCAATCCCAAGCGGTTCAACGGGCGGGTGGCCTCGTTGTACGTCTTCATCGTCAGGTACTTGCGCCGCTGCCAGTAGCGTATGGTGTCCAGATGGGTGAACTCTAGGTGATCGAACTTGCCTGCTCGCGCCAACAGCGCCCGACTGGTGCTGGTGGAGAAGTGGCAGATGTGCTGCACCGGCGCGTTGTACGGCCCTCGGCCGGGGCGCAGGGCGGCCAGGACACGTCCCTTGGGCACTTGGAAGGCGGCGTTGCCGGTGTGGAAGAACAGGAGGCCGCCTGGCCTAAGCAAGCGCACCGCTTCCGCCAGCAGCGCTTGGGGGTCGCCCACGTGCTCGATCGCGTCCCACAGGGTGACCGCATCGAAGGACTCGCCGGGCAAGGCGAGCTTCTCCAGGAAGTCCTCGTACACGACGAAGCCGCGCTGGCGGGCGGCCTCGGCCACGGGGCGGTCAATCTCCACGCCGACGACATCGAAGCCCTGTTCTCGCGCCACGGTCAAGAAATCGCCATAGGCGCAGCCCACGTCCAGGAGGGTTGGGCTGCCGCCGCTGGCGCTGCGCAGCAACGGGCGCAGGCGACGACAGCCTGCTTCGTAGATGGTGCGATGCAGTTCGATCGCGCTGCGCCAGGCGCCGCCTCCGACCGAGCCGGTGAGCGCTTGCCGGTTCAACCGCGGGTTGACGTAGACCAGGCCGCAGAGCCGACAGCGCACCAGGTTGAAGGTGTAGCGCTGGCCGGCCACCGTCTGCCAGTCGTGGGTCAGCAGCGCCGGCTGATCCGCTCCGCACAGGGCGCAGTTGACGTATTGCCACAGATTGCTGGTCGTCTCAGAGTTCACACTGATCCTCCCAGGTCGAGGAGATGGCTGTACACGGCTTCCACGCTACGGGCGGTCTGAGCAGCGGTGAAGTACCGCTCGACGCGGAGGCGGCCCGCGGCACCCAGGCGGCGGGCGCGCTCCTGGTCGCTCAGCAACTCGATCATGGCCGCGGCCAGCGCTAGCTCATCTCCCGGCTCCACCAGCAGGCCCGTCTCGCCGTGCAGCACGATCTCGGGCACCGCGCCGTCGGCGAAAGCTACCAGGGGACGACGAGCGGCCATGCCCTCGATGAGCACGCGGCCGAAGGGCTCAGCCTCGGAGCAGTGGACAAGCACATCCAGTGCGGCCAGCAGCCGCGGCAGGTCTTCCCGTTGGCCGGTGAAGATGACCCGCTCGGCCAACCCCAGCTCGACGGCGAGTTGACGTAATCCCGCTTCGTACGCTTCGCTGCCGGCGAAGATGCTCCCGCCAATGACGAGGAAGCGCGCCTGGGGCAGTTGCTGCGCCACCATCGCTGCCGCCCGCAGGAAGCGATCCTGTCCTTTCCACGCGCGTAGCCGCCCGACGATGCCGGCAAGCGGCGCGTTGGCAGGCAATCCCAGTTCCGCCCGCACCGCCGCGCCATCCAGCCCAGTCGGGTATTCTTCCAGGTCGAGGCCGTTGTACACGACGGCAGCCTTGGCGGGGCAGGGGAGCGGCGCGGCGACAGCCTGGGAGATGGCGATGACTCGCCTGGACAGTCGGCACATCAGGCGGGCGTACCACCGTTCGGACGGCGGATGGATGTCACGGACGTGCCACACCAGCGGCTGCCTGCTCAGCTTCGCCGCCAGCGCGGCGTAGAAGCTGGCTCGCATCACGTTGCTGTGCACGATATCCACCCGCCGGCGGCGGATGACCTTGGCCAAGGCCAGACCACCGCGCAGCAGCCGCAGTGGGCCCAGCGGTTCTCCCCGAATCCTGGGCATCTCCACGGGGAAGACGGGCACGTCCAAGGCCACGGCGGCCTCGGCCAGTGGACCGTGGTTGCAGGCCAGCAGTGGCTGGAACCGTTCGCGGTCGAGGTGCTTGAGCAGCAACAGCAGACTGTGTTCTGCACCGCCTAGCGCCTCGGCGTGGTCAATGTACAGCACACGGATCATGACTGGCCTCACTCCCGCAGCGCATCCCGCAGGAGGGGATAGACCTGCACCATCTCCTGCGGCGACGAGCCATCCAGCGGCGGGCCGTCATGGGCGAAGATGCCCCACTGGCTGGGCAGTTTCGGGTGATAGCCGTGCATGGCCTTGGGGATGTGGCGGGCGAAGGTGCTGGGCTCGAAGCAATAGCCCTCGTCCAGCACCAGGATGAAATCGCCGAAGGCTGGATTGGTCAGCCCATAGTGTTGCCGCTCCTCGCTGGTCAACAGGTGGCCACGGGACAGCGAGCCCAGGAGCTCGGTCAGTGGTTGGTGCAGCGCTTGGTTGCAGACCCAGACCCGCAACAGTGTCGCGTCACTGAAGTAGAGGTAGCTGTGCAACCCCGAACGCCCGCAGCGCTCCTCGATGTCCAACCGGATGCCACCTTTGACGTTGACCATGCCGTGGTCGGAGACGACAAAGAGGTGTCCGGCCGGGTAGCGGTGTCGGAACTCCCGCACCAGTTCCGCCACCCAGCCGTCCAGCCGGGTGAGGTGCGCCTCGTGCTCCCATGAGCCCACGCCGTAGTTGTGACCGATGCCGTCGAGGTCGGGCAGGGGCACGAAGAGCTGCGAATGTTCCGCCAGCGCCGCCAGTGCACGGCGCGAGACCGCCTCGTCTCGCGACCCTTTTGGGGCGATTCCACGGTATGGCAGGACCTGCAAGCCTGGATGCTCGCTGAACAGGGTGGGTCTTGGGAAGCGGGACGAAAGGATATGCTCACCAGCCACGGCGAACTTGTCCAGGTGGCGCAGTGGGATGTTGGGCATGATGTGATCGGGGCGGTAGCCACGAGTCAGTAACCTCTGCAGGCCGCGGTTCAGCGCGTAGGGGCGGAAGATGACATCCAGCAGCGGCAGCAGCCGGCGCCAGCGGTGGCCTGGCGATTCCTCGGGGTTGACCATCCATTCGCAGAAGTAGCCGACCTCGTCGGGGCGGTAGCCGGCAAAGAGCTCGGCGTGGATGTTGACGCTGTAGCCGAAGCCAGGGCGCACAGGGCACAGTTCGGGCACGGACCCCAGGAAGTCCATCTGCGTAGCTTGGTCGTAGCGCAGACTGTCGATGAAGATGATGAGTGTGTCAGCCATCTTGCCACTCCGTCACGAAGTCGAAACGCTGGCGGTACTTGGGGTCGCCCAACCGGACATACTCCCGCCAGAAGCCGCCCCAGGCACGGCGCTGCGCCAGCCAGCGTGCGGCGAAGTTGCCTTCCAGCGACACAAGAGGCGCAACGGCGATGCGTCCCAGCAGGCGGGCGGACAGGGCCAACTGCTCGGTGGCTTCATTGTCGTCCTGCCCGGCCCAGTGAGCGATGAGCGCCCGGTGCATAGCCAGCAGGCCCGCCGTCGTGATGCCCTTTTTCGGCGAGCGCAGCCAGCGGCCAGCGGCCAGCGGCCCGTAGGCTTTCGCATATTGAAGATACAACCGTGCCAGGTTAGCCCACTCTCCGCGGGAAATGGGCCATTCGTTGAACAGACACAGAAACCCCAAGGCCGCGGCTACGTGGTTGACGACCTTCGCATAGCGATACGGCAGCGATTCAGAGAAGTGCAGCGACTGGCGTTCTTGCAGGCAGGCGGTCAGGAAGGCGGGGAATTCCTCACCGAAGCGGGACGCCAGCCCCAGTTGGCCGTAGTGCTCGGCTAGGTGCTTCACACGCTCGCCGTACGAAGGCAGCAGCACGCCGCAGTGCGGCAGCAGCACTGTGGTCAGGTCCAGCGCGTTGCGGCTGAGCACATAGCCCCAGACCATCTCCTCCAGGCGGGTCAGGGGACCGTACAGCAGGCGGCGCGGCGTGTGCAGCAGCATGGCCCACAGCCGCTTGATCAGGATCTCGTTTGTGTTGCGCAGGTCGAGGTTGGCCAACGTCACCTCCGGCAGCAGCGGGCGTACATCTTCGCCGTGAAGCACCTGTCCGTTGGCCTTGAGCTCGTAGGTGAAGATGATACGGGGCAGCGTGTGCAGCCGATGCCTTTCGCGGAAGATGACGTCAATGTGAAACAGTGGGTTACGCTGACCGAACTCTCGCTCCAACCCGGCCAGTCGCTCAGCGACGCGCTGCCGCTCCCTGGTAGGCAAGCGGCGCCTGGTCACTACCAGAAACTCGTAGTCGCTGAACACCTCCAGCCGCCCGTCCAGCTCGGCGTAGGCCAACTCTCCGCGGGCGGCAGAGCCGAGCAGGAGGATAGACAGCACGCCAGACACTTCTCCAAGGATGCCCGTGGTCTGACGCAAGCTTTCCTGAACGAGTTGAGGGTAGCTGGTAGTAGTCATGGAAGGAAGCGATAGAGTTCAGTGGTAGGTGGACCAGTGGCGTATTCTATGGCAAACATCTCCCTGTGGCGGCTGATAACCCCGGCCATGGAATCCTCCTGTTCGGGACGCACTGCGCCAACGACAAGGTAATCTGCTCCGCAGCTACGCAAGTAGGTCAGGATGTCAGCATCGTCTTCGACGGGCGCGTAGGGAACTGTCAAGTGTCCTGAACGGAGATGAAACAGGTAAGGTTTGCGTGCCATAACCACCGCATCCTGAGAGAGATGAGTGGCGGTCCAATCGGCAGCCGTGAAGTAGCTCTGCCACTCGGGTGGATAGGGGTTGGCAACCCGGCGTAGATGGAGGGCGGTGTCGCCACCGAGGTTAATGACCAGAAGGAGCACAGCGAGGCTGGGCATCAGCGGCAAGTTTCGCCGCCCGGATCGCGTGAGCAGGGCTTCAGCAACACGGACAGAGCCAGACAGGAAGAATAGGGCCAACGGGATGAGTGGAACGAGGAACTTCTCGCCTTGCCAGGGCCACACCAGGCAAATGACCATGTAGCCGACAACATATACGGCCAGCGGGTCAACCCTTCGCCGAAGGGATAGCCAGATGCCCCAAGACAACATGGCCAACACAGCCAAACCCAGCAAGCCGTGCACGAGAGCAAAAGGGGGTATATGTCCAGCCGTCAGGGCGAAGAAACGTGTAGGTGCGTAGAGCAATGCCCCAGCCCAGGATTCTAGGTGCGTGGGGAGGTTTTTCAGAGTAAGACGACCCAAGTGGGCAATTTGCGTGATGACGACCGGGAGGCCATGTGACTCCCCGCCAGGAGCAATGAGTGCCCGAAGGTAGTTGTGTTGCTGAATGTCGCCCGGCAGGCCCCAGAGGTGAAGCAGCCAGGGCGCTAGCACTACTGCGTAGACCGCCATGGTGACCAGAGCTTCTCGCCAGTGCCATCGCCAGGCCAGGACGGCAAGCAGTGCAATCATAAGGCTCACACCTATGCTGCGGGTCAGGAATGCCAAGGCAGCGCAGAGTGCGGCCAGAGACAGAGGTGCGAGGCTCCCGGTTGTCTGATTCTTGGAGCCGATGAACAGAACCAAAGCTGTCAGCGAGAAGAGGAGATAGAGACCTTCTGGTCGCACGGTATTGGCGTAACGGAATAGCCAAGGATTGGTGATGCTCAGCAGAACCAAGACGCGTGCACCTGGGACACCCAAGGCTGGTCGCACCAGATAGTACAATGGCAGCAGAGCGAGCCAAAAGAAGGCAGCCGACGACAGTTTCAGCAATCGAAAGTCGTTGCCACCGAGCAAGGCAAACGGAGTCAGCGAAAGAGAAAAGACTGGCGGGAACTTGACAAAAGGCACGTTGTCAGGGGTGTTCGCCAGACGATAACCGTTGCCCTTGGCCAACGAACGGGCGAGGACGATGTAGAGCGCATTGTCACCGCCTGTGTCCAGATACGGGTTCAGACATAGCAATTGCAGCACCAGTAGAGCCAACAGCAAGGCACCAAAGCACCACTTGCTACTGATCAGTTGGTGCAGCGCGCCAAGAGCTACGTCCAACCAGGAGGAGAGCCTATCGTTCGAAGACTGGGTATTGGTATGGCAACCGTGTTCCATAGCGATGTGTTCCAATTGATGGAGTGTGCACCGAATGTCAGCACTGCCGCTGTCTGCCGCTGAGCATGTTTTGGAAGAGCTGATCCAGAGTCTCTTCCATCACGTTCCAACTGTAACGCTCAATGCAGCGCTGCCGCGCCCGTCGGCCCATCTCTTCCGCTAACGACGCGTCGAGCACCAGGCGGCGGATGGCCTCGGCCAGCGCGGGCACGTCTCCTGGCGGGACGATCAGCCCGCATCCTTCCAGTATCCGTGGCAGATCGCCCACGGCGGTGGCCACGATAGGCCGGGCCATGGCCATGGCGTCGAACACCTTGGCCGGCACCTGGGCGCGGGCGAAGGGGATGTCCCGCTGCGGCAGCGCCACCAGATCGGCCGCGGCCAGGAATCGGGGGATATCGGCGAAGGGCTGCATGTCCAGCAACCGTATCCGCTCCCCTCCCAGCGCGGCCAGCCGCCCGGTGTACGGATCGCGGCGATCCACACCAACGATGACCAGGGTCAGCGGCAGATCGGCCAGGCGATGCAAGGCGGCGATGAGTTCCTCCAATCCTTTGTGCGGCCGTGGCGTGCCCAGAAACATCACGATCTTGCGCCCGTCGAGGCCCCAGGCCCGCCGCAGGACCTGGCCAGAGTAACGCGCCGGGTCGAGATGCTCCGTATCGCGCCCATGCGGCACGTACACACCGCCGAAGCGCTGCTGCAGCATACTGGAGACCGTGGTGATGGCGTCGGCCTGGGGGATGAGCCGCTCCATGAGCAGCAGGTACTGGTTGGCGTAGGGATTGTGCAGCCGCCCGACGAGGCCGAGCAGCCTGCGCCAGCGGCTCAGGGCGTATTCCCCCTCAACGTCCCAATCGTCGATATCCAACACCAGCGGCGTCCCTCGCTGCCGCTTGGCCAGCAACCCCACGCCGAAGCTGGCCGGACGCGGCTTCACGGCGTAGATGGCATCTCCCTCGATCTGGCGCAGCAGCTCGCGCATGGACAGGAAGAAGCGGGGGAAGCTGCAGCCGCGCACTGTCTTGTAGGCGAATTCGCCCGTGTCGCAGGGAGGCCAGATGCCCCGACCAAAGGTTGGTCCCAGCACCTCCACCTCGTAGCACCGCTGGAGCACGCGGGCCAGGAGATAGGCTCGCCCCAGGGCGTTGCTGGATAGATTGGCGACTAGTATGCAGATGCGTTGGCTCATTAGTTGGTCGTGACGCACTCTAGATAAAGTTGATCATAAGCGGAGATTGTTTGGTGTAGGCTGTAGCGGGTGAGTATGGTTTCTCGGGCAGCGGCCGCCAGAGCAGCACGTAGAGCAGGCTGGTGGATCAGCGTTTTCATGGCCATCGCCAGCGCAGCTTGCTGCTGTGGCGGAATGGCTAGCCCATTGTATCCGGATTGGATGACATCAGCCACGCCGCCAATCTGCGTTACCACCGGCGCCAGGCCGCAGGCCATCCCTTCCAGCAGCACATTGGGCAGACCCTCACGGTGAGAGGGCAGGACCAGGACGTCAGCGAGCCGGTAGAGATCCACGGGATCATCCACTAACCCTAGGTGCTGCAAGAACGACAGGCGGGCGGTCCTCGCCAGCACTTCTGTTTCAATCGAGTCGGGCTGATCCTTGCCTGACCCTACCAGCAGCAAGTAAAGGCCGTTCTCGGTTTTTACTAACTGTTCCCAGGCCGTGAGCAGGTCGAGCAAGCCTTTGCGTGTGACGAAGCGGCCGATAAACAGAAAAACCACTGCGGAGGCAGGGAGATTGAGCGCTGCCCGCAACCGTTGCCTGGTGGCTGCGTCGGCTGGCCGGTAATGCTCCTCATCAACGCCATTAGCGATGAGGTTAATCCTCTGAGGTGGAAAGCCCAATGCCTGCAATTCGCTGCGTATCTCTTCGGTCAGCGCCACCCAGGCGGTTGCTTGTTTGAAGAGGTGGTGCTTCAAGCGCAGAGGATCGAAATCGACTAGGCGACCCAGCCGCGTTTGCTCGGGCGATCTTTCCCCTGTCAGATAGCGGGTGGCGTCGCTGAAGGTGGCTGGTCGCACCACCACGGGTTTGCCAGCTAGCCGGCCTGCCAACAACCCGATCGTGGCCAGATGTCCAGCACCGTAAACGTGAATCAGATCGTAGCTGTTGCGTTCCCGGTACAAGGTGCGCAGCATTGTCCACCAGCCCGCGTACATATCGGTCGGCGACCAGGTGCCCTGACCAAAACGTCGTACTGTGATGCCTGACACCCTTGTCGCAGGAGATGAGTCAGGGGTTGGCCGATGGGTCCAAACGGTGAAATCCCTCCCTTGGCTCACAAAACGGCTCAGGATCGCCTGGCATTGCCGTTCCATGCCACCGACGATGGGGTAGAAGCGTTGGATCAGGACTACGATCCGCGGTGTGGTCATCTGTTCTTCCTGGCGAACAATTCGATTTGTGCCCCCAAGTGCCAGCCACGGTCACTAGCCCACGCAAAGAAGGGATGCGAGACACGAGCAAGAAGCCGATGGAACCGCTGCACAGAGGGAGAGCGTGGTGGCAAGCCTGCTTCATTCTGCAAGGCCAGGTAACGATCGCGACGGTCCAGAAGCCAGTTGCGCGTTGTGATGGACACTAATTCAAATCCTGCTTGCTCTATGGTGCGGGTCAAAGTGGCTGGGGTGAAATAGCAAAGATGCCAGGGGAAGATGACCGCTCCCCATTGCTGTCCCAATATCAGACGTCGCGTAAGGCTGTCAAAGTTGGGAGTCCAGATGTAAAGGGCGCCGCCTGGCCGCAACACACGTGCGGCCTCAGCCAGGGTGTGGACTGGCTGGGGCAAATGTTCGACCACGTCATGGAGAGTAACTGCGTCAAAGCTATGCGCGGGCAGGGCCAGAGTCTCTAGCGCTCCGATTCGGACATCGAGCCCGCACGTTTTGCGAGCAAAACTAACAGCCATTGTTGAGATCTCGGTACCCACCGCCTGCCAACCCAACGCTTGAGCGACGCGGAGGAATTGCCCCTCGAAACAGCCCACATCAAGCAATCGTGCCCGCTGATTGGCGATATCTGCCAGTTTGGCAAGTATGCTCCGCTGCTGGAAGGGAATCGGGAGCGGTCCCTTGGCGTGAAAGCGGCTCTTGTTTTCGTACCCTTCTCCATACAGGGCCTTGATGGCGGCGGCCGTTAGTTGAGGGTTCACTCGCACCATTTGACAGCGACAGCAACGCTGATAGGCGAATTGGTGACGGACGAATAAGGTTTCAACTTCACTACTGTGGCAAAGCGGACAGGGGACGTATGTCGCTTCACGTCCGTCGATGATGACAGTTTGACCAAAGTCAGCCATAGGCGAGCGCTCCCTGTAAAGCGGTTTCATAAGCTTGAGCAACTGCATCCCAACTGTACAAGCGCATCGCTTTAGCACTTCCCGCTTTTCCCATAGCCTGGCGTTTCTCCGGAGCCCTAATGAGCTGTCGGATAGCGGCTGCCAGGGCTTGTGGGTTTCCTGGTTCAACCAATAGGCCAGTCACGCCATCTTCGACTACCTCAGGAATTGCCGTGTTGCGTACCGAAACCACCGCTTTGCCGGCAGCCATGGCTTCAGCAATGACAAGGCCAAACGTCTCGTAGTATGAGTGGAAAAGAAAAAGGTCCGCCAGTGCCCAATAAGCAGGCAATGTCTCCTCCTCGACGAAGCCCAGCAAGCGCACTCTGTCTTGCAGGCTACGTTCAGCTACCAAGGCTTCTAGGCGAGGTCTGTCCGTGCCAGAACCAGCGATTAACAAGACACAGGGTACATCAATCAGATGTTCCATCCCGCGAATGAGTACGTCCACGCCTTTGTAGCTGCTCAATCGCTGCAAGGCAAAGAGCACCACGGTATCGGCATCAATCCGTAGCCTTTGGCGAAGAGAGAGTACCTCCTCTAGCGAAACTCTGAGTGGGGCATGGACCCCTGCGCCGATTATTGTGCCCTTGGCGCTTGCTCGGTGCCCGTAAATCGCTTTCCGACAGTAATGCGAGATAAAAGTTACCTCGTCTGCTGCGTTCGCCAGAAGCCGGTCGTAATATCCCCAGCCAGCCGGCGTGTCTGGCCCGGGCACATCGCGGCCGATGAAGCTCAGAACCATGGGAATATGATAACGCCATCTGGCGATCAGACCAGCCAGACCTGTGGGAATGGCGTAATAGACGTGGATCACATTCGGCTTCAGCCGTCGAACCAGATCCTGGGTGGTACTGATGGCTGACAATCCGAAGGGCGGAAAGAAACCCCGGTGCAAACGTCGTCCTCGCACCTGATCCCAACGATGTTTCTCCGTGTAGCGATGCACTGGGAAAGGAATGTGCAATTGAGGTGCTTGCTGATGCCGTTGCAGAACGTGGGGCGGCTGCCGAGGTGTCAGCATGTGGACTTCGTGCCTTCTGACCAGACGGATGAGCACCTCGTACAGCAATCGCTCAGCGCCGCCCCAAACAGGTAGAAAAGTTGGTGTCAAAACGAGAACACGCATGATGGGAAGACACCTTTTACTACTTACGCAGATGCGGTCAAGAGAATGGTCAAGTAGAATTGGCATCGGCCAGGCACTTGTTGCAGCAACCGTGCCAACCTCGACGCAAGCTGGTTGGGCATTCGCCAGGCTGCAAACGTGAGCAGTCCTGGTAGGACTGGGTTGATGAGTCTGATGAATGGGACACAACAGGTAGGTAGGAGGCATCGCTCTGGAAGTAGTGAGGGCGTGAAACCCAGGTAGTGTACAGCAGAAGATCGGTTCCCCGGGCTCTCCGTCCCATAGCACGCAAGCGCTCAACGTATGAGCCCCCGGCACAACCTACATCCAAGAACACTCCATCAGGATCGAGCTGTGCAAATGCTTGCCAGCTGTCAGGGTGTATGAGCCCCCATCTCCTGCCGACCTGTACCCTTGCCCCAGCCAGTCTTCTTCGTTGTGTCTTGGGATAGTTCATGCGCTGTCTCTCGCCAGAATGCGCCCACAGAAGCGCTTGCCTAGAATCGCCAACTCAGGCGATCTTAGCAGGAAGAGTGCGAAGACATAAATGGCAAGACCGATAAGCCCAACAGGGACCAACCTCAGAATAA
>CBDURC010000014.1:0-26531 GCA_965369635.1 uncultured Anaerolineales bacterium | reverse complement strand
ATCCCCATCACCAGCCGCTACACCGTCGGCATCGCCGGCGAGCGGTTCTTCCGCGAGATCAAGGACAACGCCCGCTTCCTGGGCATCCGCTGCGAGGCCTGCGGGCTCACCTACGTGCCCCCTGCCATGTTCTGCGAGCGCTGCTTCGCCCAACTGGACGATTGGGTGCAGGTCGCCAGCACGGGGACGGTGTTCACCTATACCGTGCTGTACCAGGACCTGGATGAGCAGCCGCTGCAGGAGCCCGACATCTTGGCCTACGTCAAGCTGGACGGCAGCGATGGCGGCCTGGTGCACCGACTGGGCGGGGTGAGTCCTGAGGAGGTGGCGATCGGCATGAGGGTGGAAGCGGTCTGGAAGCCGCCCGAGGAGCGCGAGGGCGCTATTACTGATATCAAGTACTTCAAGCCCCTGTAGCTGGTAGGTTGGTGCACTGGTAGATTGGTACACTGGTGGATTGGTGCACTGGTACACTGGTGTATATTGGTAGATTGGTGTGATGTCGCGCACCAACTTACCAATCTACCAATCTACTAATCTACCAGCCTACCACCAGGAGGTTGCGATTTTGCACAAGGTTGACCAGTTCCCCTTCTCCCGCTACCTGAACATCCGCAGCGCTTACGCCCCATCGTTTTCGCCTGACGGTCAGCACATCGCCTTTCTGACCAACATCACCGGCGTGCCGCAGGTGTGGCGCATCGCTGTCGGAGGCGGCTGGCCCGATCAGCTTACCTTCTTCGGCGATCGCTGCGGCTTTGTGGCCTATTCGCCTACGGACGATCAGATGGTGTTCGGTATGGACGCGGGTGGCAACGAGCGCCAGCAACTCTTCCTCCTCTCCCTGTCCGATGGCGGGCAGATCATCCGCCCGCTCACCGATGAGCCGGAGGCCATCCACGGTTTCGGCGGCTGGTCACACGACGGGCAGCGCATCGCCTGGACGGCCAACCGCCGCGAGGCCCAGCATTTCGACGTGTACGTGCAGGACGTGGCCAGCATCGAAGCAACCTGTGTCTGGCAGGCGGAAGGGATGAACCAGGTGGTGGGCTGGTCTCCCGACGACACGCAACTCGTCGTCGTGCGCGCCCAGTCCAGCTTCGACCAGGACCTCTACTTGCTCGACCTGCCCAGCGGCGCGGTGCATCACCTGACGCCACACGAGGGCCAGGTGCGCTACGGCAGCGTGACCTGGGCGGGCGACGGCCGCGGTCTGTACTTGGTCAGCGATCGCGGGCGCGAGTTCCTGGCGCTGGCCCACCTCGATCTAGCGGGTGAGTCTGGGGACGATGGCCATGCGCCCCTGCGCTTCCTGGTCACACCCGACTCGGACGTGGAGGCGGTCAACCTCTCGCCCGATGGCCATCGTCTGGCCTACCTGACCAATGTCGAAGGCTACAGCGAGCTGACCGTGCTGGACGTCGCCGCGAGCCGGTCATTGCCGCTGCCGGTGCTCCCCAGCGGCATTCTGGATCCTCCCTTCCTCTACCGCTGGGGGAGGCGCTTGGCTTTCTCGCCTGATGGCCGCAAACTGGCCTTCGCCTTCAGCAGCCCCAGCTACAATCCTGACGTTTGGGTGGTAGATCTGGAGACGGGAACGGTGACGCGGCTCACCCACAGCTCGCGAGCCGGTATCCCACAGGATTCCTTCGCCGAACCGGAGTTGGTTCGCTATCGCTCCTTCGATGGGCTGGAGATCCCCGCGTTCCTCTACCTGCCGCCCGGCGCGGCGCGAGATGACCGCTTGCCTGTCGTCGTGGAGGTGCACGGCGGCCCCGAAGCGCAGAGGCGGGCAGAGTTCAATCCCCTCTACCAGTACTTCGCCAGCCGCGGGTATGCTGTCTTCGCGCCCAATGTGCGCGGCTCCACCGGCTACGGGCTTACCTACACGCATCTGGACGACGTGGAGAGGCGGATGGACTCCGTGGCCGACCTGGCCCACGGTGCCCGCTGGCTGGCCGAGAGCGGCATCGCCGATCCGCAGCGCATCGCTGTCATGGGCGGGAGCTATGGTGGCTTCATGGTGCTGGCCGCTCTGACCACCTATCCTGAGCTGTGGGCGGCGGGCGTGGACATCGTGGGCATCGCCAACTTCGTCAGCTTCCTGGAGAACACCGGCCCCTGGAGGCGACATCTACGGGAGGCGGAGTACGGCAGCCTGGCCCACGACCGCGCTTTCCTGCAGAGCATCTCGCCCATCCATCACGTGGATAAGATCAAGGCCCCGCTGATGGTCATCCATGGGGCCAACGATCCCCGCGTGCCCATCGGCGAGGCAGAGCAGATCGTGGAGGCGCTGCGCGCCCGCGGCGTGCCGGTGGAGTACCTGCGCTACGAGGACGAGGGGCATGGCCTGGTCAAGTTGAAGAACCGGATGGACGCCTATCCGAAGGTGGCGGATTTTCTGGATAGGCACTTGGGGCGGTAGGGTGGTAGACTGGTAGCTTGGAAAGTGGCAGATTGGCAAACTGGCAGACCACGAACGAATTCGTGGTCTGATACCGGAAACACGTTGGAAACATGTTATGACATTGACATAACGTGATCTCAGCACGTTTCCTGTAACAGCCGTCGAATTCATTCGATGGCTCATCGCTGTCTCATCGCTGTCTCGGATGGATGAACATGCGGAACACAATGCGCGCTTCCGTGGTGCGTTTCTTGCCGATCCTGACCCTGCTCCTGGCGCTGGCCGGGTATTTCGGCCCCTGGGTGACACACAAGGCCGCTGCGTTGGTGCTCACAGGCCAGGATATGGCCGAGTTCGTCAAGTTCCTGTCAGAGGTGCGGTCTGGCGAACTGCGGGTGATGCGCGAGCTGTTTTATCTGCCGCTCCTGGCTGGGGTGCTTGGGCTGGTGTGTATTGCCGCCAATCGCCGCTTACGCTATCCCTGGCCGCTGCGCTGGCTGTTGGCTGTGCTGGCCGTCCCCGTCGCCCTTTCCATGCTCCCGCCCGCCTGGACGCCCCAGCTTCTGCTGACACCGGAATTTCGCTTGCAGGCGGCGGCCATTGCCGTCTGCCTGGTGCTCGTCGTCCTTCACCCGCTGTTGCAGCGGCTGCCGCCCGCGCTGCTGGAAGCAACCACACTGCTGCTGGCCCTGGCCGCGGCGGTGGTCCCTGTGTGGCAGTTCCTGCGAGTGCGTCCAGCGGTTGACGCCGTCTACGGCCGGACCGTGACCCTCGGCTGGGGGTTGTGGCTTATGCCGCTGGGGTTTGGCTTGGTCGCTATTGCCCTGCTACTCTCCTTGCTCGGTTGCCAGAAGCGCAGGTAGCGTGGTATAATGCGCCCAGCGAGGATGGAGGGGTGAAATGCAAGCTCAGCTTACCCAAACTCCAGGCCGATTCACAGGCGAACTGCGACAGGAGCTGGGGGACGAGGTGGGATGCTGATTTCTCGCACGTTTTCTCCCTGTATATCGCCGATGTCCAATATCAGGAGCGACTGAGACGCCACAGAGCATCCTTCCGGGAGAACGTCGAGCGTGGAGGGAGAAGCGCCTGATTTCTCCCGTCGCCGAGGGTCCAAACAGAATGAAAGAGGAAACCTACATCTCCGTAGATATTGAAGCCGCGGGCCCCATCCCCAGCGAGTACAGCATGCTTTCGATAGGTGCCTGCGTGGTGGGCCACGTAGAAAGCAACTTCTACGTTGAGCTTAAGCCGGTCAATGGCAATTACGATGAGCAGGCGCTACAGGTCGCTGGTCTGCCGCTGTCCTATCTCTGGGAACACGGCACCGACCCTGCCGTGGCCATGGCCGACTTCGAACGGTGGATTGGAGAGGTTACTCCGCCAGGGAACATGCCGGTCTTCGTGGCCTTCAATGCCCCATTCGACTGGATGTTCACGCACTGCTACTTCCTGCGCTTCCTGGGCCGCGACCCCTTCGGTGTCAGTGGCTTGGACATCAAGGCCTTCTACATGGGTCTTGTGGGAAGCGACTGGGGCGGTACGTCAAAACGGAGGATCGACAAACGGTTTCTGCCTGATCGGCCCCATACCCACCATGCTCTCGACGATGCTGTATGGCAGGCGGAGGTATTCGAGAACCTGCTTGCCCTTCAGCGCGTGCAGTTGGTCGGCAATGAGTAGCGGCTGATCATCCTTGCAGACAACACGACTGGATTGCTGACTCATCCAAGCCACGAAAAAGAGCCTTGTCCTTCCAGACACTCTGGACAAGGCTCTTGTGCATTCAGACCGTTCGGGTCTTGTTCCCAAGAACCGGTGTTCTCCCCCTCTCCTTGTCTCCTTGTCTCCTTGTCGCCGTGTCTCCTTGTCCCCTTGTCCCAGAAACCATGCCTGGGAGCTCAACTCGCTGTTTTCAGACAGGTTCCTACCCTAACCGCTCGCCGGCGCCTACCGGGCACATCACCAACCCGGAGATGGCCTTGGGATAGAAGTCGGTGGACTTCGCTGGCATCTTCTCCCCCATCTCGGTGCAGGTCTGGACCTGCATCATTAGCGTTGGATTGAGGAAGAAGACGAAGTTCGCCTCTCCCGCGTCCACAGCGTCAATGGGAAGCTGCGGGTCGCGATGATAGCGCACCTTGTCCTTGGCATCTATCATTTCCCGCGGAATGCCCACCACCTGCTCCAGCAGGATGCGGTGCAGGATGCTCACGTCCAGCGACTTCCATACGAGTGTCCGGTCTTCGGGAATGAGTTGATCCAGCAGCGCTTCATCCTTCAGCACCAGCATGTAGTATGGCCCACCAGCGTAGAACCCGATGGCGTGCTCGGCTTGGTGCTCAGCCATGGCCGCCAAGCAGGCATCCTTGCTGGCCATGGGCGTGACGGTGAAGTGTTCCGCGGCTCGCTGCAGTATCCCGTCGGGTCTCATTTCCTCGTAGCCGTAGATCTCTCGATGCGTAGGCAGAATGGTCAGACCCGGATCGTCCATGCTCACTAGCGTGACCATGCGGTAGTTGAAGGAGGCATCGGCCGGGGCATCCGGATGCAGGGCTCGCATCTCGTTGCGGTAGTTGATGGCTGTTTCGTAACGGTGGTGACCATCGGCGATGATCAGATTGCGTTTTGGGGCCATCTCCGCCTGCACGGCAGCGATCACCTTGGGATCGGTCACTGCCCACAGTTGCTGGCGCACATCCTTCTCGAACAGTTCCACCACGTCCACATCTGGCCGGCGGTTGGCGATGGCCGCGTCCAACAACGCGTTCACCTTGTTGCCCGGATCGGGATAGACCATGAAGATCAACCCAAAGTTGACCTCCGTGGCTCGCAGGAGGTTGAGGCGGTCTACCTTGGGGCCAGCGTGCGTGCGCTCGTGGGGCAGCACCACGCCCTCGTCGAAGGCGGTCAGTTCCAGCGCACAGATGAAGGCCTTGCGGGTACGCGTCGCCCCGGCTGAGCTTGTCGAAGTCTCGCCTCCTGGCGTGGCGAAGGTCTGATGGAAGACGTAGAGAGCAGGCTGTTCCTCGCCAGCTAGCACACCGTCTCTCAGCCAACGGTCGTAGGTATCACGGGCACGCGTATAGACGTTGTTGGCCTTTTCGTCGCCTGGCTGTTCCTTGTTCCTGATGATGCGCACGACGTTGTAGTCGCTCAGGGCGTAGTACTTGTCCTGCAGTCCGTAGCGCACCCGGTCGTAGGGCTGGCTGACGAGCATGCTCATATCGTCGAACTGTTCGGGGTTGTAGCGCACGCCGCGAAAGGGTTTGATGTTGGCCATAGTTGTTCCTCCGTGAAACCAGAAGCGGTGCGGTAATGAAAGTGACTTCTGGTGAAATGCAATGCGTAAAGCGTAGAACGCCTGTTTGCGTCGAGGGCGCTCACAGAGGGATAAACAGCATACGATCTTGATACTCCTCGGACTCAGAGGCAAACCAGATCAGGTGCAATTCCTCTATGAGGCGTCCGATGCCAACGCCGGGGCGGATCCAAAACAGGCCAGGGATATGCCGACCAGCGGCAATGTGATCAGACAGATGCACCGGTATGGTACTTCGATTCTCGGTCACCAGGATATAGCCATACTCCTCCAGCCAGACGAGAATGTCTGGATCGGACGTTCCGGTGGGTGGAGCATCCGGATCTCCGATGGCCAGCACCCTGATCCGGGGATCCAGCCGGCGCAGTTGTCGCTGGATGGCTCGATTGACGTGCTCGTCGAGCAAGAAGCGCGGTCTCATCCTCTCATCGCAAAAGTCGGTAGAGGCTTTCCCTCACGCTGCGCCCGTCGGTATCGTTCCAGCCGCTCCCGCAACGCACGCACGAACTCAGATGGATGGCGTTGCTGCTCTTGCCAGGCTTCTTCCTGCTGCTGTCTCACAAGCGACAGATATGCCTCCACCTTTTCCTGATTCGCCAGGTAGTAAGTGATGGTGGCGTGGACTTGCTCGAGGGAGAGCGTTGGATAGCGGAGAACGATCTCCTCCGGACTCGCCCCTTTCTGGTAATCGCGCAACACGGTCTCAATGCCCACACGGGTACCCGCGATTCGGATGGCATTCTCGCATAAGAAGTCGAAATAGCTCTCTAGTTCCATAACTTCCCCCTCTCCTGATTCGCAACTCGTGCTCAGCGCTCGGCGAACTCGATGATGATCTGCGCCACCTCCTCGCCGACGCGGGCGCGGGCCTCCTTCGTCCCCGCGCCGATGTGCGGCGAGCCGATGACCTGTGGCAGGGCGAATAGCTTCTTGCCTCGATCTTCCTTCTCGTCGGCAAAGACGTCTAGCGCCGCTCCAGCCACCTTACCCGAGACGATGGCCTCGTGCAGTGCTTCCTCGTCCAGCGTGCCACCGCGTCCGCAGTTGACGATGTACACTCCGTCCTTCATCTTATCGAATTCCGGCGCGCCGATGATGTGGTGCGTGTCCGGAGTGTGGGGCACGTGTAGCGAGATGTAGTCGGCGGCGCGCACCAGTTCATCCAGGGGCACCTGCCTGGCATGGGGCAGTTCGGTGGGGGTGCGGCGGTAGAAAACCACGTTCATGCCCAGTGCGGAGGCTCGCTTGGCTACCTCCTGCCCGATGCGGCCGCAACCCACCAGTCCCAGGGTCTTGCCGGCGATCTCCGATCCCTTGCTGAGCGGTTTCTTCTCCCACTGGCCGGCCCTCATGGAGGCAGTGGCGTCGGGGATCCGCCGCGCCAGGGCGAGGAGATAGCCGATGGTAAGTTCCGCCACCGAGGCGGAGCTGGCCGATGGCGTGTTCATCACGGCGATCCCCTTGGAGCGGGCGTAGTCCACGTCAATGTTGTCCAGGCCCACGCCACCACGCACGATGACCTTGAGGTTCTTGGCTTTGTCAATGACCGGCGCTCGCACCTTCGTGCGGCTCCGCACCACCATTCCGTCGTAGGCGGGCAGCACTTCCATAAGCTCGCCGGCGGTGATGTCATCCTGCACATCCACATCGATCCCCGCGGCCCGCATCTTTTCGATGGCCCCGGGGGCAGTAGGGTCGCAAATCAATACTTTCATCATTATTGTGTCTCCTCTCTGTGGCGTACTTCTTTCCCAATCTACAGCCCCAAAATGTCCTCGATCTGCCCCGTGAGCCACTCGAGGTCGGCCAGGGTCAGATCGCCCATGTGGGCGATGCGGAAGCAGGTCTCCTTCAGAGAGCCGTAGCCGTTGGAGATCATCGCTCCGCGCTTGCCTAGCTCCGCGTTCAGGTCGGCCACGCTGATGCCGCGCGTGTTGTGGACGTTGGTCACGGTTGGCGACAGGTACTGTTCGTCCGAGTAGAGGCCGAAATGCTGGCGTGCCCAGCCCTGCACGAAGGCGGCCATCTCCTTGTGGCGCTGCCAGCGGTTCTCCAGTCCTCCCGCCAGGATGTCATCCATCTGCTTGTTCAGGGCGAAGATCTGCGAGATGGCCGGCGTGGCTGGCGTCTGGCCCCGCTCGTCGAGATACTTCTGCAAGACCAGGAAGTCGAAGTAGTAGCCGCGATTCTCTACCTGGGCGGCGCGATCCAGCGCCTTCTGGCTGATCGAGGCCACCGCCAGACCGGCCGGTAGTGCGAAGCACTTCTGCACGCCAGCCAGACAGACGTCAATGGACAGCTTGTCCACCTCGATCTTGGCCCCAGCCATGGAGCTCACCGCGTCCACCAGCAAGCAGACGTCGGGATACTTCTTCACCACCTCGGCGATCTCGCAGAGCGGATTCAAGACGCCCGTGGAGGTCTCGTTGTGCACCACGGTGATGGCGTCGTACTCGCCGCTGGAAAGCGCTTCGTCCACCATCTCCGCCGTGATCGCTTGGCCCATGGGGACCTCCAGCTTGTCGGCCGGTTTGCCATTGGCCAGCGTGATCTGGTGCCAGCGCTTGGAGAAAGCGCCGCAGATGGTATTGAGGCACTTCTTGGCCACGCAGTTGCGCACGGCTCCTTCCATCAAGCCGGTGGAAGAAGAAGTGGAGAGGAAGATGCGCTTCTCGGTGTAGAGGAGTCTCTGAACCTTGGTAATCACCTCGGCCTGCAAGGCCACGTACTCTTTGGAGCGATGGCCGATCATGGGGGTGGCCATCGCTTCCAGGATCTCGTCCCGGACGTGCGTGGGTCCGGGGATGAACAGCTTCATGTACATCTTTGTACTTGTCTCCTTTCCAGGGATCTACATTCGTCCCTGATTGGGGTGGCACACCGCCACCTGCTTCGGGAATAGTAGGTTGGTACATTGGTACGTTGGTGAGTTGGTGACTGAGTGGGCACCTTGCCGTGGCCGAAGTTGCCGCTGTTGCCTGCTAACTGGGTTGCTCCGTTGGCAGATCCTATCCGGCAACAGCTCTATTCCTGTTCAATACGGACGTGGATGTCTGCCCGCAGACGATTCATCACCTCCAGGTATGAGGGAAGCTTGCGGTAGATAGCCTCGGCAATAGCCTCGATGTAAGTGTGGGAAGTCAGGTTGCGATCATCGGTCATGATCAGGCAAGTCTCGCCATGGTTCAGAATCCCGGGGAGTTAGATTAGCACTTTGTCTTGCGGTGCAGAAGTTGAAACCCAATATCTCTCAGCAATTCAAGGGGCAAGTGCTTCATTTGGCGCAAGACGGGCTCAAGAAGGCGTTGAGAGCCCTCTCAATGACCGCTTTCAAGCCATCTGGCCCAGAGAAAATCCGAGTCGTTGGATAGCCCGCGAGAAAAGTGTTAATCTAAGGTGTAAATCCGACCAAACAGGTCTTTCAGCAAGTCCAGTTTGCCAACCGTCGCCAGTGCAATGAGCGGGCCTGAATTGGATACCACGGTATTATGCAGAGGTTCCTTCTCGTTTCCATTCATCGAATGTCCGGAACTCCTCTTCCAACTCCTCGTCTGTATAGTCGAAGTAGGGTATCCCTTTGCGCGCCAGGAGGCTGATGAACCCTCTCTTTCCCACCCATGCCCAGTAATTCTGCCGCTTTGCCTGAAGAGATCCGGCGTTCCAGATACAGGCCCAACACCGAGAACTCCTTGATCGCCTCAACCGCTCTGGACTTCGAAAACCCCAGTATCGAAAGCAGATCTTTGGGTATAGCTATCTCCAGTGTCATAGTCTCCATGAAGCTACCTCCATTCAAACCGCTCCTTCAAGTCATCGTCGTTATGCAGGTCGGGCTCGTCGGCCAGCCAGCCAAACGCCCCTCCTTGCATGGCCAGATGAGCCAGTTCATCAGCAGTTGGCTCGCTTAGGTCCAGTTCTGGCCTGCTCATCGCGGCGGTTGTCATGGGCAGCACAGCCTACAGCACATCGGCCAAAGCCGTGCTTTCCTCCGGTGAAAGATAAACCTCCATCCGCTGGCGAGTTGCACCGGCTAGCCGTGCCCGCCGAGCCAGGGTACATAATTGCGTCCAGGTAGCCTGTCCAATGGTCATCGTACTCTCCTACTCCTCTCCCTGTTATGTTCCGCCGTCAACGGCAGCCTCCCGCTCGTTGTCTATGGCGATGTCCTTGCGGATGGCCTCGGCCCGTGCTTGCTCCAAGTTCTGTGAGAAGACCTCCGTACGCTCCTCGGCCGACAAGTGACGCCGAGTCTGAGACAGTTCTTTCACCCGAGCCATCGTGGCCAGCGTCTGCAGCGAGACCGATCTGTTGGGAATGAGGCTCACCTCATCCATTTCGGAGACGATGCCATTTTACCATAAGCTGAACCAAGGGGCAACTCCATCGTTCCCGCGTGTGCACTCATCGAAGCCCTGCTGCTCCTGAAGGTCTCCTGGGCAACGATGTGTGCCAATATCCAGTTGCGCCCGCTGCTCTTCTGTGGTAACCTGTGTCCGACTCATGGAGGAATGGAGGCAACTAGATGTGCAAGCTACTGCACTGTACACGGGCGTTCTTCACTGGCTTGTGGCTGACACGGCGCGGTGCTGTCGCTGAGCCTTCTGCCGATGGCTTTGTCGACGAGCTGTTCGAGTTTTTTCCTTTCGGCATCCAAGCGCAGCGGTGGCTGCGTGAGCACGTTCGCGTAGAGATCAAAGACCGGCTGAGCGCACAGGGCGGGGGTTTCTTCTTCCCTGGCGAGAATCGAGTGCTGCTCAGCACTGGTCAGTACGAGGCAGCCATCCACGAGCTGGCCCATGCCTGGTGGGATGCTCGCCGCGCCGGTCGGGAGGGCGCGCTTCTCGCTGCCGTGGTGCAGGCGGCCCAGGAAACCGATCCCAGCTTCGCCCGCGTTGCCAGACTGGCTCGTGGCTATGTCCACGGCCTGCCAGATGAGGGCTTCCCTGGCTTTCTGCACGACCGCAACGACTGGGAAACGTTCGCTGGACTGGCCTCCGGCTGCATGGCCGATATCCGCCTCCTACCCCCATACCTGCGTCCCTTTTTTGAAGGACTGTTTGACCTGCTCCCTCCTGACGCTCCGCCGCCGGAGCGCACGGCCCCTCACTGCTAGCCACGCTAGATCTTCGTTGTTCCCAAGCCCGTCTCCAGGGACGATCCCTCGCGGGAGTGATGGGTGTGGTTTGCGCGGCGCAGTGTATCATGTTAGAATGTGAGATTGTTGCATCAACAAGCGACCAACCCTTGAGGCGCGATCAATAGGCACTTCTGGTTTGCATATCCTATTTGGCAGTGGGCGAGTATGGCGCAGGACAAGTTGATCATCCGGGGAGCACGGGAACACAATCTGAAGGACATCGACGTGGAGATCCCCCGCGACAAGCTGGTGGTCATCACCGGTGTGTCCGGTTCGGGCAAGTCGAGCCTGGCCTTCGACACGATCTACGCCGAGGGGCGGCGTCGCTATGTGGAATCGCTCTCCGCCTACGCTCGCCAGTTCCTGGGCCGCATGGAGAAGCCGGATGTTGACCAGATCGAAGGGCTGAGTCCGGCCATTTCGATTGACCAGAAGGGAGCCAGTCGCAATCCCCGTTCCACTGTGGGCACCGTGACGGAGATCTACGACTACCTACGGCTGCTGTACGCCCGCGTGGGACAGCCGCATTGCCCCAAATGCGGCCAGGCCATCAGTCAACAGACGGCCCAACAGATTGTGGATGCCATCGTGGCTATGCCCGAAGGCAGCCGCATCCAAATCCTGGCTCCGCTGATCAAAGATCGCAAAGGTGAGCACAAGGCGGTATTCGAGGATGTGCGCAAGGCGGGCTACGTGCGCGTGCGGGTAGATGGCCAGGTGCGAGATGTGGACGAGGAGGTCGAGTTGGACCGCTACAGGATCCACACCATCGAGGTGGTGGTGGATCGGCTAGTCATGCGGCGCGACGGCAGTGATGGCACCAATATCAGTCGCCTGGCCGACTCTGTGGAGACAGCGCTGAAGCTCGGGGCAGGCATGGTATTGGTCAGCGACGTGGCCGATCCGGAGCAGCCACGAGACCGCCTCTTCTCCGAGCATTTCGCCTGTGTGCAGTGCGGGATTTCGTTGCCCGAGATCGAGCCCCGCACCTTCAGCTTCAACAGCCCTCATGGGGCATGTCCCACCTGCACCGGGCTGGGCACGCAGATGGAATTCGATTCTGAGGCGTTCTTCCCTGAGCCTGAGCTAAGTCTAGCTCAGGGAGCGCTGCGGGCGCCTGGTTGGGGCATACGTCAGCACAATGAGCAGAGCTACTACAGCCAGATCCTGCGGGCTGCCTGTCGGCACTATGGCGTTCCTTACGATGCCCCCTGGACCGAGCTGAGCTCTCGTCAGAAGGAAGTCGTTCTCTATGGTGGCCGCCGTGGCGACAAGATCACTGTCCACTACCACACTTCTGAAGGTGGCGAGCATGTCTATCAGACCGCGTTCGAGGGGGTCATCCCCAATCTGCGACGGCGCTATCGGGAGACGTCGTCCAACTACGTTCGGGGCGAGCTAGAACGCTTCATGTCTGTGCGCCTCTGCCCAGTGTGTGAAGGCAGGAGGCTGCGCCCCGAAGCGCTTGCGGTCACCATAGTTGGAAAGAACGTCCACGAAGTGACTCAAATGAGTGTCACCGAGGCACTGCGCTGGATTGAGAAACTGCAGGGACTTGAGCCGACTGGAAGGCTGGGGCAGGCGAGCGCGGCCTCCACCGCTCCCAGTCTCACCAGGCCCGCCGATTCTCCCCTGACTGATCGCCAATACGCCATTGCCCGCCAGGTTCTGAAAGAACTGTGTGATCGTCTATCCTTCATGGTCAATGTAGGTCTGGATTATCTGACTTTGGATCGGCGCGCGGCGAGCCTCTCGGGTGGTGAGGCACAGCGTATCCGCCTGGCGACGCAGATTGGCTCGCGACTCATGGGAGTGCTGTACATCCTTGATGAGCCAAGCATCGGCCTGCATCGGCGGGACAATGCGCGCCTGATCTGCACTCTCCAGGGGATGCGTGACCTGGGCAATACGGTGCTTGTGGTCGAGCATGATGAGGGAACGATGCATGCCGCTGACTGGATCATTGATTTGGGACCGGGAGCTGGCGAGCATGGCGGTGAGGTGGTCTGTGCTGGGTCGTTGGAGGAGATAAAAGCCTGCCGGGAGTCCATCACGGGTGCTTTCCTGCGCGGCGAGCGATGCATCGACGTGCCGGCAGCACGCCGTCCGGGAAATGGGAAGTATCTCATCGTCAAGCAGGCAGCGGAGAACAACCTGAAGCATATCGATGTGCGGTTCCCGCTGGGCGAATTCATCTGCGTGACCGGCGTCAGTGGCAGTGGAAAATCGAGTCTGGTGATCGAGGTACTGTACAAAGCGCTGGCGCAGCGCATGTACCGTGCTACCAGGGACAGGCCGGGGCGCCATGACACCATCCTCGGCCTGGAAAACCTGGACAAAGTGGTCAACATTGATCAGTTTCCTATCGGGCGGACACCGCGTTCCAATCCAGCAACCTACACCAACGTCTTCACTTATATCCGAGAGCTGTTTGCCTCTCTGCCTGAGAGCAAGATGCGGGGCTACAAGCCCGGCCGCTTCAGTTTCAACGTCAAGGGTGGGCGTTGCGAGGCGTGCCATGGCGATGGGACCATTCGTATCGAGATGCAGTTTCTTCCCGATGTCTGGGTGCCATGCGAAGTGTGCCTTGGCCGGCGCTTCAATCGCGAGACTCTGCAGATTGGCTACAAGGGCAGGAACATCGCCGATGTGCTCGACATGACCGTTGAGGAAGCGCTGCGTTTCTTTCAGAACATACCGCGCATTCGCAGCAAGCTGCAGACGCTCTATGACGTCGGGTTGGGATACATCAGGCTGGGGCAGCCGGCGACCACGCTGAGCGGTGGCGAGGCACAGCGGGTGAAGCTGAGCCGAGAACTGAGCCGTCGCGCTACCGGCCGCACCCTGTACCTTCTGGACGAGCCTACGACTGGTCTGCACTTCGCTGACATCGAGAGACTGCTGGCGGTGCTGTCGCGTCTGGTTGATCAGGGAAACACGGTGATCGTCATTGAGCATCACCTGGACGTGATCAAGTATGCCGATTGGGTCATTGATCTGGGTCCAGTGGGGGGGGATGGGGGCGGTTGGGTGATTGCCGAGGGCACGCCTGAACACGTAGCAGGGATGCAGAGATCGTACACGGGTCAGTATCTCCGACGGGTGTTGGTCGGGAGCGGGGAACAGGGTGACTGATGGGGGTTTGGTCGAGCTTGTATGTGCAAGCGATGCTCCCGCACGAGGGGCCATGGCGAATTTGACAGAATGCGAGAACAGTGCTATAGTAATAAATTGCGATCTGTCTTTGTGGGTTTCCATAATTGCACGGTTTGAGGACACTGCGCGTTGCCTTCAATCTGCCGCCGTCTCCATCGCCACCCAGATGCCAGACCCAGGCCAGGGTGGCGGACACGTACGTCTGCTGTGGGTTCCCCGAGGTGCTGAGTCCCATTGGCTGGCTTGCTACATCGGTGTCACCTGTTCAACGACATGGTCTACTCGCGAAAACGGGATAACTGCGTCACGTGCTTGAGAGCGGGCCTGTCTTGAGTGCTTAAGCAACTGGATGAATAGAGGGGGTATGTGTTTGATGAATCAGGGCAATCTCCGCCTGGCACGCAAGTCCTATGCCCGTATTGCTAACCTCATGCCGCTTCCTGCGCTCATTGAGGTTCAGCATCACTCCTATCGCTGGTTCCGGGAAGAAGGATTGCGGGCACTGTTTGACGAGATATCGCCCATAGTGAGCTTCAACAAGAACATGGAGCTTCACTATGGTGAGTTGTCCTTTGGTGATCCTCAATACAGCATGGACGAGTGCCATGATCGCGACATCACATATGCTGTCCCGCTGCATGTCAACACACGCCTCATCAACAAGGACACGGGAGAGGTCATCGAGCAGGACGTTTTCATGGGCGATTTTCCCTTCATGACTCCCCAGGGCACCTTCATCATCAATGGGGCAGAACGGGTGGTGGTAAGCCAGCTCATACGTTCGCCGGGGGCCTATTTCACTGTCGATGAGGATCGCAGGACCGGGCGTAGGTTGTGCATGGCCAAGTTGATCCCCGACCGCGGGGCCTGGCTGGAGTTTGATACATCGAAGCGTGACATCATCTCTGTCAAGGTGAACCGCAAACGCAAGCTGCCAGTCACCACGCTTCTACGCGCTTTGGGCTATGGCAGTGACGAGGAACTGCTGGAGCTTTTTGCCCACGTGGACAACATGCCCGAGCATAGCTACATTGCCTCGACGTTGGCGAAAGATCCCACCTCCACGCCCAGCCGCGCGGATTCCGCTGTGGGTGCAGAAGCGGCGCTGTTGGACTTCTACAAGAAGCAGCGGCCTGGCGATCCCGCCACACTGGATAATGCCACGAAGTTCTTGAAGAGTCTGTTCTTCACCGCCAGGCGTTATGACTTGGGCAGGGTGGGGCGCTACAAGCTGAACAGGCGTCTTGGTCTGAGCGTTCCCTTGGACACCCTCAGCCTGACCAATGAGGATCTGGTCAAGCTCGTCGAGCAGATGATCCTCATCAACAACGGGGTTGATAGCGCTGACGACATTGATCACTTGGGCAACCGGCGGGTGAAGACAGTGGGCGAGTTGGTGCGGCATCGCTTTCGAATTGGTCTCCTGCGCATGGAGCGCATGGTGCGGGAGCGGATGTCCACCCGAGACCCTGAACAGCTCACCCCGGCCAGCCTGATCAATACCAGGCCGATTACCGGAGCCCTGCGTGAGTTCTTCGGGGCCAGCCAGCTCAGCCAGTTCATGGATCAGACCAATCCTCTGACGGAACTGACCCACAAGCGCACGCTCTCGGCCTTGGGCCCCGGCGGCTTGCGACGTGAACGGGCTGGCTTCGACGTACGCGACGTGCATCACTCGCATTATGGTCGCATCTGTCCCATTGAGACGCCTGAGGGGCCTAACATCGGCCTCATTGGACGCCTGGCAACGTATGCTCGTGTCAACGAGTACGGCTTTGTCGAGACTCCCTATCGGCGCGTAATCCGCAGCGTGCCCAACAAGGGAGAAGAATTGGTCGGTGAGGTACTGAGGGAGTCGGTGATGGCTCCCGATTCTGGCGAGGTCGTCGCCGAAGCGGGCACATTGGTGGATCATCAGCTTGCCGAGCGGATCGCTCAACTGGGCGAACGGATACCTGAGGTGAGAGTTGTGCCCAGGGCCACGGATAGGATCGACTACCTCGCGGCCACCGACGAGGATCGCTACACCATCGCTCAGGCGAGTGCTGTATTGGATGAGAACGGTCGCTTTGTCAGCCAGCGTGTGTCTGTTCGGCGGAGTCAGAGGTTCTTCACCGAGAGCCCTGATGCGGTGGACTACATGGATGTCTCGCCCCAGCAGATCGTGGGCATCTCGGCAGCGTTGATCCCGTTTCTGGAGCACGATGATGCTAATCGTGCGCTCATGGGGTCTAACATGCAACGCCAGGCCGTCCCCCTCATTCAGCCTGACGTGCCGCTTGTTGGCACAGGCATGGAATGGCCGGCGGCCATCGAGTCTGGTCATGTCATTCGTGCTGAGGCCGCCGGAGAGGTGGTCAGCGTGACCGGGGAGGCGATCACGATAATGCACGACGATGGCACCAAGCGGACGTACCTCTTGCGGAAGTACGAGCGCAGCAATCAGTCCACCTGCGTTGACCAGCGACCTAGAGTCGGAAAAGGTGATCGGGTGGAGGAAGGCATGGTGCTGGTTGACTCTAGCAGTACTGTGGGCGGCGAGCTCGCCTTAGGCCAGAACATCCTGGCGGCCTTCATGTCGTGGGAGGGTGGCAACTATGAGGATGCCATCGTTATCAGCGAGCGGCTAGTGCAGGAGGACAAGTTCACATCCATTCACATTGAGAAGCACGAGACAGAGGCTCGCGACACGAAGCTTGGCGTTGAGGAGATTACGCGTGACATCCCCAACGTGGGTGAGGAAGCCCTTAGAAGTCTGGATCAGGAAGGGATCATTCGCATAGGTGCTCGCGTGGGGCCTGGCGATATCCTGGTGGGCAAGATCACCCCGAAGGGCGAAACGGAGCTGAGTCCGGAGGAGAGACTGCTTCGAGCGATCTTCGGCGAAAAGGCGCGGGAGGTGAAGGACTCATCCTTGCGTTTGCCGCATGGCGAGAAGGGCAAGGTTATCGATGTCAAGGTTTTCAGCCGTGACGAACATCGCGACCTGTCCGCTGGCGTGGAGAAGATGGCCAGGGCAATGGTGGCCCAGAAGCGCAAAGTCAAGGAAGGGGACAAGATGGCCGGTCGGCATGGCAATAAGGGAGTCATCTCCAGCGTCGTGCCGATGGTAGATATGCCCTTTCTGTCGGACGGCACTCCGATAGACATCCTCCTGAACCCCCTTGGCGTGCCGGGCCGCATGAATATCGGCCAGATTCTGGAGACCCACCTGGGCTTGGCGGCTGATCGCCTCGGTTTCTACGCTGAATCCCCCGTATTCGATGGGGCGACGGAGGATGAGATAGCGGCCGAGTTGGCCCGTTCCTGGCTGATTGACAGGGCGTGGGAGAAGGCCTGTGCAAGGTCCTGGAACTGGGCGAAGGAGCAGGACATCCCTGAGGAGCTGTTGAAGGACGACGAGCACCTTTGCCTGCTGTATCTGAGCGAGTGGCTGGGAGAGCGGGGGTACGATAGCGATCGCGTCAAGGAGGATCGCACGTATGCCCGGCGGGCGATGCTGCGCGAGTGGCTCAGGGAGTGGCCTCAAGGCTACGATCCGGATGCTCTGTTGGTCTTCGAGGACGATGTCCGTTCACTCGAAGATCGGGATCGCGCTGACGAGAAAGTGCGCAAGGTCTGTCTGCGGGAATGGCTGAAGCAGATCGTCCGCGAGGGGATGCGTGAAGCCCAGTACGAACTGCAAGAGGTGGAGTCGGAGAATGGCCTGACAGAGGTTCTGTCCGAAGTGCCGGGGGACGAAGCTCAGCGAGTGGCCCTCGCGGCGGAAATGGATCGCATCTCGGCGCTCTCCGACGAGGAGATGATGGAGGAGGCCCTGCGGGTAGCGCAGGAGGAAGCCTTCCCCTTGCCGACTTGGGGCAAAACCTTCGTCTACGACGGCAAGACTGGCAGGCGCTATGATCACCCGGTGACGGTGGGCATGATCAACATGATGAAGCTCCATCACTTGGTCGAAGACAAGGTACATGCTCGTGCCACAGGGCCCTATTCGCTGGTGACCCAGCAGCCCCTGGGAGGCAAGGCTCAGTTCGGCGGCCAGCGCTTCGGTGAGATGGAGGTCTGGGCACTGGAAGCCTACGGAGCAGCTCACGCTTTGCAGGAGATGCTGACGATCAAGTCTGACGACGTCACGGGACGTGTCAAAGCCTACGAGGCTATCGTCAAAGGGGAACCCATCGTAGCTCCTGGCGTGCCGGAGGGGTTCCGCGTGCTGGTCAAGGAACTGCAATCCCTTGGCCTCTTGATCGAGGTGACTGATGTGGAAGGCGAGGTCGTCCGCTTTGGGCGGGCAGATGAGGAAGAGAAGGTGCCTTCGCTAGGCTTCAGCCTCAGTGTTCCCGGCGCGATGAGCAAGTACTATATGGACCGTCTGGGGCAGGGGGCTGGGGGTTAATCCTAGTTTCCTGTAGCCACTGGTTCTGATCGGATAGGCAAAGTTCAATTGGGGCATCAGCTAGTAGAGAAGAGGGGTGGACTGTGCGAGTCAGTGATTTCGATACTATCCGCATTTCGATAGCCTCACCGGAGCAGATTCGCTCCTGGTCCCATGGTGAGGTGCTGAAACCGGAGACCATTAACTACCGCACGCTGCGCCCAGAGCGTGATGGTCTGTTCTGCGAGCGCATTTTCGGACCCACGAAGGACTGGGAGTGCTACTGTGGTAAGTACAAGCGCGTGCGATTCAAAGGAGTGACCTGCGAGAAATGCGGCGTGGAGGTTGCACCGTCCCGTGTGCGCCGCGAGCGCATGGGGCGCATTGAGTTGGCATCTCCCGTCAGTCACATCTGGTACGTGAAAGGGGTGCCCAGCCGCGTGGGCCTTCTGCTCAACATCTCCCCGCGCCTCTTGGAGCGGGTGCTATACTTTGCTCAGTACATTGTCACTCGCGTCGATGAGGACGTTCGCAGCCGTACCCTTCACCGTTTGGAGCGAGAGTTGACTCTGCGTCTCGCTCGTCTGGAAGGGGAGTTGATGTCCAAGATCGGCAGCATCGAGAGCGAGCGCGACGAGGATCTGCTGCAACTGGATGAGGAGGAGACTGCGGGTCTCAACGAAGTCGAGGAGCAATTGGCCTTGGAGACGGGAGAGGTTATGTCTGTGGCTCGCCAACGGCAGTCTCGGATGGAGGAGCGGCAGGGGAAGAAAATCCGCAAGGCCATTACCGTGCCCTGGCAAGAGGAACCTCTGGCTAAGCCAGGCGATACCATTGGCAGTGAGCATCTCAACCGTCTGACGGAGGCAGTGGAGGCTCGCCTGAGCGAGATCGAAGCTCCCATCCGCCGCCAGCAGGAGGAGGTGCGACAGCAATACGCTGATCGGCGGGACCTTCGCCGCCGCCAAGCGGAGGAGGAGATCGAGACACTGCAGGAGCAAACCGAGGAGCAGAAGGAGACCCTGCGTCAGACCTCGGACGAGGCTATCGCTGAACTTAAGGGAATAGAGCCCCTGCAACTGCTCGCCGAGGGTCGTTATCGCGAACTTCGGGAGCGGTGGGGGAGCGTCTTTCATGCGGGCATGGGAGCCGAGGCTATTCAGGAGATTCTAGGCCGCCTGAATCTGGACAAGATGGCCCTGGAGTTGCAGCAGGAGATAGCGACCACCGGTTCCAAACAGCGGCGGAAGAAGGCCATCAAGCGATGGCAAGTTGTGGAGGCGCTGCGCAAGAGCGGCAACCGCCCCGAGTGGATGATCCTTTCGGTCTTGCCCGTCATCCCACCGGACTTGCGGCCCATGGTGCAACTGGACGGCGGACGCTTCGCGACCTCCGATCTAAACGATCTCTATCGGCGGGTCATCAATCGCAACAACCGGCTACGGAGGTTGATCGAGCTGGGCGCTCCTGACGTGATCATACGGAATGAGAAGCGTATGCTACAGGAGGCAGTAGACTCGCTGATTGACAACAGCAGGCGTGGCCGCGCCGTTTCCCGTTCGGGCAAGCGGAAGCTGAAGTCCCTATCTGATCTATTGAAAGGTAAGCAGGGACGCTTCCGCCGCAACCTCCTGGGCAAGAGGGTGGACTACTCTGGCCGCTCGGTGATCGTCGTCGGGCCAGATCTGCAGTTGCATCAGTGCGGACTGCCCAGGACGATGGCTTTGGAGCTGTTCAAGCCTTTCGTGATGCGTGGCCTCGTGGTGCACAACTATGCCCAGAACATCAAGAGCGCCAAACGGGCGGTCGATCGTGTCCGACCTGAGGTGTGGGAAGTGCTGGAGGAGGTGGTCAAGGAACGCCCGGTGTTGTTGAACCGAGCTCCCACCTTGCACCGTCTGGGTTTCCAGGCCTTCGAAGTAGTGTTGACGGATGGCTATGCCATTCGCCTCCATCCTCTGGTCTGTGCCGCCTTCAACGCCGACTTCGATGGAGACCAGATGGCCGTGCATGTGCCGCTATCGGAGCAGGCAGTGAAGGAGGCTCGTGAGTTGATGCTGTCTTCGCATAATATCCTGAAGCCAGCCAGTGGCGAGCCTATCGTCGGTCCCTCCAAGGACATGGTGTTGGGCTGCTACTACATGACCACTGTGATGCCAGGAGCCAAAGGCGAGGGGAAGGTTCTCAGCGACTTCGATGAAGTTCGGCTGGCCTGCGACCTGGGTGCTATCGATCTGCGTGCCCTCATCAGGGTGCGGTTCGAGAGCATCTTTGATGAGGAGCCCTTGATGGAGTTGGGGCTGAGCGACCGGGTTCTCAAGGCGTTGCAGAACGCGGGTATTACGATCTTGGGACAGGTGTTGGACCGTTTGGCCGCCGGGCCGGAGAGTCTGTTGGAGGTCTCTGGCTTTGGACCCGCTGCACTGAAAGAGGTGCAAGCGCTGCTGGCAAGTCGCAACCTCCCTTCCAGCCACTGGCCACGCGAGCGGCTGCTGGAGACCAGTGCTGGGCGTATCATCTTCAACGAGGTCTTGCCGCCGGAATTGCACTTCGTCAACGAGCCGATGGACAAGAAGGGCGTCAACGATATCGTAGCCGAATGCTACCGGCGGGTGGGCGAAGGGCGAACGGTGGTGATGGTGGATGAGATCAAACGGATTGGCTTCGAACATGCTACCATGAGCGGTTTGAGCATCGCCATCAGTGATATTCACGTGCCTGAGGCGAAACGGGACATCCTAGCCCTGGCCGAGGAACAGGTAGAGCAGGCGGAGCGGCAGTTTCGCCGGGGCCTGATCACCGAGGAGGAGCAGTACAATAGGGTCATTGAGCTGTGGACACGAGCTGGTGATGACATCACTCAAGAGGTGAGGAAGCTTCTGGACCCGACTCGGGGTCTGGGGATTATGGTTGCCTCAGGAGCGACGAAGGGCGGCATCCAGCCTATTCGGCAGCTTGCGGGCATGCGCGGCCTCATGGCCGATGCCACAGGGCGGATTATCGCTCTGCCTATCCGTTCCAACTTCCGTGAGGGGCTGACGACGATGGAGTACTTCCTCAGCACCCACGGCGCCCGCAAGGGCCTGGCCGACACGGCCCTGCGCACAGCTGATGCAGGCTACCTCACCCGCCGTTTGGTGGACGTGGCCCAAGATGTGATCGTGACGACGCTGGACTGCGGTACCTCTTCGGGCATCTGGATCGAACGATCGGTGGACATCGGGGAATCTTTTGCCGAGCGCATCATGGGGCGTGTGGTAGCGTCACCCATTGCTCATCCGGATACAGGTGAGGTTCTGGTGGAGAAAGGGGATATGATTGACGAGGTGAGCAGCGCGCAGATAGATCAGGCTGGCGTCACTCGGGCCTACATGCGGTCTCCCCTGGTCTGCGAGACATCCTTTGGCGTGTGCGCTTGCTGCTACGGACAGGACTTGGCGCGTGGGGGCTTGGTCGATGTAGGCGGGGCGGTGGGTATCATTGCCGCTCAGTCCATAGGTGAGCCAGGCACACAGCTTACCCTACGCACCTTTCATACCGGTGGAGTCGTTGGTACCGAGGATATCACTCAGGGGCTACCCCGAGTGGTAGAGCTCTTTGAAGCTCGCAGTCCTAAGGGCGAGGCGGTGATCTCTGACATTGATGGAACGGTGGACGTCTACTGGGAGGGAGATCAACGCTGCATCAAGGTCTCTGCCAGCCGGGTGGTGAGCCAGCAGTATCCGATTCCAGAGGGATTCACTCTGGTGATGGAGGACAAGGATCGGGTACAGGAAGGGACGGTGATCGCTGAGGGGCCTGAGGGGAAAACGGTTGTTGCTCAGACCGATGGCCATGTCTACTTCGAGGAGGAAGGCGAGCGGACCGTGGCCTTCGTCCGCCGCGAGGAACGTGATGAGAAGGAGTACGAGATCCCAGCTTCGGCTCGCCCCCGGGTGGAACGGGGGGGCAAGGTGCGGGCCGGAGATCAGTTGACTGACGGCCCAAAGAATCCGAGGGAGGTGCTGCGCATCCAGGGTGTGGAGGCTTGCCAGCGCTACTTCTTGGAGGAAGTTCAGAACGTCTATCGCTCGCAGGGGGTCACGATTCACGATAAGCACATCGAGATCATCATCCGGCAGATGCTGCGGTGGGTGCGCATTCAGTCGGGTGGTGACACCGGATTCCTACCTGGCGAAATCATTGATCGCTTCCGCTACCTGGAGACCAATGAGCAAGTACTTCGGGAGAACGGCCAGCCCGCAGAAGGTCAAGCAGAACTCCTGGGCCTCACAAAGGCGGCCTTGAACACGAGCAGCTTCCTGGCTGCGGCGTCCTTCCAGGAGACGACCCGTGTGCTGACCGCTGCGGCGGTGCGCGGAGCTCGCGACAACATGCGCGGCCTGAAAGAAAACGTGATCATCGGCAAGCTAGTTCCTGTGGGCACTGGCTTCCGGGTGCGGCAGGAGCGAGAGGAGGCAGAGGCGGCAGAGGCAGCGCTGGCCGAGGCTGCTGCCGCGGCTGGGGAGACGGGGATAGCTGAGACGATGGGCGAGGGGTTGATTGCTCCGCTTGCTGAGGCGCTGGTGAAGGTAGAGAGAAAGAAGAGGGAGATGGCCAAGGCCAGCTTCGGGAGAGTGACAGATGCCGGCGATGGCGATTCTCCTGCCGAGAAGGCCGGAGCGGGTGAACCAGAGGAGATAGGGACCTGAATACCGCTTCTGCCAAGAGCGGTCGCAGATTTGACCGTTATGGATTGGTGTGCTAAAATTCGGTTTCGCGGTTTGGTCCCCGTGACCAAGCTGACATATTGTACATCTCAGGGGGGAGAGAGTTGCCAACCATCAATCAACTAGTACGTGGGGCGCGTAAGCCCGTCCGGAAGAAACGAAAAGCGCCGGCATTGCGCTACTCGTACAACGCCCTTGAGGGCAGAGCGAAGGCCACGCGCAAGGGGAACCCGTTCAAACGAGGGGTGTGTATCCAGGTGCGTACCATGACCCCCAAGAAGCCCAACTCGGCATTGCGCAAGGTTGCTCGCGTGCGCCTGACCAACGGCATCGAGGTGACCGCCTACATCCCGGGGGAAGGCCATACTTTGCAGGAACACTCGGTGGTGCTAGTGCGTGGTGGCCGCGTCAAGGACTTGCCGGGCGTTCGCTACCACGTGGTTCGCGGTGCCTTGGATAGCACTGGGGTGGAAGACCGCAAGCGCAGCCGTTCCAAGTACGGATCCAAGCGACCCAAGAAGATGAAGTAGATGGCAGTTTGGTGGACAGGTAGCCTGGGAACGACTTGCTCGCTCACCTGTTATCGGCTTGTCGGCTCACCAGTGTGCCAACATATCAGATAGGAGGCTAGTATGCCGCGACGGTATCGTCCGCCGAAGCGTGTTGTTGTCCCCGATTCGAGGTACCAAAGCGAGATGGTTTCCCGCTTTGTCAATAAGCTGATGCTCCGTGGCAAGAAGAGCGTGGCGGAGCGCATCATGTACGATACGTTCGACATCATTGAGAAACGAATGGAAAGACCCCCCCTGGGTGTATTCGAGGAGGCGATTTCGAACGCTGCTCCGGCCTTGGAGGTCAAGTCGCGGCGGGTGGGTGGCGCAACCTATCAGGTTCCGATAGAAGTCTCTCCGGATCGTCGCACAAGCCTGGCCGTGCGCTGGATCATTCAGCATGCGCGCTCCCGGTCTGGCAGATCCATGGCCGAGAAGCTGGCGGCGGAGCTGATGGACGCAGCCAAGGGTGTGGGAACGACGATCAAGAAGAAGGAAGACATGCACAGGATGGCCGAGGCCAACCGTGCCTTCGCCCATTATCGGTGGTAACTCGAGTTCCGTTCCCCACCAGTTTGGGTCTGTCCTTTTGGGTCGGCTTCGCGGTTCTTCTCTGATCTACTCTGTTCTGACCGCGCACGGGTCATGGTTGATGCTCGCAGTATCAGGTATTGTGGACCGCAATGGCTCGAGAGTATCCTCTGCAACGCACGCGAAACATAGGGATAATTGCTCACATTGATGCGGGCAAGACCACGACGACTGAGCGTATCCTCTATTACTCGGGCAAGACGCACCGTCTGGGCAACGTAGACGAGGGCACGACGGTTACGGATTGGATGGACCAGGAGCGGGAACGAGGGATAACCATCACTGCAGCGGCCGTCACCTGTGCCTGGAGGGAGTGCCAGATCAACATCGTGGACACGCCAGGCCATATTGATTTCACGGCCGAAGTCCAACGCAGCTTGCGCGTGCTGGACGGCGGCGTGGTGATCTTCGATGCTGTGGCGGGTGTGGAGCCGCAATCAGAGACAGTGTGGCGGCAGGCTGATCGTTTTGGTGTTCCTCGCCTCTGCCTCGTGAACAAGATGGATCGCGTGGGGGCGGACTTCGACCGCACTGTGGACATGATCAGCCAGCGCTTGAGCGCCGAACCCGCTGTGATCCAGCTTCCCTTGGGCAGTGAGGCTGATTTCGAGGGCGTTGTTGACCTGTTGGAGGAGAGGGCCTGGGTGTTTCCTTCGGAGGAGTTGGGCGCACGGCAGGAAGAAGTGCCGATACCTTCATCAATGACGGAAGAGGTTCGCCGCCGGCGGGAGCTGCTAGTGGAGCAGATAGCGGAGGTTGATGAGGAGATTCTCTGCCGCTATCTCGATGAGGAGCCGTGCACTGGGGATCATCTGCGGGCAGCCTTGCGTCGGGCGACGATCGCTGGAAGCTTGGTGCCTGTGCTCTGTGGCTCTGCCTTGCGTAACAAGGGAGTGCAGCCGCTGCTCGACGCTGTGGTGGACTATCTGCCTTCGCCGTTGGACATTCCGCCTATCGTGGGCGTTAATCCCTACACGGGCAAGGAAGAAACTCGGCCGCCCGATCCCGAAGGGCCGTTGGCTGCATTGGTTTTCAAGATTGTGACCGACCCCTACGTGGGACGGCTGGCCTATTTGCGTGTTTATTCGGGAACCTTGCGCGCAGGCGCGGTGGTTGGCAATATCAACAAGAACCGCAAGGAACGAATCGGTCGGGTGTTGCGCATGAGGGCGAACCGTCGTGAGGATGTCAAGGAGGTCGAAGCCGGAGACATTGTTGCTGTGTTGGGCTTGAAGCACACCTACACCGGCGAGACCTTGTGCGATCGCAAGGCGCCCATTGTCCTGGAATCCATCACCTTCCCGCAGCCTGTGATCTCGGTGGCTATCGAGCCCCGAACGCAGGCCGACCAGGACCGCATGAGTGACGCCTTGCAGCGTCTGGCCGAGGAGGATCCGACGTTCGAGGTGAAGGTGGATGAGCAGACTGGCCAGACCATCATCTCTGGCATGGGCGAACTGCACCTTGAGGTTCTGGTTGAGCGCATGTCAAGGGAGTTCAGGGTGAAGGGCAATGTCGGCCGCCCGCAGGTGACATACAAAGAGACCATCTCCCGTCCTGTGCGAGCTGAGGGGAGCTTCATCCGCCAGACAGCGGGTAAGGGACAATACGGCCATGTGATGCTGGAGATCGAGCCTTTGCAGAAGGGGCAGGGGTTTGTCTTCGTCAATAGGGCAGACCAATGGGCAGTGCCAGCGGAATTCGTCCCTGCTGTGGAACAAGGCGTGCAAGAGGCGATGGAGAGCGGCGTGCTAGCTGGCTATCCTCTGGCCGATATTAAGGCCATCCTGGTGGGTGGCTCATATGATGAGGAGGAATCGTCTGCCGCTGCCTTCAAGATCGCCGGGGCTATGGCCTTGCGCAATGGCGTCCAGGATGCGGGGCCGCTGTTGCTAGAGCCGATGATGCGAGTGGAGGTGGTCATGCCGGAGACGTTCACAGGCGAGGTGATCGGCGATCTGAGTGCGCGGCGGGGGCAGATCGAGGGCCTGGATCACCATTCGCCGGGAACGCAGGTCGTGGGGGCTATGGTTCCTCTGGCAGAGATGTTCGGCTATGCAACCAGCCTGCGCTCGGCAACCCAAGGACGAGGTACTTTTACCATGGAGTTCGCGTGTTATGATACCGTGCCTTCAGAGGTGATGGAGAGGATTCTAGGCTTCTGACTGAATAAAGCGAGGTCTTGGATTTGCCAAATAGCAGATTGCGCGTATAATGTTTGTTGGGGTGTCAGAGAGATCTGGGCTCATAACAACCCTTGGACAAGGGTATCCATGACTG
>CBDURC010000013.1:0-27278 GCA_965369635.1 uncultured Anaerolineales bacterium | reverse complement strand
AGTGATTCGGTGTCGCTGCACATTGGGATACGTAACTGGCCGTGGGCCAGAGCGACAGCCTTATCGCTGGACCCTGTCGTCTCGCCACCGATGATCAGCGCCGCCTGCGCGCACCAATTCACAGTATCGTAGGCCTGTTCTCCCTGAGCATCAGCCAGCCACACAGAGAGGCCGCTGAGGCGCTCGGCGATCCCGTGCCAGCCCAGGCCCACAGCCAAGGGTAAGCGGAAATGCGCTCCCATGGCTGCCCGCACTACCTTGGGGTTGTAGGGGTCTACCGTCCCTGGTCCCAGCAATACCTCGTCCACCCCTGCCGCGGCGGCGGTGCGCAGGAGTGTGCCCAGGTTGCCAGGATCGCGCAGGCGATCAAGGACGAGCACCAGGTTGGACGCAGCCGGCGGTCGTAGCTGGGGCTGCGGGACGACGGCCACGATGCCCTGCGGTGTCACCAGCTCACTTAAGGAATGCAGCACGGTTTCGGCGACGGCAAAGCAGGGAACGTCCGCAGCGCGCGCTTGGGCCAGGAGCGCCTGGGCTCGGGGCGACTCAGACCGTTCAGGCTGGAAAAAGAGGAGAGCGGGGATGCACCCCGCCCTCATGGCTTCTTCCAGCAGACGTACGCCCTCGACCAGCAAGCGCCCCTCTCGAGTCCGCTGACGGCGCCGGCGTAGCGAGCGGGCATACTTGACCTTCTCGTTGGCCAGGCTGGTGATCATAGAGAAAACATCCGAAAGCCCCGAAGAGCCAACACCCTGTTGGCAACTGGGAGCCAACTTTGCTGACCTTGGGGATAGGCTCTACGTGCCGACGGCAGTTCGTGCCACGTCAACCAGTTGGGAAAACACTGCGGAATCACGCACCGCCAGGTCGGCCAGCATCTTACGATCCACCTCCACGCCCGCCTGCTGCAGACCGTGCATGAAACGGCTATAGGACAGACCATTCTGCCGCGCCGCAGCGTTGATGCGGATGATCCACAGGCGACGGAAATCACGCTTGCGATCGCGGCGGTCGCGATGCGCATACCACAGGGACTTCATCATCGCTTCGTTGGCACGGCGATAGAGGCGATGCTTGGTATCGTATTGTCCCTTGGTGATTTTGAGTACTTTCTTGTGCCGCTTGCGCGCAGTCACACCTCGTTTGACTCTGGGCATATCTCTTCCTCACACTCGTTCCAATAAGCTTATCATCTTCTGTGACAGCTTCTGGGACAGCTTACTTCTTCTTCAAATAGGGCGCCAGTTTGCGCACGCGCGTGCGGGTTCCCTTGTGAGTGACCTCAAGGGTTTTGTCGAATTGTCGCTTCACTCGTTTCGACTTCTTGCGCCTCAGGTGGCTTTTTCCGATTCTGGTGCGCATCAGCTTGCCTGTGCCGCTGTAGCGCAGCCGTTTGGCTGTGGCTTTATGCGTTTTGATCTTGGGCATAGTGACCTCACTTCACTGCGCGAAAGCGCACTTCATTCAGAGCGGAGTACTACAGTGTCTGCCATGCCCACGGAGACGTGAAACGTGATGCGTGAAACGTGACATGGTCACATGTTTCACGTTTTTGCGTTTCTCGCTGGGCCTGGCAATCACCCCAGTGCAGGAGCGATCCTCTCTGCCAGTTCCTATGTGCTCCTTAGCATATCAATGCACACAAGCCCCCTCGCTGCTGAAGGGGAGAACCGCTCCCCTGTGCGAGGGGGTTTGTCGACTACGTTTCTCGGTTGGAAGCCGAAGGCACCGTGCTCCGAAAGGCTCTCGGTGAGCCAACAAGATGTCAGCTCTCCAAGGCTTCGGAGGAGTTCTCAGACGCCCCGCTTTCATCGGGGCCGGACTGTCCCGTCGCTGGTGCCTCCGCATCCTCTTTTTTCTTCGATTGGGCTCGCGTCTTCTTGCCGGGGGCTGGGGCCAAGACCATCAGCATCGTACGCCCCTGGCGAGTAGGTCGCTGTTCCACCTCCCCGACGTCCGACAGCTCATCAGCGATCCGCTGCAGCAAAGTCAGCGCCACCTCAGGATGCGTCACCTCTCGGCCACGAAAACGCAGCCATACTTTGACCTTGGCGCCGCTCTGCAGGAAACGGCGGGCAGCACGGACGCGAACGGCGATGTCGTGCTCACCAGTCTTGGGGCGAAGTCGGATTTCCTTGATCTCGACTCTCTTCTGAGAACGGCGAGCCTCCTTCTCCCGCTTGGTCTGTTCGAACCGAAACTTGCCGTAGTCCTGTATGCGACAGACAGGCGGGTCAGCCTGAGGGGCGATCTCGATCAGATCCAGTCCGCCCGCATAGGCCAGATCCAGCGCCCTACGGACGGACATGATGCCGACCTGCTTGCCGTCGGCACCGATCACCCGTACCTCGCGAGCGCGAATCCCTTCATTGATGCGTGTTCTTTGTCTGGCGATGCTAGTACCTCACAATCATTGCAACAACGGGACCTCAGCGTCCCATTACACCCCAGGCTCCCAGCCAGAGCCTCAATACAGTGTCTTACTATAGCACATCTGGTACAGGAAGTCAAATCAGTTGACTGCCTTCTGGAACATGGCAAGCCGCGCCGCAGCCCCGCGCGTTGTCAAACCCGCCAAGTTGTGCTAAAATGATCGTCAGTCTAAGAGCTACTGGACAGCATTGGGGAATGATGGCTACAAGGAAAGTTGCCTTGATCCAGGGCGACGACCGGCGAGAGAATATCCTGAAAGCACTAGACCTGGTCGGCGATCAGATCGATTGGGTGAGAAAGCAGCGCGTGCTCATCAAGCCCAACTTCGTCTCCACCCAGCGGCCTCTCTCGGCCACCCACGTGGAGGCGGTGCGAGCGCTGCTCGACTGGCTGCGCTGTCACTACGATGGCCCTGTCGTCATCGGCGAGGGCGCGGCGACCAGAAGCACCTGGGAGGGATTCGCCAACTATGGCTACCTGAGCCTGCCTGACGAGTATGCAGGAGTGGAACTGCGCGACCTCAACAGTGACGAACCGGCGGCCGTGCGCGTGTTCGATCACCGCCTGCGCCCGCTGACGCTGCACGTCGCCCGCACAGCGCTGGAGAGCGATTGCCGCATCGCCATCGGCCCGCCCAAGACCCACGACGCAGTCATCGTCACCCTGTCGCTGAAGAACATGATCATGGGCAGCCTCATCAGCCGATGGGCTACCTGCCCGCCAGCGCATCTACTGGAAACCGCTCGAAGTGGCAGGGGCGGTGCCGATCAACCGACGCAGCCACCAGTTGGGTTTGCGCTGGCCGGCCGTGGCCTCTACGCCGATCTGCCTGCCTGGATCAAGAACCTGTCGCTGATGGAATGGACAAAGGCGGCCTATCTCAGCCGCTCCAAGGGCAGCGATAAGCAACGGATGCACCAGAGCCTGCCGCTCCTTAATCTGAACCTGTTCGCCCTGGCTCCATTGCTGCATCCGCACCTGAGCATCATTGACGGCTGGGAGGCCATGGAAGGGGACGGCCCCACGCGTGGCGACGCTCTACCATGGCGCATCGCCGTCACCAGCGCTGATTTCCTGGCCGCCGACGCTCTGACAGCAGGCTTGATGGGGTTCCCCATCGAAAGCGTAGGCTACCTGCACTACTGTCACCAGGCGGGGTTGGGCGCTGGCTCACCGGAAGAGATGGACATCGTGAGCAACGTCGAGCCGGAGGCGGCGCGGCGCACCTTCCGCCCGTCGCCCACCTACCGCATACAGAGAAGATGGCAGATACGAGATACCGACCGATGGCTGCGCGAGGCGTTGAGACTCAACTCAGTTTGCAGGAAGGGGCGCTTCAATCCCGAGGTTCCTGCCCCGGCGGTCCAGGCAGGGGACGAGCGGCAATGAACGCTCGCCAGCGCTTTCTGGAGACGCTGCGTTTCGGCCAGCCAGACCGACCATCCACCTACGACTTCCACATCCGGGACGACGCGTTGGAGCGCTGGTACGACGAGGGGTTCCCTCGCGGGGCGAGCGTTGCCGAGTTGTTCGGCCTTGATCGCTGGGAGCTGTTCGGTCCCCGCGCAGACGTCTCGCTGAACCTGTACATGAGCGAGCCCTTCGAGGGTCGGCTGCGCAGGCGAGCCGACTTGCGGCGGCTGCAGCGAGGCTACGATGCTTCGAACCCGCGCCGCTACCCGCCTGACTGGAGCGAGCAGGTGCGGTGCTGGCGGGAGCGGGACTATCCGCTGGGCATCACGGCCTGGCGGGGCTGGCTGCAATCGCTGGCCGTCGGCGATTGGCTCAGCCTGCTAGACGTGCTCTACCTGGTGCACGATGACCCGAAGCTGCTGGAGGAGATGACAATGTTCATCACCGACTTCACGCTGGCGGTCATGGAACGGGCGTTGCGGGAGGTGCAGTTCGACTACGCCATCTTCGACGAGCCCATCGCCTCCAACCACGCGCCGGTGGTCTCGCCGCAGCACTTCCGCCGTTTTCTGCTGCCCGCTTATCACCGCATCATCGAGCGGCTGCGGCAGGCGGGGATCGAGATTTTCATCTGCGATACGCACGGGCACGTGGGGCCGCTGCTGCCCGTCTGCCTGGAGGCGGGGATCAACTGCCTCTGGTCAGGCGACAGCAAGGCTTCGGGCACCGACTACGTACAGCTGCGGTCCCGCTACGGGCGGCGGCTGGCGCTCATCGGCGGCATTGATCTGCGGGTGCTATACCAGGACGAAGCGGCCATCCGCGCTGAGGTTGGGACCACCGTGCCTCCACTCCTGGCCAGCGGCGGCTACGTGCCCATGGTGGACGGCCGGTTGCGCCGCGGGGTGCCGTATCGGAACTATGTGCTGTATCGTACGCTGATCCAACAGACGACCAGAGGAGATAACCCATGACCAATACCGTTCGCGTACGCATGGCGCCCAGCCCGACCGGCTACTTCCACGTCGGGTCGGCACGCACAGCGCTCTTCGGCTGGCTTTTCGCCCGTCGTCACGGTGGCAAGTTCATACTGCGCGTCGAAGATACGGACCGCACCCGCTACGTGCCCGACTCCCTCAACGACATCCTGGACTGTATGCGCTGGCTGGGGCTCGATTGGGACGAGGGCCCGGAGGTGGGTGGCGACTATGGCCCCTACTTCCAGTCGCAGCGGTTGGAGATGTACCAGGAATACGCACGCTGGCTCGTAGACAGCGGCCACGCTTACACCTGCTACTGCAGCTCGGAGCGGCTGGCCCAACTGCGACAGGAACAGCGGCGCCGTGGTGCTCCTCAGATTGGCTATGACCGCCACTGTCGCTATCTGACCCCCGAGAAGCGCGCCGAGTACGAAGCTCAGGGAGTGGTGCCCGTCGTGCGGCTCAAGGTACCTATGGAGGGAGAGGTTTGCTTCGACGACATCGTCTATGGCCGCATCTGTTGGGAAAACGCCAACCTTCGCGACCCTGTGCTGCTCAAATCCGATGGCTGGCCCACCTATCACCTGGCAAACGTCATTGACGACCACCACATGTCCATCACCCACATCATGCGGGGCGACGAATGGTTGAGCAGCGTGCCCATGCACGTCCACCTTTACGCTGCCTTCGGCTGGAAGCCACCCGTCTATGCTCATGTGCCCATCGTCCTCAACCCCACCGGCAAGGGCAAGATGAGCAAACGGAAGAAGGGAGAGGGCGGCGAGGAGTATCCCGTGTTCGTCAGGGAGTTCCGCGCCGCGGGCTACCTGCCGGAGGCGTTGTTCAATTTCCTGGCCGGCCTTGGCTGGTCCTACGACCCCGAGGTGGAGATCTTCACCCGCGAGCAAGCTGTCTCTCGTTTCGCTTTGGAGGACATCAACTCTTCCCCGGCGGCCTTCCCCTTCGACAAGCTGGAATGGATGAATGGAGTCTACATCCGCAGCTTGAGCGAGGATGAGCTATGCGAGCGGCTGGTGCCTTTCGTCGCCGCTGATCTGGGGATGCCGGAGGAGAAGATGCAGGCCAGGCCGGAACTGCGGCAGTTTGTGCCTCTGATCCAGGAGCGCACAAAGCTGCTGACCGATGCTACGCCGCTGGTGGATTTCGCCTTCACCGACGTGTTGAGCTACGAGCCGGAGATGCTCGTGGGCAAGAAGATGACGCCGGCGGAATCTCTGGCCGCGCTGTGCGCTGCCCGCGCCGCCTTGGCCGAGCTTCCCTCGTTCGACGCCAACGCTCTAGAAGGAATGTTGCGGCCGCTGGCGGTGGAGTTGGGGTTGAAGGTCGGGCAGCTTCTCGGCATCCTGCGCGTGGCCACCACGGGTAAGAAAGTCGCTCCGCCGCTCTTCGGCACGCTGGCCATCCTGGGGCAGGAGCGGGTGCTGGCGCGGTTCGAGGCCGCGGAGTGGATACTGGAACGGCTGGTGGCGTAAAGCGTAAAACGACTCTGCTGAAAGAAGGCCAAAAGCCATCAGCGGATTAAGCAGATGAAGCGGATGAGTATGAAACAGAATCTGCTTAATCCGCTTAATCCGCTGACGATCTTGGGTTCTTTCAGAGGAGTCACAGATACATTCTGAGAAACCCGTGGCAATCCGTCCAATCCGCGGGAATCCGCGTCCGATTTTGAGTTCCCTGGGCAGCAGCCTCAGTAGTAGTTATATCATGGGCAGAAACGGAGGATGAACGTGCTCGCTATTGAAACGCACGAATTGACCAAGCAGTTCAACGGACTCACAGCAGTAGATCACCTGGACCTGGCCGTGCGCCGGGGAGAGATATTCGGCCTTCTCGGGCCCAACGGCGCCGGCAAGACGACTACCATCCGCATGTTGATGGACATCATCAGGCCCGATAGCGGGCGCATCCATATCTTCGGACAGCCGCTGGCGCCGCAGACGCTGGATCGCATCGGCTACCTGCCGGAGGAACGGGGGCTGTATCGCAAGCTCAAGACAGTGGATTGCCTGGCCTACCTGGCGGTGCTCAAGGGCACGCCGCGGCGCACGGCGCGGGAGCGGGCGTTGGCTCTATTGGAACGGGTGGATCTGGCCGACTTTGCAGACAAGAAGGTGGAGACGATGAGCCGGGGCATGCAGCAGAAGGCGCAGTTCGTCGCCACCCTCGTGCACGATCCAGAGTTGCTCATCCTCGATGAACCATTTCAAGGCCTCGACCCGCTCAACACTGAATTGCTCAAAGAGATGGTTCTGGAGCTACACGAGCAGGGCAAGACCATCATCTTCAGCACCCACCAGATGAACCAGGTGGAAGCGCTGTGCGACCGCATCCTGCTCATTGACCACGGGCGGGCAGTGCTCTACGGCCCGCTGCAGGAGATCAAGGAACAGTACGCACCGCACGCGGTGCAGTTCCGCGGCGAAGCGATCCCCGCTGACCTGCCGGGAGCGCAGCGGTTGGAGCAGCAGGAGGAGGGCATTGTCGCCTACCTGGCCGACGGCGTCACGCCGCCAGCGTTCCTGCGGCAACTGGTGGAGAGCGGAGCGGCAATCACCCATTACGAGATGGTCACACCGCCACTGGAGGACATCTTCATCGAGGTGGTGGAGAGGGAGAGGCAAAGATGAACAAGATCTGGGCAGTCGCTCGTCACGAGTTTCTCACCAACCTCAAGCGGCCTAGCTTCATCATCGCCACCATCGCCGTGCCGCTGATGGGCGTGCTGGCCCTGGGCATCGGCGGGCTGTTCGGTGGACAGGTGGGAGAATACCTTGAGGAACTCTTCACCGGCAAGGGAGCAGTGGTGGCCTACGTAGACCATTCGGGGCTCTTCACGCCTCCGCTGCCGGCCTATGCCGACACCTACGTCCTCTACGAGGACGAGGCAGCGGCCAAGGCCGCACTGCTGGCGGACGAGATCGGGAGCTACATGGTGATCCCCGAGGAGTATCTACAAAGCGGCAAGATCATGGCCTACAGCAAGAGCAGTTCTTTCCTCTCCAGCTCTATCTCGACCAGTAAGGAGAACGTGCAGGGCTTCTTCACCGATCACCTCCTGGCGGGCCAGGTGGACCCCACGCTGCAGGCCCGCGTGGTGGATCCCGTGCAGCTCACGCCGGTGGCCTTGGACGAGCAGGGAGAGCCAACGACCAGCGGCCCTATGGCCTTCGTTAGCACCTTCGTCGTCCCCTACCTCTTCGCCATCCTGCTGATGACCACCATCTTCACCTCCTCCGGCTTCCTGCTGCAAGGGGTAGGGGAGGAGAAAGAGAACCGGGTGATCGAGATTCTGCTCTCCTCGCTTTCCACGACTCAGCTTCTGGCGGGGAAGATACTGGGCCTGGGAGCGTTGGGGCTGACGCAGATGCTCGTCTGGCTGGGCGCTGGCATAGCGCTGTTGAGCGGTGCGGTGGCGATCTTCGCTCTGTCGGGTCTGCTGGTCATCAGCGCCTCAACGGTGATCCTGGGATTGATCTACTTCCTGCTCGGCTATCTGCTCTTCGCCACCATGATGGCCAGCGCCGGTGCGCTGGGCTCTACGGCCCGCGAGGGTCAGCAGATTTCCGGCATCTTCTCCTTCCTCTCGGCGCTGCCCCTCATGCTCGGCAACTTCATCATGATGGACCCCAACTCGCTGCTGACCAAAATCCTCAGCTTCTTTCCGCTCACTGCGCCCTTCACCATGATGATGCGGCTGGCGCTGACCGCCATCCCGCCGCTGGAGGTAACCATCAGCCTGGTCTTGCTGATTCTGGGCATCTTGGGCACACTGTGGGCAGGGGGCAAGCTGTTCCGCCTGGGGCTGCTGATGTACGGCAAGCGCCCCACCGTGGCGGAGATGTGGCGGGCCTTGCGGCAAACGTAGTAGGAGGGAACCTTTCCGCCCTACCGACCGTCATAACGCAGTAGATAGGCCAGTCTCATGGTCCTAGTCGGCCCTGGTCGGCGAAGCCGAAGCGGTGCCCCGAGACGGGACTACTTCATGTTCTGGAGGAACGAGATGAGAAACAGACCAGGATCTTTGGGCTTGCTGGTGCTTCTGAGCGCGTTGATCTTCAGCGCTTGTGCGCCACCCACGGTTCAACCTGCCGAGCCCCCAATCCCGCCACAGGACGAGTATTGTGTGGACAAAGGGACGGGAGCCAAACTGAGCTATCAAGAGGCTGTGGAGATCGCTCAGAACAGCGAGTGCCTTGAGCAGGGACAGCTCAAAGACACCCACTTCTGCAACGAGAACACCGGCACCTGGTGGATTGACCTGGACATAGACAAACCTGGCTGCGTGCCGGCCTGCGTGATCAACGTGAACGGTAAAACCGCCGAGATCAACTACCGCTGCACGGGACTCATTCCGCCAGCGGAGAACGTGGCGCTGTCGGATAAGCAGCGACTGACCTCACCCGATGTGAGCCAGGCCAACCTGGCAGAGCTGGTCAGCGGCAACAGCCGTTTCGCTTTCGACCTCTACCAGGCTATTCGAGGAGAGGATGGCAACCTCTTCTACTCTCCCTACAGCATCTCTGTGGCCCTGGCTATGACATATGCGGGTGCCCGCGGCGAGACCGAACTCCAGATGGCGGACACCCTGCACTTTGTCCTGTCGCAGGGACGCTTGCATCCCAGCTTCAACGGCCTGGACCTCGAACTCACCCAGCGCGGTGAAGGTGCCGAGGGCAAGGACGAAGAAGGCTTCCGGCTAAACATCGTCAACGCCATCTGGGGCCAAGACGGCTACGAGTTCCTTGCCGAATTCCTCGACGCCCTGGCAGAGAACTACGGTGCCGGGCTGCGACTGCTGGACTTCGTGAACGCACCCGAAGAGTCCCGCGTCACCATCAACGACTGGGTTAGCGACGAGACGGAGAGTAGGATCGAAGACCTGATTCCGCAGGGTCTTATCGACCCGGCGACGCGGCTGGTGCTCACCAATGCCATCTACTTCAATGCAGCGTGGCAGCACCCCTTCATGGAGAATCTGACCGCTGATGGTTCGTTCTATCTGCTGGACGGCAGCAAGGTAACCGTGCCCATGATGACCCAATCGGAATCCTTCGGCTACGCCGCAGGCGAGGGGTATCAGGCGGTCGAGTTGCCGTACGATGGCCAGGAGCTCTCGATGGTGATCCTGCTCCCCGAGGCAGGCGAGTTCGAACCCTTTGAGGCCTCGTTGAGCGCCGAGGAGGTAGATGCCATCGTCCAGGATCTGGGGAGCAGACAGGTGGCCTTGACGATGCCGACGTTCGAATTCGAATCGGACTTCAGCCTTGCCGACACGCTTGTTGATATGGGCATGCCAGATGCCTTCAGCGGCAATGCGGATTTCTCGGGGATGACCGGCGACAGAGTCCTGTTCATCTCTGACGTCATCCACAAGGCGTTCGTCTCCGTGGATGAAGCGGGCACAGAAGCGGCAGCAGCGACCGCTGTGGTCATGAAGAGGTCGGCGGTGCCAGAGGAACCGGTTGAAGTCACCGTGGATCGGCCGTTTGTCTTCCTGATCCGAGATATTGAGACGGGCGCCATCCTGTTTGTGGGCCGTGTCGTTGACCCCACCGCTTAGCTCGACATAGGCGAATTCGACAACCCCTGTTTCCTGTAGCAGGCTAGGTGTGCAGGCTGTGCGATCGTGCACCTCCTGCGGCGGGACTCTCAGGGCATTGAGGCCAAGCACATAAGGGGGAGCATCGATGGCCATCGTCAAGTTGATCGAGCTAGTAGGCACCTCCCCCATCAGTTGGGAGGATGCGGCCAGGAACGCTGTGACCGAGGCAACCGAGACGGTGCGGGACATCACGGGGGTAGACGTGATCAATCAGACCGCCGTGGTCAAGAACGGCGCAATCGTCGAGTACCGTGCCAACGTCAAGATCGCCTTCATCGTGGAGAGCGTGAGGGACTGAGGTTCGCCATAGCTCTTGGCTCGCAGCAACGCGGCACTGACGACAGTCCAGCCGTGGCTGACCGCGTCCGCCGGTGGCAGAGCGCGGCACATACCCGAGGATGTCCGATGGCCCGCAGGATGGAGGCACCGAGTCGTGCCGCCATTCTATGACGCACCGCGTCATCTGCTGGCACGCCCAGCTTGACAGATCGGTCAATGTGTGGTAAAATGATGGCGTGGTAGCGACTGGGATTGCCAGGACAGCCCAGCAATCGCCGGTGGCAGCCGCTCAGAGCCCTGCGATAGTCGGGGTATTCTCCGTCAACGCAGCTTCCCGGGCGGGAGGCACGGTCGCAGGGTCATTGGCCGTCTCGCATGAGCGACAGACCGACAGAAAGGAGTGCAATCATGGCTTTCACCTACACAAATGAACGCGGCAGAACCTACATTCTGCACGCCAAGGTCCGCACGCTGAAAAGCGGCAAGGAACACAAGCTCTACTTCTTCGCGAAGACCGAGAGGGAGGGCGCACTGGCCGCCGTCCCGGCAGGGTACATTGTCAAGGAGACCAGAAGCGGTCTTCCAGTGCTCAAGCGTGCCGAGTAGCAAGACCAGCAGGCTAGGTACTTCCTCCCACGGCCTTCCGCCTTGGTAACGCTCAGCAGGCGCATCCTGACCGGCGCTTGGTCTGAGCATCTCGCCGCGGCGTCGAAACGCTCCAGACGCGGTGGGAACCAGACCGTGGCCACAAGAAACCGCAAGGAGGGCAGGCGATGTTTCCGCCTGCCCTCCTCTGCTGTCTGCGCCGTATCTCCCCGGCAAGATGCAACTACCAGGGACAAGTCGCCAGGATTGCTCTACTTCTCTAGAACCTTGGCCATCTCATAGAACGAGAGGTCCAAGATCTTCTTCTCGCCGACTACTTTCTCCAACGGGGTAACGGTGATCTCGTTGCCAACCAAGCCAACTATCACCCCACCGTTTCCCTCGTGAAGTTCGTGCACTGCCGCGCATCCCAAACGAGTGGCCAATAGGCGGTCGAAGGCGGTGGGCGAACCGCCCCGCTGCACGTGACCCAAGACCGTCACCCGCACTCCGAAGCCGAGTTCGTCCTGGCGCGCCTGCAAGTACTCGACGATCGCTTGGGTGCCCGGTTTGTACCCCTCGGCGACAACGATGATGCAGTGTGCCTTGCCGCGGATGTAGGCATCCTCCAGGTGCGCAGCCACTTCCGCGAGCGTGGTATCCACCTCCGGTATCAGCACCATCTCCGCGCCACCGGCAATGCCTCCCATCAGCGCCAGGTAGCCGCAGTCTCGCCCCATCACTTCGATCAGGAAGGCGCGCCGGTGAGAGGAAGCCGTATCCTTGATGCGATCAACGCTCTCCAGCACCGTGTTCAGCGCCGTGTCTACGCCAATGCTCATATCAGTATAGGGAATGTTGTTGTCAATGGTGCCGGGCACGCCGACGGTCGGAAAACCCATCTCGTGGAGCTTGAGGGCGCCGCGGAAGGAACCATCGCCCCCGATGACCACCAACCCTTCCACCCTCTCACAGTTGAGGTTGCGCAGCGCCCGCATGCGGCCCTTCACCGTCCTGAATTCCTCGGAACGAGCGGTCCCCAGGATGGTGCCCCCGCGGCCGATGATGCCTCCCACCGAGCGGGCATCCATCTCGCGCATGCGGCAGTCAATCAGGCCTTCGTAACCGCGCTCAATACCCACCGCCCGCAGGCCCAGGTTAATGGCAGTACGCACCACGGCACGAATGCAAGGATTGAAACCAGGGCCATCGCCTCCGCTACACAGCACGCCGATGCTTTTCATGATGTTGCCTCCCGACACTTAATTTGGCCGCATTGTAGCAAAGCTGTGGCAGGCTGTCAATCCTGGGCCTGCGAGCTCTGCTGTTGGGTCTGCTTGGTGATCTCCACGACCTCGCCAGCAGTGAGCGCTAGTAGATCGGTGTAGGCAATGGGGAAGAGAGCGTTGGGCGCGCCTGCCGCTGCCCAGACAGTCGCGAAGCGTGAGAGACTGTGGTCAATGAGCGTACGCAGCGGCTGAGTGTGGGCTACCGGTGGCACACCGCCAGGACTACAGCCCGCCACCGCTTCCACTTCGTGTGCCCGGGCAATGCGCACCTTCTTCTTGCTGATTCCCAAGAGCTTGGCGATGCGCTTGCCATCCGCCATCCGGTCGCCAGCCACTAGCACCAGCAGCGGTTCGCCCCCAGCGACGAAGATGAGTGACTTAACGATGCTGCCCAGCGGCGCGCCGACCGCAGCGGCCGCTTGCGGCGCTGTGGCCGTGCTCTCCTCCAATTCCACGACAGCGATGTCCAGACCACCGTCGCGTAGGACAAGTTGCACTTTGTCAACTAGCCTCATGCAGCCACCCCGTCGGCCTCTTTTACTTGCACCGTTCCCGCACCCAGCAGCCCTACCAGTTCCTCTTCAAGTTCAGCACAGTACCGCGTACTGTCGTTGGGGAAACTCATCTGCCACACGTGGCCGTCCGACTCCACGTACAGGAAGAAACGATCCTGTCCACGATAGCGGCCAAGCGCATCGTAGACCTGGCTCAGGCAGTGCAGATCTGCTTCGCGGTTGGGCGAGCGACGAAAGGTGATCTCGATCTGGCAGGGAGCGAGTTGCTGATTGGTGTCCTCTGGCTCCGGACGAGGCGGCGGGGCGGCCTCTGCCTCTGGATGAGACGGAGTGCCGGCTTCCGGCGGTGGAGGAACCCATTCATCCTCTTCGACCTCTGACCACGCTGGCTGTGGCAACTCCTCCGGCTGCCGCGGCTGTGCCACGTCTGTCTGCACGGAATCGCAGGTGAGGGACAGTTCCTGATTTCTGTCGTTCACCTTCCCCGTGACGATGAGGATGCGGTCCGTTTCCCACATCTCCTTCGTACGTTGCCAAACCCTGGGAAAGATGACCACGTCTATGGTGCCCTGCAGGTCTTCCAGTTGGGCAAAGGCCATTGGCTTGTTGGTGCGAGTGATGATCTGATGCACCCGACTGACCATGCCGGCCACGGTATGCCTTTCGCCCACCATCTCCTCAGTGAGATCGTCGGAATAGAGAGTGACTATGTTGCTGAGGCTCACAGCCACTTGCTGCAGCGGGTGAGCGGAGATGTAGGTGCCTGCCAGGTCCTTCTCCCAGTTGAGCATCTCACGGCTCGGAGCATCCGTGGCCGGGGGAGCCCCATTCAGCAGCGGCTCGACCGACGCGGCAATGCCCAGATCAAACAACGAGAGCTGCCCAAGCTCCCGCGCCTGATGAGTCTGACCGCTGATGCCAATCATGCGGTCCATGACGCCCAGAAGTTGGATGCGGCCGCCGAAAGCATCCAAGGCGCCCACTTTGATCAAACACTCCAAAGCCCGACGGTTGACCTGCCGCAAGTCCACACGCTGGCAGAAATCCTCCAGTGAAGTGAACTCGCGTCCCTCCTTCCGTGCAGCCACGATCGCTTCCACCGGCCCTTCACCCACGTTCTTGACCGCTCCCAGGCCGAAGTGAATGGCCCGTGTGCCATCCACAGTCTGTTCGATGGTGAAGCCCGAGTCGCTGCGGCTAACGTCCGGCGGCAATACCTCGATGTTCATCCGGCGGCACTCGGCGACGAATGCGGCCAGCTTGTCTGTCTTATGCCGTTCCACGGTGAGCAGCGCGGCCATGTACTCCACCGGGTAGTGGGCTTTGAGATAGGCTGTCTGACAGGTGATCATCGCGTAGTCGGCTGCGTGCGCTTTGTTGAAGCCGTAGCGAGCGAAGTAGGTGATGTCATCGAAGATGGCACTGGAGACCTCCCGGGCGACGCCGCGCTGCACAGCGCCAGCCACGAATCTGTCGCGGTGTTCCAGGAGTTCCTTTTTCTTCTTCTTTCCTACGGCGCGCCGCATCAGGTCTGCATCGGCCCCGGAGTAGCCTGCCAGGTCCGTCGCCATGCGAATCACATCTTCCTGGTAGACCATGATTCCGTAGGTTTCGGACAGGATGGGCTCCAGCACAGGGTCGCGGTAGACCACTTCCTCCCGCCCATGCATGCGGTCTATGTAGCTATCAATGTACTCCATCGGGCCAGGCCGGTAGAGAGAGATGGTGGCGATGATGTGCTCGAACCGGCTGGGCTGCATGTTCGTCAGCACCCGCCTCATACCCGAGGACTCGACCTGAAACAGGCCAACCACGTGACCGCTGGCCAGCAATCGCAGCGCCTCGGGATCTTCAAAGGGGATGTTATCCAGATTGAGCTCACGTCCATGGTGCTGCTTGATCAGATCACAGGCCAGACGCATGACGGCCAGCGTGGCCAGACCGAGGAAGTCCAACTTCAGCAGGCCAATGGCATCCAGGTCTTCCATATCGTACTGGACGACGGCACTGGCCTTGTCACCACCTTTGGTCGGACGGTGAAGCGGCGCGTAGGCCACCAAAGGCTTGTCGGAAATGACCACCCCAGCAGCGTGTGTAGAGGCATGGCGGACCAATCCCTCCAGCTTCTGCGCTGTGTCAATCAACTCCCGAATGTAGTCCACGTCCTCGTACAACTGGCGCAGATCATCCACTTTCTCCAGACCATCCTCGATCTTCACCTTGGGGCCGGCCGGGATCATCTTGGCTACACGGTCCACCTCGTTCAGAGGGATGTCCAGGGCCCGGCCCACATCGCGTATCGCCGCCCTGGCTCCCATGGTACCGAAGGTGATGATCTGGGCTACGTTTTCGCGGCCGTACTTCTCGAGCGTGTAGTTGATCATCTCGTCGCGGCGGTCATCCGGATAGTCCAGGTCAATGTCCGGCATGTTTACCCGTCCGGGGTTAAGAAACCGCTCGAAGATGAGATTGTAGGGCAAAGGATCGAGGTTGGTGATGCCCAGGCTATAAGCAACGATGGAGCCCGCTGCCGAGCCACGCACGTTCCACCAGATGCCCTTGTTGACGGCGTATTCACACAGATCCCAAACGATCAGGAAGTAGGTGTCGAATCCCATCTGATGGATGATGTTCAGTTCGTGCTCCAGGCGGGCGCGTACCTCCTCATCATCAGCCCGCTCACCGTACCGCCGTCGCAGACCTTGCTCGCAGAGGTGGCGCAGATACGTCTCAGGAGTGAAGCCCTCTGGCACGGTGAAGGGGGGCAGGTGGTAATTCTCGAAATCCAGATGAACGTCGCACATTTCGGCGATGCGCACGGTATTGCTCAGCGCTCCTGCGACATCGCCAAATAGGACAGCCATCTCTTCCGGCGTCCGCATGTAGTAACTCGCGTCACTCATGCGCATGCGGTCGGCCTGCCGTACCAGGGAGCTTGTCTGCACACAGAGCAACACGTCGTGGTACTTGGCGTCCTCTGCACGGACATAGTGCACATCATTGGTGGCGACCAACCCCAGGTCAAACTCCTTGGCCAACTCGATCAGTTGGCGGTTCACTTGCGGCAGCCACTCTATGGCGTGATCCTGCAGTTCCAGGAAGTAGCGTCCGGGGCCAAAGACATCACGATACCAGGCGACCCGTTCCCGGGCCAACCCTATCTGCCCATCGCGCAGGAGACGGGGAATCTCGGAGGAGCCACAACCCGAGCAACAGACCAGCCCTTCGGCATGCGCAGCGAGGAAATCACGGTCAATGCGGGGCTTGTAGTAGAAGCCCTCCAGTTGTGCCGCCGTAGCAATCCGCATCAGGTTCTGATAACCTGCGTCACTGTGCGCCAGGAGCAGAATGTGGTAGCGATGCTTGTCCCGTTGTGGATCGCGATCATACATGGAGCCCAGGGCCTGGTATGACTCCATGCCGATGATGGGCTTGATGCCTGCTCCTTTGCAGGCCTGGTAGAACTTGATGGCTCCATACATCATGCCGTGGTCGGTTAGTGCCAGGGCAGGCATATCCAGTTCCACAGCGCGGCTAACCAAATCAGGAATACGGGCCAGGCCGTCGAGCAGGGAGTACTCGCTATGCACATGAAGGTGAACAAAAGGCTCGGTCATCTTACCTCTCGTGTGTGTTCACTCCCGTAGGAATGGCATCAAATAACCGGGGTAAACTAGCATTTTACGATTCTCGAACCTGGCCTCCACCAGATCTCCACAATCATCTGCCATGCTGGGGAGTGAACAGCCGTTGGCTCAGGTGCAACGTACCTCGGTTGTGAGATCAGGCTGTTCTGAAGCGCGATTCGGTCAAGCAAACGGTCGAACGTGGAGCGAATCAAGTGCGTCGCACCTTGTGGCAGAGTAGTCACCGTTCGACTGCGATTGGTCTTGATTATACCACACTTCAACACAGGCGGGCAATGAGAAGAGCACACAGCCAGCAAATTCTCAAGTTGACTTTTTGGTTACGGCGAGAGAGGAATAGTTAGGAAGCGAATCTAACGAAACGCTAATGCCATTCTAACGGAAAACTAACACATGTGCGCCATAATCAAGGTGCAACGCACTAGGCTGTGTTGCATCCCATTCAGAGGGTATTGCCTTTGTGCATACCAGCGCAGAATGTGGTACAATGGCGCACTAATGCTTGGAGAGTAAGGAGGTGTGAGCAGAAAATGTTCTACTTCGACCCAATGTATCTGATCTTCGTCCTACCGGCGCTGCTGCTGGCCTTCTACGCGCAGATGAGGGTGCGCTCAGCGTACAACAAGTACACGCGCAAGGCGAACCTGCACGGGATATCGGGCCTGCAGGCGGCACAGACGCTGCTGCCGGCGACGGGCCTGGGCCACGTGCAAATCGAAGGCGTGCGTGGCCAATTAACGGACCATTACGACCCGCGCAGCAAGACTCTGCGGCTGTCGCAGGCCGTGGCCAGCACACCGTCGGTGGCCTCGCTGGCCATTGTGGCTCACGAGATCGGCCATGCCCAGCAGGATGCTCAAGGATACGCGCCGCTCAAGCTGCGCAGCAGCCTGGTGCCAGCCGTGAAGGTGAGCGCCTGGGTAGGGCCTGTCCTCTTCATAATCGGCATGCTGTTGAACATGACAGGGCTGGCCTGGCTGGGCGTGCTAGCCTTCGCTGCCGGGGCCGTGTTCGCCCTCATCACGCTGCCCGTGGAGTTTGACGCCAGCCGCCGAGGCTTGCAGTTGCTCAAGACGTATCAGTTGGCTGATGGGACGGAGATGAAGGAAGTCAAGAGTGTGCTTGATGCAGCGGCGTTGACCTACGTGGCGGCGCTGGCCCAGACGCTGGGCACACTGCTTTACTACGTCTTTCTGCTTACCGGTTTTGGCCGACGGCGGGACTAGGGACCTGTAGATCGCTCGATTCTGCCCAAAAATGGAGGTGTTCTTTGCGCAAACGACGAATGGTGATCCTATCCGTTCTGTTAGCAGTGAGCTTGATGATCATGGCGTGCGGCATCTGTCCTCTGGCAGCGAACCTGCAACCGCCGGAGGTGCAGGAGATCGAGCGTCTGGTGACCAGGGTGGTGGAAGTAGTTGCCACACCGACCGCCGAGACATCATCCCCGACCGAGCCCCCTCCGCCTGCGGGGGACATCGTCATCGAACCCGGCACCGATGTGGAGACGGAGATCCTGATTGCCGTCTACAAGAGGGTCAACCCTTCGGTGACCAACATCGCAACTGACCAGGGGCAAGGTTCTGGCTTCGTGTGGGATACCGAAGGTCACATCGTCACCAATGCCCACGTGGTACAGGGGGCACGTGAAGTGCTTGTGACTTTCGCCGACGGCGTGAGCCTTCCTGCAGAGGTGATCGGCGAGGACCCGGATAGCGACTTGGCCGTGCTCAAAGTTGACGCCGATTCGCACGAACTGCGCCCGGTGGAGTTAGGCGATGTGGACGAGGTAGAAGTAGGCGATCGGGCTATTGCCATCGGCAATCCCTTTGCCTTGCAGGGCACATTGACTCAAGGCATCATCAGCGCCAAGGGGCGCAGCATCCCCGCACTGACCAACTACTTCATCCCTGAAGCCCTTCAAACCGACGCGGCTATCAATCCCGGCAACTCTGGCGGGCCGCTGCTGGATGCAGAAGGGCGGGTCATCGGCGTCAATGCCCAGATTCAGACAGGCTCCCCCTTCATCAGGGCTAACGCAGGCATCGGATTCGCTATCCCTGTGAACATCGTTCGCAGGGTCGTGCCCGCGCTGATCGAAGAGGGGCACTACGATCATCCCTACCTGGGCATCACTGGGTTGCACTACTCGCCCGGCCTATGGGAAACACTGGGGCTCGATCCGCAGCAGCGGGGGGCGTATGTCACCGCCGTCGTACCCGGCGGGCCATCGGACAAAGCCGGGATACGGGAAGGCACTCGACAGATAGGGGAATCCTCGCCTGGGGCAGAGGGAGCTGAACCGCTCCATGCTGGCGGCGATCTCATCATTGCTATCGGCGATCGGCCTGTGAAGGACTTTGATGATTTGCTGGTATACCTGTTCCGTAACGCCTCAGCAGGAGACGTGGTAGATCTGGTCGTGCTGCGCGATGGCCAGGAGTCGGTCATCCCCGTAAAGCTCGGCATCCGCCCGTAACGCTGAGCGAGCATGGAAGACGGAAAGGGTAGAATGGACAGGAGAAGAGAAAGCCAGAAGGGAACAAGCAGTCCCTCTTTCATTCTGCGTGTCTGTTACCCGCTTTCCATCTTCCTGTTAGCTCTAATGCTCACGGCGTGTGCGCCCGAGATGCTCAGCCAGTGGATGGCTACGTCGACGCCGGCGCCGACACCCACGCCGGTGGTGATCGTGGTCACGGCCACGCCGACACCGGGGCTGCCGGAAATGCTGGCAGCCATCGACGTGGGTGAGCAGCGCGTGATTGCCGTCTACCAGCAAGCCAGCCCGGCAGTGGTCAACATCACCACCAAGATCCTCCGGAGGAGCTTCTTCTGGGGTGTCTATCCGGAAGAGGGAAGCGGTTCCGGCTTCGTGTGGGACTCCGATGGGCATATCATCACCAACTACCACGTGATCGAAGATGCCCGAAGTATCGAGGTGAGCTTCGGCGAGGACGTGGCGATGCCTGCCGAGATCGTTGGCGTGGACCCGCCTAACGACCTGGCGGTGCTGCTGGTGGACACTTTGCCGGAGGGGGCGAAGCCCATACCGCTGGGAAGCTCCGCAGACCTGCAGGTGGGCCAGACGACGATGGCCATCGGCAATCCCTTTGGACAGTTCGAGCGCACTCTGACCACAGGGGTGATCAGCGCGCTGAACCGCACGCTGGAGGTAGAGAATGATCGTGTGCTGCGCCGTGTCATCCAGACCGACGCGGCGATCAATCGCGGCAACTCCGGCGGGCCGCTGCTCGATTCGCAAGGGCAGCTCATTGGCATCAACTCGGCCATCTTCTCACCCACGGGCACCTCGGCGGGCATTGGCCTGGCCATCCCCGTGGATACGGCGAAGCGGGTGGTGCCGGAGCTGATCGCCCATGGCCGCTACCAGCATCCCTGGCTGGGGGCGCTAGGCTACAGCATCACGCCCACGCTGGCCGAAACACTGGAGTTGCCAGTGGAACGGGGACTGTTAGTTGCTCAACTCTACCGGGGCAGCCCGGCTGTCAGGGCCGGACTGCAGGGAGCGGCTGAGGAAGTCATCCTGGGCAATCGCCGCGTGTACATCGGCGGCGACATCATCACCGCCATTGACGGCCAGCCGCTACGCACATGGGAAGACCTGTTCGCTTACCTGGAACTGGAGACGCGCGTGGGGCAAACGATCGAGTTGGCCATCTGGCGGGGAGACCAGCAACTCACAGTGACGATAGATCTGGCGGAAGAGCCGATGGGTGGATGAGACAAACGCACACAGTACGAACCGATCACTGCAACATGACTTCGCTTCCGAAACCCGTTTCCTCCCGTTCCCTCTATTAAACTCTAACGTAACTCTAACGTTGCTCTAATGCGATTCTAACGTTGCTGGAGCATAGTGAGGTCGGAAGATCGGGGTCACCGATCGAATCTGCACGATGTAAAGAGTTCAAGAGTTCTGGGAGGTAAACAAATGGCTAGGAGTATTGTACGTTGGGAACCGTTCCGCGACCTGGTCTCAGTGCGCAACGCCATGGATCAGCTCTTTCAGGAGAGCTTCGTGCAGCCGTGGGGCCGCTGGCCAGCGTTCGCAGAGGAGGGCGTTCTCCACGTGGATGTCTACGAGACCGAGGACTCCGTGGTTGTCAAGGCCGCTTTCCCGGGCATCAAACCGGAAGACGTTGATATCAGCATCACCGGCGATACGCTGACCATCAAGGGCGAGACCAAGTTCGAGGAAAAGGTGGAGCGGGAGAACTACATCCGCCAGGAGCGGCGCTATGGCTCCTTCTGCCGGGCGGTGACATTGCCTGGTGGCCTGGAGAACGACAAGGCGGAGGCCGACTTCGAGGACGGTCTGCTTACCATCACCTTCCCCAAGTCTGAGGAAATGAAGCCCAAGAGAATCAAGGTGAAGGTGAGGAAGTAAGGAGTGTGATAATATGACAAGGAAGATAACCAACTGGCAGCCGATGAGGGATTTCGTGACCCTGCGTCAGGCGATGGATCGCCTGTTCGAAGAGAGCCTGGTGCACCCAGGCTGGAGCGAGGGCCAGCGCGAGCGCGTTGCTCGCCTGCCGCTGGATGCTTACTCCACGGCAGAGGAGATCGTGATCATGGCCTCACTACCGGGTGTCAAGCCTGAGGATGTGGAGATCACCATCGAGGGTGAAGCGCTGAGCATCAAGGGCGAGATTCCCGAGCCGGCGGCGGACGGCGACTACATCTTGCGAGAGCGGCGCTATGGCCCCTTCTCTCGCACGTTGACCTTCAACATCCCCGTGCAGGCAGACAAGGCAGAGGCAAGCTTCAAAGACGGTTTGCTGACTCTGTCCGTCCCCAAGGCAGAGGAGATCAGGCCGCGGACGATCAAGGTTAAGACGAAGTAGCAGCAATACGATACCGACAAGTGCCGCAGCCCCTCAGGCGATTCGCCATTGGCCTGACAGCACCGCAGGGATTGGAGACTGGGATACACTGGAGCACGGCTACACTGGAGCACTGTGAAACAGCCGAACGGTCAACACGGACCGTTCGGCTGTTTCATAGTTCCAGGCCAAGGGTTCATTCTACCTAACTATTGCAGATGCAGCCTCCTACCACCGAAAAGCTCAGCGGGTCACCACCACGGGCACACGCAATCCCTGCCTCAGTGCTTGTACCCTGCGGCGCAAACCGGCGTCGGTCTCCAACAACCTGGTGATGCGCTTCAACGAATAGCTCACCGTGCTGTGGTCCCGCCCGCCGAGTAGCCTCCCGATGTGGGAGCGGCTGAGCGCTGCTTCCTCGTGCAGCAGGAGTATGGCCGCCTGCCGGGGCAGCATAATGTGCTTGCCACGGTCCCGACCTTTCAAGCTGGCTACCGTAACATCGAAATGCGTTGCCACGAGGGACAGAATGGCTTCGGTACCCATAGCGGGCTGCGGAGGTATCCAGTCACGCAGCGCCGCCTCGGCCAGAGCCACAGTCAGCGGCTCGCCCATCACTTTCGCCTGAGCCAGTACCTTGTTCAGCGCTCCTTCTAGTCTGCGCACGCTGCCCGGCAGCCGTTGGGCGATCGACTCGAGCACATCGTCGGGCGCGGCACTCCACCCCTTGTCTTCCATCTTCATCTGCAAGATAGCAATGCGGGTCTCCAGGCCGGGCGGTTCAAGATCCACACAGAGCCCGCTCTTGAAACGGGAACTCAGCCGCTTCTCCAGAGCGGCAATGTGATCGGGCATACTGTCGGCGGAGAGCACGACTTGCTTGCCAGCCATGTAAAGGGCATTAAACGTGTGAAAAAGCTCTTCTTGCGTGCTGTTCTTGCCGGCGAAGAATTGAACGTCGTCAAGCAACAACACATCAATGGTGCGGTATTTCTGCCGAAACGCCTCGGGGGAGCCATTCTTGAGGGACTCGACGAAATCGTTGGTGAACCCTTCCGCGGGCACGTACAGGACGTTTTTGCCTCGCCGCCGCGCTTCGTGCCCGATGCTGTGCAGCAGATGTGTCTTGCCCAGTCCCACACCAGCGTAGATGAAGAAGGGGTTGTATGCCTGACCAGACCGTTCAGCCACAGTCTGAGCGGCTACGTGGGCCAGCCTGTTGCTGTTGCCAACAACGAAGGTCTCGAAAGTATAGCGAGCGTTAAGCATCTGGTGCCCGTTGCCAGCCCCGCCCCAAGCGGGGCCAGCCACGTGGTCAGCTTCGGCAGCCGCGGGGGAGACAGTCTCCAAGAGCGGCGCTGGCCTGCTCAGGTCATCTCGCACCCTCTTGGGCTGAACCACGAAACGCACCTCAACAGACTGTCCCTTCAGCCAACACAAAGTACGCTTGATGAGAGGATGCAGCCTGCTGTTCAACCAATCCGCGGCAAAGGAACTGGAGACGCCAACGATGAATTCGCCGTCTTCATAGGCCAGGAAATGGGCACCTCTGAGCCAGGTATCGTACGTCGCGCGGGCCAACTGGAGTTCCAGGTCCGCTTTGGCGTTCTGCCAGATCTCTTTCGGTGTTGCTTGGCTTGGCGTAGAGGCTGACGACATATCGCTTCCGAAAGACACTTGACCTGCTCGTACAGTCCGATATACGGCGCGTTTTCACCCGCGGCACAGCATGGCCAGAGCCACCTGTGCGGGCCTGCCGCAGCAGAGATCTTCGATCAAACCCCAAACGGTGTTGTCTCGACCAAAGAAGGTAAGGCGGGGAATGGGGCGGTGCACTGTCAGCTTGGAGATACGCAACTCACTCGGTGGATCAGAGGCTGCATTGTCATACGATCCACCATCACTGCGGCCGATGTGGCCGTAGACAGAGCACCGGAAGAATTGACCTGGCGACCCTTGCCCAGTCCAGGCCTTCTGCCCCGCACGCCGGATCTCATGGTCTGCAACCATTATACTCAAGAACGCCGGATCAGCAACAATGCACCGAGGTGCAAAGTGCCCGTTTCTTGAGGTTCTTATGTCGTAGGAACGACCATGAGCATGCGTGCAGCATGGCACAACCACTAGCTGTTGTAGCTCATTCGACCGCAAACACTAGATAACCGCTTCGGCTGCCCACGGGCCACGAATGGGAGCAGCACCAAAGCCCAGAAAAAGAGAGTGAAACTCTAAGGTTTCTTACGTCATGCTGAGTCAGCCCCATGCGCCCGCCCCGCCCCAAGCGGGGCAAGCGGGGCAGGCTTGTCGTCGCCCTCGAGCTTCTTTTGCACATACGGAATGAGCCCGCCAACTGTCAGGATGTCCATGACCTCCGGAGAGAGAGGAGGGAAGGGATGCTTGGCTCGCGGCGTGGTCACCCCACCAGCCGCGAAGTCGATGGTCAGTTCCTCGCCCGGCTCCACACTATCGGCAGCGTCGCACTGAGCGATAGGCAACCCCTGGTTGATGCAGTTGCGGAAGTAGATACGGGCGAAGGACTTGGCAACGATGGCCGCCACGCCGGCTTCCTTCAGGCAGACGACTGCCTGTTCTCGCGAACTGCCGCAGCCAAAGTTGCGCCCGGCAACGATGATGTCGCCGGGTCGTACGTTCTTGACGAAGTCAGGGTCCAGGTCCTCCAGCGCATGCTGCGCCATCTCCTTCGGATCGGAGATGCTGTAGGTGTACTTGCCGGGGAATATGACGTCTGTGTTGACGTCGTCGCCGTACTTCCACACACGGCCAGTGATTACGGTTTCCATGTCTACGCCTCCCTCGGATCAGCTATGACGCCGACCAGCGCCGAAGCAGCCGCTGTCGCTGGGCTAGCCAGGTAGATCTCCGCCTCCTTGCAGCCCATGCGCCCCTTGAAGTTGCGATTGGCAGTGCTGATGGTCACCTCGCCAGGGGCCATGCAGCCCTGATGCGCACCCAGGCATGGCCCGCAGCCCGGATTCAGCACCGTGGCTCCCGCAGAGACCAGGTCGGCGATCACACCAGATTGCAGCGCGCCCAGGAGTACTTCCCGCGAGGCGGGCAAGACCAGCAGCCGCACCCCAGGCGCGATGTGCCGGCCGCGCAGAATCTCGGCCGCCACTTGCAGATCCTCCAGACGGCCGTTGGTGCAGGTCCCGATGAGCGCCTGATCGATCCTCGTGCCTACCACCTCCGTCACGCCTACCACGTTGTCCACGCGGTGTGGCCTCGCCACCTGCGGGGCCAAGGCTGTCACATCGTATTGGATGACGCGCTCATAGACCGCGTCGGCATCTGGGTGCACTTCCACATAGGGCAGGTGCACACGGTCTTGCAGCCACCGCCGCGTCTTACCGTCGGGCAGCACCACACCGTTCTTCGCCCCCATCTCAGCAGCCATGTTGCAGAGCACCATGCGGCCGGCGATGCTCATTTCGCGCACCGTCTCGCCGCTGAACTCCACCGAGCGGTAGTCGGCGCCATCTGCCCCCAGATCGCCGATGATACGCAAGATCACGTCCTTGGCAGACAGGTGCGGCGGCAGCGAGCCGTTGATCACGATGCGGAAGCTCTGCGGGACGCGCAGCCAGATTTCGCCTGTGGACATCACCGCTGCCGCCTCGGTACGCCCTATTCCTGCAGAGAAGGCACCGAACGCGCCATGGGTGGTGGTGTGCGAGTCGCTGCCCACGATGAGCGCCCCAGGCCAGGCATGTCCCTTCTCCGGCAGCACCTGGTGGCAGATGCCCTCGCCCACGTCGTAGAAGGCGGTGATGCCTTGCTGGCGCACGAAGGCTCGTATCTCTTTGTGGTTTAGAGCGGTGGTTTCGTTAGCCGCCGGCACCACGTGGTCCAGCACGACGACGTGCATTGCTGGGTCGGCGAGATGCTGCACACCAATGCGGGCGAACTTGCGGGCGATGGCCGCCGTGTTGTCGTGGGTCAGCAGTTTGTCGGGACGCACGGTGACGATCTGGCCAGGAACGACACGACTCAGATTGGCCTTGCGCGCCAAGACTTTCTGTGCGAAAGTGAATGCCATGTTTCCTCCCCTTCACTCCATAGAGAACGGGCGACACCCACCGCGCGTAGCGCCGTGCAGCGCAAACGGTGGTCAGCGTCGCCCATTATAACCCAAGGGACAGCAGAAATCAACTTGAGGACGAGAACAGGAGATAGGTCACGGTCAGCCGGGGCCGCAGGGATCGGTGGGGATTCTCTGCTGAAGCCAGGTTGTAGCGCATGTCTTCGCTTCCCTGGGACCACAGCAAAACGCCCCAATTCGTCTCCGGCGCATCCAGCCACGTGCGCACCGCTTCAGTCACGTCCCAGGTGTACCATGCCTGGTCATCGCTCAGCGCGGCTACGGCCACCACTGCACCAGTGTAGTCACTCCCATCTCCTTCACAGCCGTTCTGCGTCCACGGCTCACCGTCAGCGGCCAGGAGCCAGGTGGCCTCGGTTTCCGACCAGGGGCGCTGCAAACCATAGGCCTGCGTGAGCAACGGCTGAGCCGTTGTCCGCTGCACGGTGAACAGGCTTAACGTGGCTGCCTGCAATTCGGCTCGCTCCGGCAGGTCCGGAAGCTCGAAACGCAGCAGCGTTTTCATCGTTCCCGCTCCTCCTAGCGAGACCACTGAAGCCCCACCAAAGTTGAGCGTTTCGCCCGAACGGCTCAGGTAAGTGTCCTGCGCACCGTCGTAGCCAGCCAGGCCCGACTGCAGGACGATGCTCCTCACCTCGGGTGTCGGCGTCACCGTCACCGATGGCGTGGCCGTCGGCGTGGGCGTGGGCCAGGAAGTGGAATCCAACACCAGTCGCCCCCACTCCACGGAGGGGTCATTGGTAGAGTTCCCCTCCCAGATGAGGTAGCTTTCCCAGTCACCGCCGTCATCGTCGTCGTGCAACCCCAGAGTGAACCCCAGAATCCGCCCAACCTCCAGCAGTGCCTCACCGAGTTGCTCCGAGGGCACAGCTACCTCGATGTCGAAGCCTCCGGTGACATAGCGCAATGCCATTTGCAGCCCCGGCGGTGGCGTTTGGCCATAGTCGGTGAAGCGGCGATCCACGGCCACTGTGAGCTGATGGTCATCTGGCCCCCAGCCCTGAGCATCGTTGGCCCCGTCCAGGCCCAACTCCACGCTATCGTCCCGCCAGATGTCGTCGCTGTCGGCGGACAGGATGTCATCGTTCACGTGGATGGCAAAGTAGACCGTCTGGTTGTCCCAGGCGCTGCGCAACGTGGCGCTGGAATCGGCAGGAGAGGGCATATAGCGCCAGTGAACGAAGTCAGCCGTGGTGGCATCCAGCGTGACCGTCCCCAGGGAAGCCCAATCGTCCAGATAGCCGTCTACAGTTAGGGGGGAGGGTAGCCGGTAGCTGGTGATGGAGCGTGGCGTCGGCGTTGGCGTGGGGCTCCTCGTGGTCGTTGGGGTTGCTGTGATGGTTGGAGTACGGCTGGCCCCGCTTGGGGCGGGGCTGGGTGTCGATGTGGGAGTGCCGGTCGGCGTGTGCGTCGGCGTCGCCGTCGGACGCCTCGTCCACGTCGGTGTAGCCGTGGGAGTGCGAGTCGGCGTAGGCGTGTGCGTTGATGTGGGGGTGGGTGTGGGTGGGCGGATCCCGTAGGTCACGACCAGCTTGGGTCGCAGAGTC
>CBDURC010000012.1:0-28961 GCA_965369635.1 uncultured Anaerolineales bacterium | reverse complement strand
TGAGGCTCACTACTCCTTCTTCTTCTTCTCCTTGATCTTTACCACCTCTTGACCCCGATAGCTACCGCAGTGAGGGCAGACCTGATGCGGGGGACGCAGTTGATGGCAGGTTGGGCAAGGTACCAGATTCAGCGGCTTGATGGCATCGTGCGCTCGCCGCCTGTCTCGCCGGGCTTTGGATGTTTTACGCTTCGGTACTGGCATAGGTCAATCCACTCCTTTTCCTGATTCTTCGCTGAACCGCAATCGCTGCAGCACGCTCCAGCGGGGGTTTTCTCTTTCGGTACACTCACATGGTCCCTCGTTCAGATTCTGGCCGCATAAAGAACACAGACCAGCGCAATCGGAATGACACACGGGACGAATGGGCAGAGCCAGCAGCAATCGCTGGCGAATAACCTCTCCCAGATCAAGTATATGGTGCTCATCAATCACCAGAGCGCTATCTTCTGCCTCGTCAGGGGTCCTGTTATCGGCGGCGAACCGCCCACTGGCCTGGAATTCCTCCTCCACCGCTGCCGCCAGAGAGAAGACAGACAGTGTGAGGCAGCGGCTGCAAGGCAGTTCCACCTCGGCCTGTACCCGTCCCTGAACCAAAATGCCAGAGTCGGTGCGCAGCAGACAAACCCGACCTGTCACAGGGCCAACGAGTTCGATGTCCTCATCCAGGACTGCAATGTCGGCCTCGATGCTCTTGTGCTGGGTGGCGCCAATGGGGGACTTCAGCAACTGAGCTACATTGTATTCCACTTCCACATGAACTCTCCCTCTCTGCACGCGTCTGCAGCAAGCGCCCCATTATAGGCAAGACCGACAAAAGTGTCAAAACCGCTGACCACCCCCAAGTCTATCCGAATGGTCGGCTCAGGCAGATCCTGACCGCCGATGACGCGTTGGCTCCGCGCGCCTCTCCAAGAGAGCTCTCAATCCGCGGGCTACGGCCCCAGAGCCGCTCGTGTTCAGAAGACAGAGCAGCTTACGCGGTCGACTCAAGGTGAGCGATTCCGCGGCGCACTTCGTCTAGCAAGGTCTCCAGTTGCTGCTGCAATCCCTCTAGCGACTCCTGAGCGTATTTGGTTGCACCACCCCTCAGTACCTGCGCCTCTCGTTCCGCCTCGGCAATGATGGCCTTGCTTCGCTCGCCGGTGGTTGGAACGACTGTCTGACGCAAAGAAGTATCCCAGGGGAGCGCGCGAACCTGAGCTAGGATATGCTGGGCTTCCCTATCCGCCTCATCAATGATGCGATTTTTCTCCTGCCTGATGCGCTGCGCTTGCTTCAACTCCTCCGGCAGCCAGGCGCGGAACTGATCAATGATACGCAGACACTCCTCCTCATTCACCAACAAAGTGGAGGTCAGAGGGATGCGCCAACTCTCACTCAGCAGGTCTTCAAGCTGATCCACCAGTTGTAGGATTTCGATGATAATCACCCCCCTCTACGCGACCACTTTCAGTCACCTAACGAACTCAGCGGCGCCGGTGCTTCGCCTGTGTCCCCGGCAGCTTCAACACGGTGGCTCAAGGCGGCCCGCACATGTGGAGGCGCCAGGGAGCGGATGTCACCTCCCAAGAAGGCGACTTCCTTCAACGTCGTGGCGCTGAGATACGCATATTCCAGACTGGTCATCAGACAGACAAACTCGATGTCCGGTGCCAGCTTTTTGTTCATCAGCGCCATGTGAAACTCGAACTCGAAGTCCGAAAGGGCACGCAGACCTCGCACGATGACCTGAGCGCCAACCTCGCGGGCGAAATCCACGGTCAGGCCGCGATAGGCGCTGACCCGCACGTTGGGCAGATCGGCAAAGGCCTCCCGACACATGACCACGCGCTCTACTGTGGGAAAGAGTATCTGCTTGGAAGGGCGATCGTAGACGCCCACGACAAGCTCGCCGAACAACGCCGCTGCCCGCTGGGCGATGTCCACGTGTCCGTGGTGCACCGGATCGAAGGTGCCTGGGTAGACTGCGATGGTCACTTCAAACTCCGAACTTCCAAGTCTTAGCCACCCCATCCATCTGACGACTAGCTGATGTCGCTTTGGCCTCGCCAGAAGCGAGTCACCTGGCGCGCCAGCAGGCGGTGCTCCGGCAGTCTCAGCTCAGGATCTCGCTCGAACAGCTTCTTGGCTTCCGCTCGCGCCAGTTCCAGCGTGCGCAGATCGCTCAGTTGAGCCATTCTCAATTCAGGCAAGCCACTCTGGCGAGTGCCCAGGAAGTCCCCAGGGCCCCGCAACTCCAGATCCTTCTCGGCCAGCACGAAGCCATCCTGGGTCTCCTCCAGCGCCTGCAACCGCTCGGCAGCGTCCCCCGTCGCCGCATCGGACACGAGCAAGCAGTAGGATTGCTGCTCACCCCGCCCCACGCGGCCGCGGAACTGATGCAGTTGCGCCAAGCCAAAGCGCTCAGCTCCTTCGACCAACATCACCGTGGCATTGGGCACGTCAATGCCCACCTCCACCACCGAGGTGGAGACGATGATGTCCAACTCGCCCTCGCGGAAGGCCCGCATCACGGCTTCCTTCTGTTCCCCCTTCATGCGACCGTGCAGCAGACCCAGGCGAAGGTCGGGAAAGACCTCCTTCTGCAGCCGCTGATGCTCCTCCACGGCAGCCTTGGCATCCAAGACCTCCGATTCCTCCACCAGCGGGCAGACGATGAAGGCCTGGCGGCCTTCCTCCACTTGACGGCGCAAGAAGGCGTAGGCCCGCTCCCGCTCCCTCCGGCGCAGCCGGTGGGTCTTGATAGCCTGGCGACCCGGAGGCATTTCGTCGATCACCGATACGTCCAGATCGCCGTAAAGCGTCAGAGCCAGCGAGCGGGGAATGGGTGTGGCGCTCATTACCAGCACGTGAGGATGATAGCCCTTCTGTCGCAGCGCAGCCCGTTGCCGCACGCCAAAGCGGTGCTGCTCGTCAATGACCAGGAAAGCCAGGTCGCGGAAGCTGACTGCCCTTTGGATTAGGGCATGGGTACCGATGGCGATGTCCGCCTCGCCAGCGGCAATGGCTGCCTGCGCCGCCGCCTTCTCCCGCGACTTCAGACTGCCAATGAGCAGGGCAATGCGGAGCGGCTCCTGCCGTTGCGGGTGTTGCAGGTTCCCAAAGATGACGGATAGGTTGCGGTAGTGCTGCTCGGCCAGGATCTCTGTGGGTGCCATGATTGCCGCCTGCGCGCCCTCGCACACGGCAATCCACATGGCCGCCGCCGCCACAGCCGTCTTGCCAGACCCCACGTCTCCCTGCAGCAGGCGGTTCATGGGCTGCGGCTGAGCCACATCGGCGACGATGTCTGAGAGAGCCCTCTCCTGAGCTGATGTCAGACGGAAAGGCAGGGCAGCCTTGTATGCTTCCAGTTGCACCGGATCAACCTGCAGAGGCCTACCGGGTTGACTGCGCCAGACATGTCGCATCCGCAGGGCCCCCACCTGAATGAGAAAGAACTCATCGAAGGCCAGGCGGCGGCGTGCCGCCTCCAGCAGCTTCTGATTGTCGGGGAAGTGAATCTGCTCAATGGCCTTGCCCAGCGAGAGCAGCCCCGCGTGTTCCCGCACCGTCGAGGGCAGGTGGTCCGGCAAGCGCTTGGCCCAGGCATCCTTTGCCTTCTTCATCAAGCGCCGCAGCCCGCGTGCGCCGATCCCCTCCGTCAGCGGGTAGATCGGGACCAGCCGTCCGGTGTGGATCAACTCCTTGTCCAACGGCTCCCAAGCCGGCGAGACCATTACCAGCCGGCCCAGACGTTCATTCACTTTGCCACTGAGGACGACTGTGCGACCAGGGCGCAACTGGCGAGTGATGTAGGGGTTGAACCAGGTCACCTGGATGGTACCGGTGGCGTCGCCCACAATGGCAGTGACGATGGTAATCGGCCGCCGGCGGCCCTTGCGACTCTGAATGTCCCAGACATTGCCGATGATGGTGACCTCTTCGCCGTACTCAAGGCGGTCGATAGTCTTCAGCTTGCTGTAGTCGTCGTAGCGGCGAGGGAACAGATATAGAAGGTCGCCAATGGACCGCACGCCAAGTCGTTCCAGCCGTTCGGCATTGCGAGGCCCCACGCCGGGCAGACGGGTCACGGGGGCTTCTAGCCCGGTGGGCTCCGGAGCAGATGGTGGCGAAGGACGATGTGCAGGCCGCCTGGGTGGCCCAGCCGGCTTAGCCTCCTCGTCGTCGGACTGCACGGGCGGGCGGGGGGGCTTGCCCCGCTTGGGGCGGGGCTTGGCTCTCCCCTCCTTGGGCCGTTCCAACTCTGGCGGCTGTGCCGGAGTCGGATGCTCAGTGGCAGGCAGTGACGGCACCTCGGCGGCTTGCTGCGCCGCTTGCTCCGCCTTGCCCAGAACGTCCTCGACGACGCGCTGACGAGCAGCGTGATCTTCCACTTCGGAATAGCCGCTCAGCAGGGCGACGATCTCCTTGATCAGGGCCTCCTGCTGCGCATCAGCCCCCTCGGCCAGGACGTCCTCCTCCCAGCGCTCAGCGAAACTGGCCATGCCACCGATGACAGCCCGGTTCCGGTAGCCCTGGCGTCGTTCCAGATCCAGCACCTTCTGCAAACGTTCGAAAACAGTGGTCATAGGCCACTACTCATGAGACAAGCTGCACCCACGGCCCCAGGCCCAGCATGGGCGGCGATGGCCACGCCAGCCTCGGCTATTGCCATCTGCTCGCGGGGGAAGATGCCAACCAGCATGTCGGCCAATCGCTCAGCCGCCTCCGGAGCCCTCGTGTGTAAGACCCACATCTGCTCCAAAGCACCCAGTTCACCCACCCTGTCCACGAGACGACGCAAGGCGACAGATAGCGTCCGCGGCCGTTCCAGCAAGTCCACCTGCCCCTCCCTGAGCATCACCAGGGGCTTGATGGACAGCAGGGATCCGACCATTGCTAAGGCCCAGGTGACACGGCCACCGCGGCGCACGTAGTCCAGAGTGTCCAACACGGCGAACACTCGCACCCGACCGACCATGTTCCGCACCTTGTCAGCGATGGAAGCCAGCGACTCTCCCCTCTGCGCTGCTTCCGCAGCAGCCACGCTCAGCAGGCCCGCTCCGAGCGTAGCAGAGTGACTGTCAACAACCTCGATGACCGCCTGCGGCAGATTTCGCGCCGCTGCGCAGGCTGCGTTGTAAATGCCGCTCAGCTTACCCGCCGAATGAATGGAGATAATCTGCCGGTCCCGTTCCGCCGCCTGGCGATAGATCTCCTCGAAGACGCCCACCGCTGGCTGCGACGTTGCCACGGGAGTCTTGCGCAGGAGCGCATAGAAGGCCTGGGGTGTCAGATCCACGCCCTCGCGGTAGAACTTCCGCCCGAAGCGCACCAGGCAGGGGATGACGGTGATCCCCAGACGTCGAGCCACGTCAGGCGGAACATCGGTGGAACTGTCGGTGATAACCTGTACCTCAGTCATGCGCAAATCAAGCTCTCTCGCAGATAGCCACACCCAAAGCGTTGAGTCCCAGGCGCGCAGCCACAGATGGGCCGTAGGTGAATACAGGAACGTCCCAATCGGGATAGAGCAGTTCCAGTCCCTCTAGCAGCATGGCCATGTGCTCGCTGAAGCTGCTCTGCATGATGGCCAGTTGCTCTATGTCCGCGAACTCGCGGATGAAGCTCAGCAGCTTCTCCACTCCCAGGGCGCGGGTTCGCACTTTCTCCATGGGCAGGAGTCTGCCGTCCTCCAACGTCACTAGCGGCCTGATGCCCAGCATGGTCCCCAGCACCGCCTGGGATGGGCGGACCCGCTGTTCCCTCTCCAGGTACCTGAGGATATCCACAAGGAAGATCATGTAGACATGGGGGACCATGCCCCGGATGAGATGCACGATCTCGTCCATTTCGGCCCCACTAGCCGCCGCCTCTGCGGCTGCCTCTACGAGCATACCCAAGCCAAAGGAGATGGAAAGTGAATCCATGACCACGATCTCGCAGCGGCCCAACAGGGTCCGCACAGCAGCTCGCGCGACCTCGCAGGTTTCACTCAGTCGGCCGGAAACGTGCAAAGAGATTATCTTGTCATGCCGGCTGTGTAGCTGCCCATACAACGCGGCCATTGTCCCCACCGACGGTGCCGACACCGTCGGCATCTCCGCCGTGGCCGCCATCCTCTGAAGAAACTCCCTGGAAGTAACGTCAATGCCCTCCCTGTAGGTCACGCCTCCAAAATGGATGTTCTGAGGGACAACGGAGATGTCCAAACGAGCAGCCACTCCAGGTCGAAGATAGGCGCTGCTGTCGGTAACGATCTTTGTGCGACCCAAAGTTGCCTCCAACCGCAAAACTCCTAGATCTGCTACTCCACCGAAAAGATGTAGTGATAGTGCGGCTGGCCGCCATCAGCCAGTTCGATCTCCTGCTCAGGATAGCGATCGCGCAGTTCGGCCTCCAAGGCCTCCGCAGCCTCCATCGATGTGGGCTGGCCGCGATAGAGAGTGATGATCTCAGATTCCCCTGCCTCCATCTCACCCAAGAGAGCGAAGACCACGGCCTCGGGAGCGTCGCCGTGGGCCACCAGATCGTCGTCTTTCAAGCCGATGAAGTCTCCTTCCACCACGTCAATGTCCCCAAGGCGGATGTCCCGTACGGCGACGGTGACTTCGCCCGTCTGCACGCAGGTCAGCGCCGCTTCCATGAGCTTCACGTTGGTGTCCAGATCGGCCTGCTGATTCAGCACCAGCAGCGCGCTTATGCCTTGGGGCATGCTCTTGCTGGGAAGCACATGCACGGTCTTGCTCGACAGTCGCTGCGCCTGCTGAGCGGCGAGGATGATGTTCTTGTTGTTGGGCAAGACGATGATCTCATCCACCTCCAGCCCCTCGATGGCTTCGAGCAAGTCCTGCGTGCTGGGATTCATCGTCTGCCCGCCGCGGACGATGGCGTGGACGCCCAAGCTACGGAAGACTTTCTCCAGCCCCTCTCCTGCTGTCACCACCACCGTGCCAATGGGACCCAACATGATCGGCGAAGAAACCAGCGCGGCCGGCAGCGGCGCGGGGGCCTCCGCCTCGCTCACAAAGCGCTCATACTGAACCTGCATGTTCTCAATGATGACCCGATCGACTTGACCGAGACCCACGCAGTAGTTGAGTGGGGTACCCGGCTCGTCCGTGTGAACGTGCACCTTCACTGTGCAGCTATCGCCAACGACGAGCACGGAATCGCCCATCAGGCTGATGTTGTGCCGAATCTGCTCCACCTTCAGCCCATCCCCCAGCACGATGCACTGCACATCGTAGCCGTATTCGCCTTCGAGCACTCCGATGTGCTCAACCATCTCCAGAACAGCCGTCGCTTCCACCCCGACCGGCATGCCCTGCAGGCAACGAAGCATCCCCTCCAGAATGCGGAACAGGCCCTCTCCTCCTGCATCCACGACGCCGGCATCTGCCAGCACAGCCAGCAGGGTGGGGGTCCTCTCCACAGATTCGGCTGCCACGTGGATGATGAGCTCGAAGAGGGCACGCAGGTCGCGAAGCGTGCCTGCCTGCTGCAGCGCCTCAGCCACCTCCCGGATGACAGTGAGAATCGTCCCTTCGACAGGGCGCACCACACCCCGATAGGCCGTATCGGACCCATCCTGGAACGCCCTAATCAACTCGGCAGCGTCCACGAGATCCTCGCCGACTAAGCCGTGAGCTATGCCGCGCAAGATCTGCGACAGGATGACGCCTGAGTTACCCCGCGCCCCCATCAACGCCCCATGAGCTGCCGCCTGCACGACCGCTGCAGCACCCTTCGTCTGCACAGACTCGATTTCCTCGAGGGCAGCCTGCATGGTCAGGAGCATGTTGGTGCCCGTGTCGCCGTCGGGGACAGGGAAAACGTTGAGAGCGTTCACCGCTTGGTGGTGCCGTTCCAGCCAGGCGCTGCCTGAGCGGAAGAGCGCCCGGAAGTCTTCTCCATCCAGGCTAAGCACAGCAGTCCCCAGAGGGTATTTGTTGATCACCTGTCCACCACCGCCTGCCGCTGATTGCGAATGAAAGGCCGACGTTGCCACGATCTTACCCTAACCTCTGCCAATAGCAGGAAGAGAGCCTGTCGCCGAGTTCGGCTGGACCGCCCCTCCATTAGCGTCCCTGCTCGCTGACGCGCAAACCCTGTACGTGCACGTTGACCTCAGCCACGGGCATGCCCAGTGCCTTCTCCAGCCGGTATTTGACCCGGTTCATGATACCGTGAGCTACCTCGGAGATGCGGGTGCCGTACTCCACAATTACGTAGAGATCGACGACAATGCGCTCGCCATCCACGCGCACTTCCACGCCTCGCCTCGCCCGCTCGGGGCGCAGGAGCTGCGCCAGCCCGCCGATCAAGCTCCTGCTGGCCATGCCCACGACGCCGTAGCATTCCAGCACTGACTCGCTGGCGATGGTCCCGATGGCCACCGGTGAGATCTCGATTCTACCCAGAGTCGTCTGTTCAGACATGATGATTCTTGCTCCCTGGCAAGCAGGTCAAGCTGTCAATTGTGCAGAGCACGGTTTGCGCGGATCTGCCGCTTGTGGTAAGATGACCCCCGCCTTGAGCAGGGCGTGCATCCCTGCCTGGCTTCTCACTATCTCCCGGTCACTGACCGGAGTTCAAGAAAGGGGGTAATCGGCATGGCAAAATGTGAACTCTGCGGCAAAGGGCCACAGTTCGGGCATAACGTCAGCCACTCTCTCCGCAGGACCAAGCGGCGCTGGGCGCCCAATATCCAGAAGGCCACGGTGGTCAAAGACGGAGTCAGCAGACGTATGTCCCTGTGCGCCAAGTGCCTGAAGACCCTACACAAAACTCGCTAGAGTGGGCGGCTGTGAAAGCCGCCCTATCTTCTTCTAGAACCCCTGTTGATGCCCCTGGTTGCGACCGGGGGCGTTCTCTATCCTCTGATCGCCTCCCATACACCCAATCATACACTTGTTCGGCGAAAAGCGCAAAGGAGCTACCCAGACTCCCAACCCCGACGACCGACTGCCAATGGATTCGAGCCTGGCCACACGCCCCCGTATGGGGTTGGTCACTGATCGTTCGACAATGTGTCATCGACCAGGGCCTTGCGCTGGCGGAGCTGCCCGCAGCCGGCCTCGATATCCAGACCACGCCGCAGCCGCACCGTGGCCGAGATGCCTGCAGCGCGCAACACACGAAGGAAGCCCTGCGTGCGCTGCCTGGAGGACGGCTGGTAGGGAGACCCATCCACGCGGTTGACGGGGATCAGGTTCACGTGACACAGCAGTCTCCGCAACAGCTTGGCCAGGCGCTCGGCCTGCTGATCACTGTCGTTGATTCCTTGCAGCAGGGCGTACTCGAAGGTAACGCGTCTCCCGGTGCGCTGGACGTAGCCACGGCAGGCAGCCATCAACTGTGCCAGCGGATAGCGGCGGTTCAGGGGCACCAGCTTGCTGCGCATGCGGTCGGTTGGTGCATGGAGCGACACCGCCAGGCCAATCTGCATGGCTTCCCGGCTCATGCGCTCGATGCCGGGCACCAATCCCGCGGTGGAAAGGGTCATGTGTCGGGCTCCCAGGGCAAAGCCCTCAAGGTCGTTGAGCGTCTCCAGCGACTGCCACGTCGCCTGGTAGTTAGCCAGTGGTTCGCCCATGCCCATCACGACGATGTTAGACACCCGCGCTGGACGCTGGATGGGCACTGCGCCAGGCCCACTGGCCTGCGGGTCGGCCAACCAACGAGCATAGTGCAGAACCTGGGCCACGATCTCGCCTGCAGTCAGGTCGCGCACGAAACCACTCTGCCCTGTGGCGCAGAAGGGGCAGCCGATAGCACATCCGATCTGAGCGGAGATGCAGACCGTGCGACGCTGCTCGTAGAGCATCAGCACTGTCTCAAGGGTCTCTCCGTCGGCCAGCCGGAAGAGACACTTGCGCGTCCGCCGGTCGCGGGATACCACTTCCTCCACCAACTCCAACGGCTGGCAAGACGCTTCCTCAGCCAGCCGCGCCCGCAGTGCCCGCGGCAGGTTGACCATGGCCTCGAAATCGGCCACCAGATCACGGTACAACCAGCGCCATAGCTGGTCGGCGCGGAAACGCGGCTCGCCCCAGCGGGCCAGAAACTCGCGTACCTCCCGCCGCGTAAGATCCAACAGTTGAATGGGGGAAGAGTCCTTGCCAGACGGTCTTGACATGATGGGTGAGAGTATACCTCACTTGCAGGGGGAAGTCAAGCTAAGCGTGAAGACAGGGTATCATTCAGAACTGTACGGAGGAACCTTGGTTACGCCCTCCCCCACCTCGTCAGCGGAACAGCGGAACGAGCAGAGAATAAGCGTTCCGGTCTTTCCGCTTTTCCGCTGACAGCGATGTGCTGCCTCCCCCTACACTTCTGAACGATACCCCTGAATGATGCCCATGAAGACGTTGGTGTCCAATCACGCTTCACGCTTCACACCTGGGAACGCCAAGCAGCTAGAAGCGCAGCCAAGTCCTCGAAGACCCAGTCGGGGGGCAGGTCGGCCTGGGCGAACTCCTCGGCGGTGGTCACGCCGCTCAGCACGCCGACGGTGCGCAGCCCCGCCCTATGCCCGCCGAGGATGTCAGTCTCCAACCGGTCACCGATCATGGCAGAGTGTTCGGCGTCAACACCAAGCCATGCCATCGCCTGGTCAAAGATGGCCGCCTCAGGCTTGCCGATCACCTGAGGAGAGACGCTGCTGGCAGCCTGCAGCGCGGCGAGGACGGCGCCAGCCCCAGGCACGAGTCCCTCTTCGGTGGGCAACGTACGGTCGGGGTTAGTGGCGATGAAGGGCGCACCGCGGCGGATGGCCAGCGTGGCATCGGCCAGCTTGCGCCAGGTCAAGGTCGTATCGTGCCCGGCCACCACGTAGCGTGCAACGGTGTAGTCGTCGGTGACCAGGAAGCCACGATCCGACAGCGCTCGGTGCAGACCCACCTCGCCGATCGCGTAGACGGGCGTGCCAGGCGGCGCGATGCTGGCCAGGTAGGCCGCCGTTGCCAGCGACGAGGTCAACACCGCCTCCTCGCCGACGGTCAGCCCCATGCGCTCCAGCTTGGCCACACACTGTGCTGGGGTGCGTGTGGAGTTGTTGGTAATCAACAGGAAGGGAACATGCCGCGACTGCAACTCAGTGATGAACTCCACCGCCCCAGGCAACGGTGTCTCGCCGCGGTACACCACGCCATCAATGTCGAGCAGGAAGCTACGGATTGTAGACAGATCGCGATCAGCCATAGGCTTAATCGGCTTCATCGGCTTCATCGGTTCCATCGCCCTCGGGAGCCAAACAACCATGAACTGCTGTCAAAGCGGCGACTATCAGCAATTGGGGATCGGCGGCGCTCTCCTCCATCGGGCCTAACGCCAGATGCTGCAGAAACTCCACGTTGCCCTTAGGACCGGTGAGGGGCGAGGGGATGAGGCCAAGCACCCGCAGGTCATGCTGGATAGCCCAGCCGGTCAGCCGCTCCAGAACCTGCCGGTGCACCGCAGGATCGCGCACAACGCCCCCCTTGCCCACCTGCCTCCGCCCTGCCTCGAACTGCGGCTTGACGAGAGCCACGACCTGCCCCTCGGGCTTCAGCAAACGCTTCACGACCGGCAGCACCAGTTCCAGGCCGATGAAGGAGACATCAACTGTGACCAGGTCCACCAGCTCCGGTAGGTCCTCCAGGAAGCGGATGTTGGTGCGCTCGATGACCACCACGCGGGGGTCTTGTCGCAGTTTCCAGGCGAGTTGCCCGTAGCCTACATCAATGGCGTAGACCCTGGCAGCACCCCGCTGCAACAGGCAATCAGTGAAGCCGCCAGTGGAGGCGCCCACGTCGGCCGCCACCCATCCTGCAACGTCGAGCCGAAAACCATCCAGCGCGGCTTCCAGCTTCGACCCGCCGCGGGAGACGTACGGCAACCGGCCGCGCAGTCGCACTGCAGCGCTTACGGCCACGCGTCGCCCCGGCTTGTCTACCACCTGATCGTTCACCACCACCTGACCAGCGCGGATGAGCCCCTGGGCTCGCTCGCGGCTCTCGGCCAGGCCCCTCTCCACCAGCAGCAGATCCACACGCATCTTGATCACAAGCCCAGCATAGCCGCAAACACTGGAATTGTCAAGCCATCCCACCCACCGGAATTGACGCCGCGGGCAAAATGGGGTATCATGAGCCGCTATCAAAACACGTTCGGAGAGGCAACTTATGTTCAGAGCTTTGCTGAAATCCATGCGGCCGAAGCAGTGGATGAAGAACGGCTTCGTCTTCGCTGCGCTCGTCTTCGATGAAAAGCTGTTTCAGCCCCTGCTGTTGGCCGAGACCACGCTGGCGTTCGTCATCTTCTGTCTGGCCTCCAGCGCGGTCTACCTGCTCAATGACCTGGCGGACCGGGAGAAGGATCGCCAGCATCCCACCAAGCGGCACCGTCCGCTGGCGTCGGGCGAGCTGCCGCCCTGGGTAGCCGTGGTAGCGATTGGTGTCTTCATCGTTGTTTCGCTGCTGGCGGCGCTCTGGCTGGGCTGGCGCTTTGCCCTGGTCATCGTGGGCTACCTGGCACTCAATGTCGCCTATTCCTTCTGGCTCAAACACGTCGTTATCGTGGATGTGTTTCTGGTAGCAGCGTTCCACCTGTTGCGAGTGGTTGCCGGCGTAGTCGTCGTACAGGCGGAACGCTTCTCTCCCTGGCTCTATATCTGCATCACCCTACTGGCCCTTTTCATCGCCATCGGCCGGCGGCGCAACGAACTGGTGCTGCTGGGCAAGGAAAACGCCAACGCCCACCGCACCAGCCTGCAGGAGTACAACCTGCGGCTGCTGGACGACATGATCGGCCTGGTCACTTCGGCAGCCACGGTTGCATACTCCTTCTACACCTTCTCGGCCCCGAACCTACCCGCTAACCACACTATGATGCTGACCATTCCTTTCGTGCTGTACGGCCTCTTCCGCTACCTCTACCTGATCCACGTGCGAAGCGAAGGGGGCGCACCGGAGGAGCTCATACTGCAGGACAAGCCGCTGCTGGCCTCTGTGGCCCTGTGGGGTTTGGCAGTAGTCGTGGTGTTGTACACGTTCTAGGCTGCCGAACACACGCAAGAGCTGCGTGTTGCGCGCTCCTTCACGAAACACGCAGCACGTCATCAGCTATCTCCTGTCGGTTCCACCTGATACAGCGCTGCTGCGTCTGCTTCTCGTAGGCGGTCGGCGGTTGCTTGGGTGCGCTGGCGAAAGGTGATCACCTCCCAGGCAGCCAGATGAGCCTGTACGGCCGCTGCCAACCGCCGCGCCTGCCATCGGCTTAACAGGATGGCCACCACGGCATCCGGCTCGCCGGCCGGCTTGATGGCCCCTTCGCCCATCACTTCGCCCGGGCCGTTGGTGACCTCTATGACGATCGGGTTGCGTGTGCGCTCGCCCCGGTCCTCCACCTTCAGCACCCGGCTGAGAGGCTTTCCCTCGCGGCCGGAGGGGCTGCCTTTGTAGTCCACGAACCTCTCCGCCAGCCGCCCCTCAACCAGGTCAAAGCACAGCACGCGAGCATCGGCCAGGTCCAGGTAGTGACTGGCCGAGGCCTGCGCTCCCTTGCCTCGCTTGTACCGGAAGAGCAACAGCCGCAACTTGCCAATGTCCAGCGCATCCTCCACATGCAAGATGGCGCTGCGGGTGATCTCTGTGTGAATGCGGTAGCGATCCCTGGTCTTCCGTCCCTGTGGTCTTTCGGTCATAGCTTCAACTCCTCAAGTTATTGGCTCGTGCGAGTCAAGTGTACCACAGAATCGGCGCGAAGCAAAGCGGCTTGACGCCTGACCTAGATTGTGGTAGGATGCGGATGGAGATGCGAATGGAGAATGGCTCATGGACGAGTTGATAGTCATCGGCGCAGGGTTGGCCGGTTCGGAAGCAGCGTGGCAAGCAGCCAACCGTGGCGTGCAGGTCACGCTCTTCGAGATGCGGCCGCACAAGATGACGCCAGCACACACCAGCGGCCTCTTCGCCGAACTGGTCTGTTCCAACTCGCTGGGCTCCAACCTCGTTGACCGGGCTCAGGGGCTGCTCAAGGAGGAGTTGCGACGGATGGGCTCGCTGGTCATCCGCTGCGCCGATGACACCGCATTGCCCGCCGGCGGCGCTCTGGCCGTGGGCCGCGAGACCTTCGCCCAGGCGGTCACCGAAGCGGTGACCCACCACCCCAACGTCACCGTGCGCCGCGAGGAAGTCAGCACCATCCCCGAAGCGGTACCGACCATCATTGCCACGGGCCCGCTGACCTCCGAACCGCTGGCCCAGGCCATCGCCGAACTGACAAGCCAGCGCTACCTTCACTTCTACGACGCCATGGCTCCCATCGTCACCCTGGAGTCGATCCGCATGCCCCCCGCCTGGCGACAGTCCCGCTACGATCGCAACCGCGATGCTGAGACCCCGGGGGACTATGTCAACTGTCCGCTGAGCCGAGAGGAATACTACGCGTTCGTGGAGGCGCTGCTGGCAGCGGAGACTATTGAGCTGCGGCAATTCGAGAAGGAGGATGAGCGCTTCTTCGAGGGCTGCTTGCCGGTGGAAGTGCTGGCCGCCCGAGGCTGTGACGCACTGTCCTTCGGCCCCATGCGCCCCGTCGGGCTGCGCGACCCACGGACAGACAGACGCCCCTTCGCCGTCCTTCAGTTGCGACAAGACAATCTGGCCGGCACGCTCTACAACCTGGTCGGCTTCCAGACCAACCTCAAGTGGGGCGAGCAAACGCGGGTGCTGCGTTTGATCCCTGGGCTGGAAGAGGCGGAAATCGTGCGCTTCGGGCAGATGCACCGCAATACTTTTATAGATTCCTCTCTGCTCCTTGAGCCGACACTGCAGTTCCGTGGCCGTCCTGACCTTTTCTTCGCCGGGCAGATCACCGGCAGCGAGGGATACGTGAGCTCCACAGCCGGTGGCCTTCTGGCAGGGCTCAACGCGGCGCGGCTGATCCAGGACCTCCCGCCCGTTTCCCCACCGCGCGACACCATGCTCGGGGCACTGTTCCACTACGTCACCCATGCCGACCCGCACGGATTTCAACCCATGAAGGCAAACTTCGGCCTGATGCCGCCGCTTCTGCCTCCGGTGCGCAACAAGCGGCGACGCTACCGCGCCTACGCTGAGCGAGCCTTGGCCGCATTGGAAAGCTGGATGCTGGAGGTCCTGCCCCGGTGCAACACACTTGATCCGCTTCATAACCAGCCGTCGGCTTAACCGAATCGCGCCTCAAAACAGCCCGATAACCGGAGTGCGTTGCACCTGAGCCAGCCTGAGCAGCTCCGGGTCTAGTATACGAGTTACCGCGACCTTTTGCGCGCTATTACGTCTACTCTAGTGAAGGCCGAAGGCAAATGATAGGTCAATACGAGAACTTGACGAAACTCCAAGAATATGCTATAATGTACACGTCAACCTGAGAGGTTGGCAGGTACGACGTGACATCGGCGAACGTCCCCAGGTTCTTGCGTTCGCCAGAGAGCATGATCAGGCCAAAGTGCGGGCCTGCTCCATAGCTAGCTCACCGTCCCGCATGGAGTGCCCGTCGCAGGTCCTGGTCAAGTCAGTCGGCCTCGTGAAGGAGGAGCGCTTATGACGGCACGAAGACAGGTAGTAGCCCTCGCAACACTGTTTGCCCTGCTGCTCAGCGTCACCCTGGTCGCGTCCAGCCCCCTGGCGACCGTGGACTCAGAACTGTTGATCAACGGCAACTTCGAAGGCGGCTTTGCCTACCACGAAGGTTGCGGCATGGTGGGCAAAGGTTGGCAGTGCTTCACCAACGGCGGCACAGCCGGGTATGGGTTCTACGACGAGATGTGGAGCCCCGTGGTGTGGGATGGTGAACACTCCCAGCTCCTTGAGATCAACACCCGCCAGATTGGCGGTGACCCCGACCGCTATGCCGGCATCTTCCAGACAGTGAACGTCATCCCCGGAGGCAGCTACGAGTTCACCATTCGCGGCATGCTGCGAGCCGACGACACCGATCCCGACCCCTGGCGCTATCGGGTGCAGGTCGGCTTCGACCACAGCGGCGGCGATGACTGGACAGCCGTCACCGACTGGAACGAATTCCCCTGGGACGACTATCATCCTCGTCTGCACCCTGGCGGCTTCAACGAGCACAGCGCCACGGTCATAGCAGAAGGAAACAAGATGACCGTGTTCGTGCGCGTGTGGAAGAAGTGGGGAGATTGGTACCGCGAGCTAAACGTCAACCTCGACGGCGCCAGCCTCTTCGGTCCCGTGGTAGGCTGGCCGGTGCCCCCGGTGCCCCCGGTGCCCGAGGAACCGTGCGAGCCCGAAGAACCCGCTGCACCTGAACCCGCTCCGCCGGAACCCCCCGAGCCCGAAGTCACCTGCGGTGGTCCTGACCTGCTTTTCAACGGCGACTTCGAAGGCGGTTTCACGAATGGCGTGGGCAGCGGCTGGAGCGCTTTCGACAACGATTGCGCAGCCAGCTATGGCTTCCACGACGACATATGGGCGCGCGTGGTCGCCGGCGGAAAGCACTCGCAGCTCATCGAGATCAGCACCATCTGCCGGGCGGCATCGGATCCCGACCGCTACGCCGGCATCTACCAGGCCGTTTGGGGCCTGTGGCCAGGAGCCACCTACGAGCTGTCGCTCTACGGCATGATCCGCCAGGGAGAGCATGGCTGGGAAGGTGCGGATCCCTATCGCTACCGCGTGCAGTGGGGCTACACGACCGACGGCAGCACGGACTGGACGAAGGTAGAGAACTGGCAGGAGCTGCCCTGGGATGACATCTATCCCCGCACAGCGCCTGGCGCCATGGCGCCCTTCAGCGTGCAGTTCCAGGCCCCGAGCAGCAAGATCGCGCTCTTCTTCCGACTATGGAAGAAGTGGGGCGATGCCCAGCAGGAAGTGGACGTCAATCTGGACGAGATCAGTCTGAAGACCTGCACCTGGACGCCACCATACCCGCCCGTCCCGCCATGGCCGCCCGAACCGCCGTGGCCCCCCGAACCGCCGTGGCCGCCCGAACCGCCTCTTCCACCCGAAACACAGTGTTGGATCCATGTGATCCAAAGAGGAGAGTATCTCGGCGCTATAGCTACCGCTTATGGGACGACGGTGGCGGCCATTGTTGCTGACAACGACATCGTCAATCCCAACGTGGTCTACGTGGGAGACGAACTGCTGATCTGCGATCCCTAGTGTCCGCTGGCCTGGTGCCGGAGGTCAGGAAGTACAGCGCCAGGCCAGTGTCTCATCTCAAGTCTGTGAGTTTGTGAATCCGTGAGACGGAAGGTTCCAGAGGGAGAGACATCGTCCAGCCCGGAACCCGCTCACCCCGCACAGGTAGCGCACATCACTGCGCTATCAAAGAAACACTCGAAGGAGGGAGACATCATGAAGTTCAAAAATTGGCAGCGCTCCTTGGCCTTGACCCTGACTGCAGCACTGGTGCTGGCGATAGCGACCCTCGTCGGTTCGCTGGCGGTGCCAGGGCTGTGGGGGAGCGGAGCTCACTCGGCGATGGCCGCGCCGGCCTGTAGCCAGACGCACATCGTACGGCGCGGCGAGACACTGAGCAGAATCGCCCAGGGCTACGGGCTGACCACCTCGGAACTGGCCACGGCAAACACTCTCCGAAACTACGACTTCATCTACGTTGGCCAGACCCTATGCGTGCCCACCGCAGGCGGCGGCGGCACCCAGTTTCCCGGCGCCATCTGCGTGGTTGGCCGCAAGATCGATGAGCAACACCTCGGCCTGGGCGGCTTCATCATCGAGGCGCACATGGAAGGGATAGAGCCACTGCAGACGGTCTCGGACGACAGCGGCTACTTCCACTTCGACAACCTGGCCCCGGGTCTGTGGACCTTCTCTGAGGTCATACCGCGAGGCTGGGAGCCGGTAACGGCCAGTGAGTTCCAGAAGGAGTTGGAGTACGGCCACGACGGCTGCTACGAGATCCGCTTCAAGAACAGAGAAGTGCCCATCCCCGCTTGCCTGATCGTGGCCAAGACAAACGAGGCCGACGGTTCGCCGTTGGAAGGCTGGGAGATCCAGATCAAGCCCACTTCCGGCGGCAAGTGGCAATCGGGAGTGACCGACAAGGGCGGCCAGGTGCGCTTCGATGACCTTACGCCCAGCAAGTGGCTCATCCGCGAGGTCGTGCAGTATCCCTGGGAGCCGGCCGAGCCCTGGAGCGGCGAGGCAGAGGTCGTGCTGTATCCCATGGAGAACGAAGACGACTGCTACAAGTTCGTCTTCCAGAACCGCCGCAGGTGGACTGGCTGCGTGGAAGGGTACAAGGTTGACGACCAGCACCGAGGGCTGCCGGGCTGGTCTGTCTGCGCCCATCCCAAGGGTGAAGAAGATCCCACATTCTGCACTGTGACTGGTGATGATGGCTACTTCCGCTTCGACGACCTGACGCTGGGGGAGTGGACCATCTGGGAGGAAGTGGAACCTGGCTGGACGTCCATCACCGCGCAGGAGTTCACGGTGACGGTGGACAATGTGGAAGTGTGCGAGCAGGTACGGTTCAAGAATCGTGCGCCGGACCTGTGCGCTCAGGGCTTCAAGCTGGATGACGAAGGCTTCGGTCTGGGTAACTGGACGATCAGGGCCTGGGCCAAGGACAACCCCAACGAGGTCCTGGTGGCGGTCACTGAGCCCGATGGCCACTACCGCATCTGCGGAGTGACGCTGGGGACGTGGGTCTTCGAAGAGGACCGTCCAGTTGGCTGGACGGCCCTGGAAGGCGAGCAGCAGGAAGTGCTCATCGTGTACCCCGGCCCAGGAAAGGATGTTGAGGCCCCCATCTTCCGCAACGCACCGCCGCGTGGCTGCATCGAGGGCTGGAAGGTGGACGAGTTCGAGGTCGGCCTGCCCCTGTGGAACATCACCATCCAGAACGTCGACACAGGCCAGAGCTGGCACCGCTGGACCGATGGCACGGGCTACTTCCAGGTCTGTGGCCTGCCCATGGGAGACTACGTGGTCTGGGAAGAGCTACAGGTCGGATGGAAGCCCATCTCGCCGCCGAAGCTCGCGGTAACCTTGGTGCCCAGCGACGAAGAGATCGTAGCCATCGTCGTCTTCGTCAACAAGCAGGCCCCACGTGACATCTGCATTGATGGCTACAAGACAGACACTTTCGATGGAGCGGGCTTGCCCAACTGGCAGATCAAGCTGCTGGATCTTGGCGGCAACGTGCTGGACACGACGATCACCGACGGTACTGGGTACTACCGCTTTGGCGACCTCGACCCCGGTAGCTACTTCGTTGAGGAGACCCTGCAAGATGGTTGGTGGTCAGTGTCGGGGACGTCACGCAAGGTCACGGTCACCTTCCCGCCCAAGCACGAGTGTGTGCAGGCCAACTTCACGAACCGCCAGCAGCGAACGCCTCCGCCATGCGTGGCCTGGCATGTGGTGAGGAAGTGCGAAACGCTCTCCTCCATCTCCCTGCGCTACGGCGTGCCGGTGTCCGCGATCATGGCCGCTAATGGCCTGACCAACCCGAACTTCATCTGGGTGGGCCAGAGACTTTGCATTCCGGACCCCTAGCCCACACGGGCTGAGTTCCAAGCTCAACACAAAGACCTCCGAGTCCTGTGGAGGACTCGGAGGTCCCATCCGTGAAGATGATGAACAGGGCGAACGTGGCTACGGCAACGCGTCAGCCACCACTTCCCCCTGCATGGACCACGGGCCAGCCCAGGTGATGCGCACGGCGGCCAACCGGCCGCGCCAGTCGGCATCATCTTGGAAGAAGACGAGCTTGTTCGTGCGCGTGCGCCCGCGCCACTTTCCCTTGTGCTTCCCCTCCACCAATACATCCACCGTCTGCCCCAGCAGGCGGCGGTTGATCTGGCCCACGATCTGCTCCTGCAACTCGTCCACCACCTTCAGCCGGCGCTTCTTCTCCTCCGCCGGCACGTCGTCAACCATCTTGCGAGCGGCCAGGGTGCCCGACCGGGGCGAGTAGGCGGCCACGTGGACCGTGTCTAGCCTCAAGTCCGCGAGCAGATCAACCGTGGCCTGGAACTGAGCAGCCGTCTCACCAGGGAAGCCCACGATGATATCGGTGGCGATGCTGCAGCCTGGCAGCCACAGACGGGTCTTTTCCACAAGGGCGCGATAATCGGCCACACAGTAGCCTCGCCGCATGCGGCGCAGCACGTCGTCATCTCCCGCCTGCACCGCCACTTCGACGTGCTCGCACACCTTGGGCAGTTCCGCTATAGCGTCCAGGATGCGGTCGCTGATATAGCTGGGATGCGAGGTTAGGAAGCGCACGCGCCAGAGACCGTCAACATCATGCACCGCCCGCAGCAAGTCAGCAAGATCGGGACTCAGAGCTGAACCATCGTTCCTCCAATCGTACCCATAGCGATCCACGATCTGCCCCAGCAGCGTCACCTCGCGCACGCCCTGGATGGCGAGGGCTTGAACCTCAGCCACGATCTCCTCCAGGGGGCGACTGCGCTCCCGCCCGCGCCGGTACGGCACGATGCAATAGGCGCAGACGTGGTCGCAGCCGTGGATGACGGGGACGTAGGCGGTCACAGGGGGCAAGATGCAAGATCCCTGATGTAGGATGCGCTCAGTCGGGATCAAACCCATGGCCGCAGCCTCAGGACTTACGTTCTGCGTATCCTGGAAGGCCATCGGCCCCCTTCTCGATCGCAGGCCCCCGCCGCCTGCTTCCTGTATCCTGCTTCTTGGCTCTTGTTCGCGCTGGCGCAGGAGAGCGATCAGCGGCTCGGGGTCTGAGGGAGACAGGAAGATGTCCACATGGGAGAAGCGCTGAGGTAGATCGTCCGCTGGGCGCACGCCCACCAAACAGCCCATGACGGCCAACACCATCCGGGGCCTGCGCTCCTTCAGCGGCTTGAGAGACGTGAGCCGCCCTACCGCCCGATCCTCGGCGCTCTGGCGCACCACACAGGTATTGAGGACAACGACATCAGCTTCCTCAGGCTGCGAGGTAGGTCCATAGCCCAATGCTTCCAGTTCATCAGCCAGGCGCGCCGAATCGGCCACGTTCATCTGACAGCCGCTAGTCCAGATGTGATACTGTCTCACAGAATGCTTCAAACCCTGCTACTCGAAAACGATCTTGCGAATGCGGTGGTTGCGGGTGTCGGCGACGTAGATGTCGCCCTTGGCATCCAACGCCAGCCCCTGCGGCAGGTTGAACTCCGCTTCGTCGCCCAGGCCGTCGGCGTAGCCCGCATGGCCGCACCTGCCTGCCACAGTGGAGACCATACCATCAGGCGAAATGCGGCGGATGCAGTGGTTGAGCGAGTCCGCCACGTAGAGGTTCCCCGCTGCATCCACCTCGATGTCCACCGGATGGTGGAATCTGGCATCCTCCAGCGGCCCATCCGCATAGGCGGTGACGAAGCGCCGGCCCGTCAGCGTGCTCACCTCGCCATCGGGGCTGATGACGCGGATTAGATGGTTCCCGCCTCGCGAGCGCAGGCTGACCGCCTCGGTCACGTAAATCTGACCATCCTGATCCACGGCCACTCCCGATACCAAGGTGAATTGCGCGTCCTCGGCGGGGCCGTCGTTGTGACCGCCGTGCTGGGGACTGCCAGCCACCGGAATCATCTCCCCATCCAGGGTAATGCGGCTGATCTGTTCCCGATCCGGCCCCGTGGATGCCAGGATGTCGCCATTGGGCATCAAAGCCAAGGTCTCCACAAAACTGCGCTCGAAGATCGTCGTCACCGTCCCATCGAGCGTGACGCGGCGGACGCTGCGGTTCTCCCAATCCGAGATATAGAGATTGCCATCGCCGGCCAGGACGATGCCCCGAGGCGTGCCCAGCCTCGCCTCCTCCTTGGACCCGTCCACGTTGCCGGTGGGATTGTCTACCACCGCGATTACCATGCCGTCGGCCGTGATCTTGCTCACCCGTGCGCCGTGGTACTCGACGACGTAGATGTTGCCCTCTTCGTCCAAAACGAGCTCCACGGGCTCGTCGAAGCTGGCTTCCAGGGCGGGTCCCTCAGTCGTCCCCACCTCACCATTGCCAGCCAGGGTGAAAACTCGAGTGACTCCCACCGCGACAGGCCCCGCTTCGACAGCCTCTTCCTCGGGCGCTGGCCCCCCGCCCCCACAGGCTGCCACCAGAACAAGCAGCAAGAGTGTAAAGATGAATCGTCGCACAGCATCTCCTCCTTTGCGTGTCCATGCACCAGAGCACATCGTCTCCGACGACGCGGCGAAGTCCGAGACGTTGCACTCCACTCCAATCACCAAGTACTAATCCCCCGCTGCCTGGGGTTCCGTCGCCGGGCCGCCCAGGCTGTACAACTGCAATAGCCGCTTCTCCGTCTCCCCCTCGATGCGCGCTACCACCCGCACATAGGGAGCGATGCTAGAATGATGCAGCTTGCGCTTAAGCAGCTCATCCACCTGAAAGATACCCGCCGAGTTGGTCATCACGATCTCGATATCCACCGGCAGTTCCTTACCAGCCCGGATGTGCACCGCCTCTATCGCCTGCGCCGACACGGAGTGGATATTGGCGGTGCCTGCCTCGAAAGGAATCCGAGACCGTCCCTCTGTCATGTCCAGCGCGTCGGCCACCTTGACCACCCCTGCCTCAATGGTGAGACAGGGAGTACTCCAATGATGAGCCGCGATAGCGTGCGACATGTCGGCCAGGATGATCGTCCGTTTCCGCACATCGTAGAGGCCATCCAGCAACTCCTTGGCCTTGATGAAGGCCAGGGCCACGCTGTGCAGTTCATGGTCCTGCCGATGAACGATCATCCCCAGGTCGTGCAGCGCGGCAGCAAGCACAACGATCACCTCGGCCTCGTCGTTGGTGAGGCCGTGGTCGGCGACCACGCTCATGGGCACCTCCGCGGCCATCAGTAGGCGCGCCAGCCGCAGGGCGATGTTGGAAACGATCTTGATGTGCACCTCGCCGTGATCGCTGTAGCCAGAGCGATCCACCGCGTTGATGTTCGTACATCGCCACATCTGTCGCAGCTCCTGATCGGCATCGATGCGAGCCACCAGTTCTTGCAGTATTGGATTGTGTCGCGCCGGCAACGTGAAAACGATCGGTTTCTCGCTAACCGCTTGTGTGTTCATCAACTCACCCCTTCCAGATCACAAGCCTATGCTCTGGCCACCGACCACATTGTACCAGAGGAATAGTTCGCTGTCAAGGATTCAGGTTTGGCGTTCACGCGGACCCGTACCACAATCAACCTCGCCCCGCCGACGTGCGGAAGGAGGGGCCGTGGTGGTAATCTCGCGGGCCGCCGGCGCGCTCACCCTCCCCGCCAACTTCATGCTCATCGGCGCCATGAACCCCTGCCCTTGCGGCTACTTCGGCGATCCGGTCAAGGATGGTGGAAGTACTTGGCGGGAGGTTAGGACCATACCGTGGGCCCAGGTGGTGAACGTAGGGCTGGATATCGCTGCTCTGACTCCTTTCAGCAGTTATTGGCTCACCCTACGATATCACGTGTCCTTCTATTGCGGTGTGATCAGGGTCTCTACCGAAGTCGCGCTACCGAAGTCGCGATGGAGGCAACAGTTGGGAACTCGTGTCGACTACCCCAGGACAGCTCATCGCTGCAGATTATGGGAACCCAGGACGGATTCTCTGGGCAAAGGAAGACGGGCTCTGGGCCAGCGAGGATGAGGGCCAAAGCTGGGTTCTACTGACTTCCGACTTCGCACTGCCCCATCGTGTGTTGTTACCCATCATCCTTGGCGACTAGAGGGAGCTTTGCTTCGTGGACCGGTGTGCCCCGAATCCGCTACGTACCAGCCGGGGCAAGCCTGCTCGTGGTAACTGTGATGAGACCACGCAGTAGCTTCTAACGTTTCTAGGTCAATAGACGACAACAAGCCACCTGCATCAATCACACAGGTGGCTTTATTTCGCTGCCCAAGACTTCTCCCTTCAGGTTTCACGGGTAGCTCTTCAACACAATGGGCAGGTAGATCAGGTTAGTCGGCGGCGTGACCGTGCCCGTCGGTGTTGCCGTGGGCGTGGCCGTGGGTGTCGCTGTCGGCGGTGGGGAGCCCGTCACCGTGGGCGTGGGAGTAGGTGTCGCCGTCGGTGTGGATGTGGGCGTGGGCGTCTCTGCGCCGATGCCCGGCCAGAAGCCGCCAGCGAGCGTGTAGTTACCGCCGCTCAGCGTGCCGGCGTCCGGCTGGCCGATGGTGCCGGCCAGGGTGTAGCTGCCACCACTGCTTTCTCCGCCGCCGCCATCCACTGTCCACCAAGACAGGTCGTAGCCTGCCCTAAGCAGGGCCGAAGTACTGCCCTGGCCCAGCACGACAGGGGTCAGCAGCAACACGGCGCCTGCTGCGGCCAGGATGATTATTCGCATCTTCATTGTCATACCTCCTGTTCGCGCATCGCGGTGTCTAGTGGGGGTTGACCAGCACCCAGATGAGATCCTGCCCGGCCTCCAGGCTTTCCAGAGCGATGCCCAGGACCGGGGTGTTCTCGGCAATCTGGACACCCTGTACCTCTACGGTGCGCACCGCCCGGGCGTGGCCAGCCAGATCGGCGGCTGTGAGACGCATGCCCTCCTTGATGGGCGCGGCGACCGCGCTGGCTTTGACCTCCGCCAGGCCAGAGACGATGATGCTCACGTACTCGCCTGGCTGAGCCGACCCCTCCCGTGGTACCAGCCCAACCTCATCCTTCTCCTCCTCGTCATTGTCCAGCTCTGCACGGCCCACCACCACGCCGATGACGGCGTCGGGACCTGCTGCCAGCTCGACATCCACCACCACAGGGGTGTTTGGCCAGTCGGTGTGAGTGATGCCACGCACGGCGACCACGTCGCCCGGTTCCAGCACCGTGTGGCCGCTGTTGCGGGCGAAGGCAGCCATGCCGCAGCCTTCGCAGATGCCCGTAATCCGGACGTCCCCGATGACATTGATCCCCCAGTTGGTAGCACCACTGACTGCCAGGCCGTTATCGTCAGCACTGTTGACATCGAGTCCGTCATCCCCGGCGGATTGGATCTCTACGCCGTCCTCACCGGCGGAGTGGACCTCCATGCCGTCGCCGTCGGCCGAGTTGACTTTGACGCCGTCCCGGCCCGCGGAGTTCACCACCACGCCGTCGTACGTCGCCGACCGCACTTCCACGCCGTGGAGACCAGCCCCATTGACCAGGAGCCCGTTCTCGCCGGGCGAGCCTACCTGCACGCCGTGTCTGCCCGCGGAGTTCACCTGCACGCCGTCGTACGTCGCCGACCACACTTCCACGCCGTTAAGACCAGCCCCATTGACCAGGAGCCCGTTCCAGCCGGGCGAGCTTACCTGCACGCCGTTAAGACCAGCCTCAGTGACCCGGAGCCCGTTCCCGCCGGCGTAGTAGACGGAGAAGCCGTCATTGCCGGCCGTTACGACGGAGACGCCGTCATCGCCGGGCGCGTTGATGGAGACGCCGTCATTGCCGGCCGAGTTGACGGAGACGCCGTCATTACCGGCCGAGAAGACCTGCACGCCGTCACCGCCGGGCGAGTTGACGTAGACGCCGTCATTACCGGGCGAGTCGATGTAGACGCCGTCATCGCCGGGCGAGGTGACGTAGACACCGTGACGGCCAGCAGAGTAGACGGAGACGCCGTCATTACCGGCCGACTCGACGTAGACGCCGTCATTACCGGGCGACCAGACGTAGACGCCGTCATCACCGGCCGAGTAGACGGAGACGCCGTCATCGGTGGGCGAGTTGACGTAGACGCCGTCATTACCGGCCGAGAAGACCTGCACGCCGTCACCGCCGGGCGAGTTGACGTAGACGCCGTCATTACCGGGCGAGTCGACGTAGACGCCGTGCCCGCCGGCCGAGTCGACCTGGATGCCGTTATCCCCGCCAGAGACGCGGAGGCCATCATCGTTGCTGCTGTTCAGGGTCAGGCCCACTCCACTCCCGCTCCAGGTCTCGCCCCAGTGGTCGTGCGCGCCCCCTCCATCCACAGGCTCGCAGGCCACCGTGCCATCCGCATTGATGACGCGGATAGCGTTGCCGCCCGCGCAGGTGCCGGCCACTCGCCGCTGGATGGCGGTCGTATCCACGTCTAGGGTCACGTCGCCGCTCTGTCCACCGCCGGTCAGGCCGGTGCCAGCGTTGACGGCGGTGATGTCACCTGCCCCGCCGGCTACAGGCTCGCAAGTCACCGTGCCATCCTGGTTGATGACGCGGATGGCGTTGCCGCCCGTGCAACTGTCGCTCACTCGCCGCTGGAGGTAGGCAGTGTCAGCGGAGAAAGTCGTTCCCACCAAGTCCAGCCCCGTGCCTGCTGCGTAGATGGTGTCATCGTCCACCCCGTCGGCGAAACCCGCCGGCACGCTGGTCAGGCCGGCCCAGGGGGCGTTCAGGGCATAGAGGGCGTAGGGAGCCGCCGTCACCGCTTGGCGGGGGCTGAGGGAAGTGTAACCCCCACTTCCCGTCGGGCAGCGTACGGCGATATCCAGCCAGCGTGCGTCGCCGGCGAAGGCAGCGCTGCCAAAGTCCAACTGCACGGTGAACAGGCCGTTGTTCACCAGCACGCCTTCCTGAGTGACCATGCTGCCCACCTGAGAGCCGCCGATGTCGGCATCATACAGGATGAATCTGAAGTCGCATGTGTCGCTAACGGGCTCATCACCCTGCTTGAGTTGCCCCTGGTACGTGAAAACGGTACCCAGCGGGGCCAGGCCACCCAGCCCACCCTCCTCAACTGGCGGGCCCGCTACAGTAGAACTGGTGGCCAAAAGCAGGGCCAACACAGCCACAACCATCACTATGGTCGCTATTCTTTTGGTTTGCATTTTGTTCCCTCCTTATTGTTGGTGACCACCTGACGGTGGTCATGAGGCCTGTGTCCAGTTGGGCCGTCTATAGTTTTGCCAGATCATCACCTCCTCTGCTGCGATGCAGAAAAGCCCGGGGCTGTAGTTATAGAGTAACACTAAGGCACGCTGACGGGTGCCGAGAATTCCGACGTGTTGCCGTTGCCGTCGGTGGCCGTGGCCGTCACGTACGGGCCGGTCAGCCCGCCGGCTTTGGTGAAGGTCCAGTTGCCCGAAGAGTTGGCTGTGGTGGTACCCTCGTAGATCGCGCCCTCATCTGCGGCATCAGAGAAGACCTCGATGGTGCAGTTGGCGCAGGCGGTGCCGGAGACCTGGGTGGCGCTGGCGGTGGTGATCACGGGGGCCGCTAGCCCTTCATTGCCGCCGCTGCGCAGTGAGATGCCCTTGCCCGTGTTGTTGTGGATGCGGTTTCGAGTGATGGTGTTGTGCTTCGCCCCGTAGCCACCCGCGACTTCGATTCCGTCCCCACCGTTGAAGGCGATGAGGTTCGCCTGGCCCTCAGCCGTGCCACCGATGAGGTTGTCGTTTGAGACATTGAATATGTAGATGCCGTCGGTGTTGTTCGGCAGAGCCGCGGCTCCCGTGACGTCGCTGCCCATGTAGTTCCCCTGTACCCGGTTGTTCCCCGTCGGCCCGATTCCCACCCCTACACAGCCGTTGCTGGAGATGAGGTTGCGGGCCTGTGGCTGGCTTCCGCCGACCACGTTGTTGGATGATCCAACCCCTCCCTGGATGCCGGAGATGGATATCCCGCTGCAGCGATTTCCCAGCCCAGTCTTGCCTTGGGCGTCCGTGCCGACGAAGTTCCCCTCGAACCGATTGCCGTCAGCGTCCACAACCTGTATGCCAGTGTAAAACCGATGGATGACCAGCCCGCGCACCACATTGTTCGAGCTACGGATATCCAGCCCAGAGGGGCAGCACGTTGGCAGCAGGGAACCATCCAGGACGATCTTCAGCACGGCGTTGATGGTCTGGCCGAAGGGATTGGTGTTGGGGCTGGCCCCTGGCTGGGTGTAGCCATCAATGGTCGTTTCGTCGTCGCTCAGGTACAGGGAGTAAGAGGTGGGGCGGATGGTGCACACCCCGGCACCGTCGCAGCCCTGATCGCTGCTGGGGATGTTGAAAGTGATGGTGTCTGGGCCCGAGTTGAAGTTGGCGGCATTGACGGCTTCGAACAGGGAGCAGTGGGTTGAGTCGCAAGTGCCATCAACTGTGGCATCGGTGGTGTTGACGACCAAACCCGGCTGCCGGGTGGGTGTGGGCGTTGGGGCCGGAGGAGTGGGGGGTTTCAGGATCAGCGGCAGGTAGACGAGACGGCCAGGTGTGGGTGAGACCCTGCTGGTGGGTGTGGACGTCGGCGTGGGTGAGACCGTGCCGGTGGGCGTGGAGGTCGGCGTGGGTGTTGTCGCTCCGCAAGCCTTCAGGCTGACGTCGTCCAGCCCGAAGACACTGAGCACCGCATCGTCGGTATGCACCAGGAAGGTCACAGCTACCTCCTGACCCGCGTAGGCGGCCAGGTCTACCACCTCCTGCCGCCACTGGCCCAGGGGCTCCACGGCTGGCAACGTGCGCAGCAGGTCGGCCTGCTCGTCACCGTACTGGACGATCACATCTACAGCATCGCCGGGCTGCTCCTCTGTGCTTTCGGCGAGCCACCAGAACTCCAGCCCCACTGAGCTGGCCCCGGCCGGGATGGTCACCTCCTGAAAAAGCTCCCCTTCGGCGTTGTTGGCGCCGCCCAACCAGGCGCCATAGGTGCTGTTGTGCCCTAAGCCCAGGCCCACAGCACCTTCGCTGCCCCACGGCAGGAGCGAACCAGTCTCAAAGTCACCGTTGATCAACAACTCCTGGCAATCGGAAAGCAAGATGCCGTTGGCAGGACTGCTGTTCTCCTCAACTGGCGGGCCAGCTACGGTGGAACTGGCGGCCAGGAGCAAGATCAACGCCACCACAACCGCCGCTATCCTCTTGGTTTGCATTTTCTTTCCTCCTGTTTTCTTCACTGCCACCATCATATCCCAAATCCTGCAAAAGGACAAAGAGCAAAGCCACCTGCATCAATCGCACAGGTGGCTTTGTCTCGCTGTCCAAGACCTATCCCTTCAGGCTTCACGGGTAGTTCTTCAAGACGATCTCGTCCTTTGCCTCTCCTTGCATGGCCCC
>CBDURC010000011.1:0-30355 GCA_965369635.1 uncultured Anaerolineales bacterium | reverse complement strand
CGTTGGCTCGACGATCCGCAGGCGATGTACGCACTGGCCCTGCGCTTCCGCGATCTCGGAGCCAACGGGCTTTCCATTCTGTGTGCTGCGCGCCTGCTTGACCTCTCGCCGTTGCCACAACGCGCTGCGGCACCACCTTTTCTGCAGGAGCTGGCCTATCCCACGCCCTTCGCCGACCTGGTGGAAGCGGAGGCCGAGGTGCAAGGCTTGGATTCCCTGCTGATCTATGCTATCATCCGCCAGGAGAGCCTCTTCGAGCCGGGGGCGCGGTCGTACGCAGCGGCGCAGGGGCTGATGCAGGTTATCCCTTCCACCGGTGAATGGGTGGCCCAACGCATCGGTTGGCCCGACTACCAGCCGGCGCACGTTTACCGTCCGCACATCAATGTCAAGTTCGGGGTCTACTATCTGGCCTTCGCCCTGGAGGATGCCGGAGACAACCTGGCGACGGCGCTGGTGGGCTACAATGCCGGGCCGGGCAATGCCCGCTTCTGGCGTGCCGTGGCCGGCGACGACGAAGATCTCTTCCTGGAGACGATCACCATTTCCCAGCCCCAGCGGTACGTGCGGGGCGTGCTGCAACAGTACGCCGTCTACCGGCGGCTGTATGGCAAGGAGCAAGGGCGCAAGGGCGCAGAGGAGCAGGGGAGCAAGGGCGCAAAGGAGCAAGGGAGTTCCTTGAGACTGTTGCAGGTTTGACGGTTTCAGGTTCGAAGGTTGGAGGTTCCAAGTTCCAGTTCAGAGGATGCTGCCAATTGTACTTGTTTCCTTGTCTCCTTGTTTACTTTTGAAGTTCACTTTTGAAAGGAGGACACGATGGCTACACGAGAAGAAGTTCTGGGGGTTCTGGAAGCGATGAAGGACCGCCTCGACGATCCTGACATGCAGAAGCGGCTTGGTGCGTTTACCAAGTCTCTGCAGTTCGATTGCACTGATCTGGACATCTCCTTCGTGATGGAGGTCGAGGACGGGCAGGTGACTTCGCTGGAGGAGGCGAGCGTCGAATCGCCTGATATCCGGGTCACGACGGAGAGTGATACTTTGTTGGGCATCGTGGCGGGGCAGATCAATGCCATGTCGGCATTCATGGGCGGCAAGATACAGGTGCAGGCTCCGCTACCGGACCTGCTGAAGTTGCAGCAACTACTGCAATAGGAGCAGGCTCTCGCAGGGTTGAGCTGGTCAGCCCGCGGGTCTTTGCCTTCTCAGTTAGGAGCGACGAGTCCAGGTTTGCAGTGGCGGCTTCAGCCTCTTTGTCGTCCCGCGAGGGGCGCTGAAGCGCCCGCTACGAACCCCCATGCTCTCCAGAGAGATTGTGTCATCCACTGAGTTATCTGTCAACGAGCGACATGCTGTGAGTGTTTCACTGGTTCTGGCCTCTGCTTCCCCGCGGCGGCGCGAGTTGCTGGCTGCGTTGGCGCTGCCCTTCACCGTCGCCGCGGCTGAGGTGGACGAGCGCCAGATTCCGGGCGAACCGCCGGTGGAACTGGTGCAGCGACTGAGCCGCGCCAAGGCTGCTGCAGTGGCTTGCCGATACCCCTACACGATCATCGTCGCCGCCGATACGGTCGTCGTGCTCGACGGCGTGGTGCTGGGAAAGCCGTCCGATGCCGAGAATGCAGTAGGTATGCTGCGTGCCTTGCGAGGCCGACCGCACCTCGTCTTCAGCGCTGTGACGGCGCTGGATGCGGCTGCAGGTCACGAGGCCACCGAGGTCAGTGAAAGCTGCGTTTGGATGCGGGGCTACAGCGACGACGAGATCGCCGCTTACGTCGCCAGTGGTGATCCGCTGGACAAAGCGGGGGCCTATGCCATTCAGCATCGGGGCTTCGCGCCAGTGGCCCGTTTGGAGGGGTGCTACGCCAGTATTATGGGGCTGCCTCTGGGACATTTGGCGCGGGCGCTGGCCGCTGTGGGCGTGGCCGTGCACATGGACGTGGCCCAGGCGTGCCAAGCGGCCACTGGCACCGCCTGCTGCCTGTCAGATTGGGAAGATGGCTGTTCGGTGAGGGTTGCTTCACGTGAAGGATGAGCTGACTAGGCCGACCGCAGTGGGTTGTAGTTCAGCTCCATCCTGCTACTGGACGGGATCTTCTTTCGCTCCCAGATAGTATCCAAGTCCTCTAACCAGATTGCCTCTTCTTTGCTCCGTCATATCTGCAGGGATCTCAAAGTAGATATCAGCAATACCGTCCATCTTATCTCGAACTAGCCCACACAATTCACGTGCACTGAACCGGTCGCCCTGCTCGATCCCCAACCTGTCACACCAACGTCTGTCAATCAGAAGGTTCCAATCCTCTTTTGACGATGGCGCCGTAGGTCTGAAAGATGTGTCTATTGTATCATCGCAGGAACCGTCGACATCGTGCATACATGGTCCGCAAATGTCGTCCGCCCCCAATTCTATCTCCAAAACGACATCATGATTATCCAAGATACGCTGTGAAATGGTGTGAACAGCATGCCCGTATGGATGGGGTTGAAATGCCCTTCGTCCAGCACCGAATGAAGCAACAATGTCCACGAAATGATGTGGCTTGATTGCAATCATCTCCAGAGTCGTCTGTTTTTCCGCAATACAGAAAAACTGACAATCCCACAACGAGTGCCACTAGAAGATGTGCCCGACACCACTATATGTTGTGGATTTGAGCTCTGGTACCACAATATGTAGTGGGTCACAACAGGCTTCAGAATCGAATTGCCACATTTTCTGTATTGCGTTTTTCCTTGTTTGTCCAACGGGCTCGAGCTTGGTCGCCGCTGGGTTTGCCGATGCACCCAGCAATCACCAAGACGACACGCAACCAAGGCCGGCAAGAAAAGGACTCTCGATTAGGCGGTCGGCTTCGGCGAGTTGCCAGGCGGGCTTTTCCCCCCCAAAAAGTGTTCCCCTTATGCCATATCGGGAAAAGCTGCCAGTGACGCGTAGCCAACTCCCACCATACTGGGGCCAGTATGGGCGCCCAGCACAAGAGACATGGGACCTACTGGTAGCCAGGTGCAATCAAACCGTTGATCTACCAGATCGCGTAGCATGGCCGCCCCTTCGGGATTGTATGCATGGAGCACCTGCACGCGCAATGCACTGCCTGGCGCGTGCTGCTGGGCCATCAGGTCAACTAGCCCTTTGACCGCTCGCTTGAACGTTCGTACCTGGCCAAGTTGCACATAGGTTCCGTTCACTTTCTCCACCCCGATCAGCGGCTTGAGATTCAGTATCGAGGCTATTAACCCTTTCATATGGCTAATGCGTCCACCGTGAATCAAGTACTTCAGCTCTTTCAGGGTGTACATGCTTTCGCTGGCAGCACCGATACGCTCCATCAAAGCCAGAACCTGCTCTTTCGGCCAACCAGCTTTTGCAGCTTGGGCGGCTGTCTCTACTTGCCATCCCGCTGCGGCAGACAAGGTCTTTGTATCAACGAGGGTAACGTTCGCCTCCGGCACCAGCTTTGCTCCCGCTTGAGCCGCGTTGAACGTGCCACTCAGACCTGAAGTCATGTGAATGGACAGAATGTCTGGGTCGGTGACTGCCAACTGCCGATACATCTCGGCAAAAACCCCCGCCGAGGGCTGCGACGTGATGGGAAGGCTGTCGGTCGCTGCCAGCAGGCGATAGAATTCTTCCGGTTGGATGTCCACGCCTTCGCGGTAGGATTTGCCTTCAAGGGTAACGATGAGAGGCACAATGTGAATGTTCAGTTCGGCTACTTGCTCAGCGGGTAGCCATACGTCTGTTCCACTGTCAGTTACGATTTGCATTTCTGCTCTCCTTTGCGAACCGGTGGCATTCTCAGTTGCCACCGGCATGAATCTCAGATTGGAACTCTTCCAACCGCGACGCACTGGCCCAACCCTTGTCCAGCCCTGCTTATTCTGACCGATCCGTAGTCCAAGGAATGGGGCTCACCTCAGGCGCGCTACCAGGCCCTTGTCTGGCGCGAGATGAAAGTGACGCTACGCAGGGGCCTGGCGAATAGAACGAGCCACCAAGTGGCAAAGATAGATTGTCGTTGGGCCTAGGAGGTCCCCTGCCCCCGTCGCAGGAAGGCTGGGATCTCCAGATCGTCGCGGTCGAAGGTGCGCACGGGGAACTCGAACGTCCGTCCTCCAGCGGCTACCTGTTCCGGCTGTTCCATCACTCTGAAGCCCGTGGCGATAACAGTGATACGCACTTCGTCATGCATCTCCGGATTGATCACCGCACCGAAGATGATGTTAGCTTGGGGATCCGCAGTGCGGCGGACGATCTCCGCAGCTTCGTGCACCTCGAAGAGGGTGAGATCAGGGCCGCCGGTGACGTTAAACAGGATACCCTGTGCCCCATCAATGGTGACGTCCAGCAGAGTGTTGGTGATGGCCTGCTGGGCTGCCAGCTCTGCCCGGTTCTCGCCGCTGGCTTGTCCAATGGACAGCAGTGCAGCTCCGCCGGCGCTCATGATGGTGCGCACGTCAGCGAAGTCCAAGTTGATGAGTCCTGGCACCGTGATCAGCTCGGAGATGCCTTGTATGCCCTGGCGGAGGATATCGTCGGCCACGAGGAAAGCATCCTGGAGGGAAGCCTTCCTATCTACAATCTTGAGTAGCCGATCATTGGGGATCACGATCAGCGTGTCCACGAGAGGCTCCAGCTTCTCCAATCCTTCTTCGGCGATATGGCGGCGCTGGCTGCCCTCGAAGGTGAATGGCTTGGTAACGACGCCGATGGTCAGCGCGCCGGCTTCTTTGCTCAGCCTGGCGACGATCGGGCAGGCGCCCGTGCCTGTGCCGCCGCCCATACCGGCGGTAATGAAGATCATGTCCGCACCGTCGACCACGGTGGCGATCTCCTCGGTCGATTCCTCGGCAGCCTTCGCTCCGACCTCAGGGTCACCGCCCGACCCGAGCCCTTTGGTCATCTTTTCGCCAATGCGCAGGCGCACTGGGGCCTGGCAGAGCATCAGTGCCTGGGCGTCGGTGTTGATGGCCATGAATTCTACGCCCTGGATGCCCTCTTCGATCATACGGTTGACGGCGTTGCAGCCGCCGCCGCCGACTCCCAGCACCTTGATCCTGGCCGGACTATCGGCGAAGATTTGCTGTGTTCTCTTGGCCATTCACCTGCTCCTTTCTTGTCTTGGCCCTGCTGTCCCTGCCATTATAGCTCACTACGCTGCGGCTGTCAACCTGGCAGAAGATTGCGGAGCCAGCGGAAGACGCGATCCCATGGCGAGTCGCCGTCTCTGCGTTCCTCGCCCGTGCGCCACTGGTGTCGCTGCCCCCACAGGAGCAATCCAACGGAAGTGGCGAAGGCTGGACTGGCGAGGTGGCGTGCCAATCCGTGCACGCTGTCGGGCGAACCGATGCGTACAGGCGACTGTAATATCTTTTGGCTCAGGGCCGTAAGACCGGGCAACAGTGAGGTGCCGCCGCACAGCACCATGCCGGCTGGCAACATGCCATCGTAACCAGATCGCTTGATCTCTGTTAGAATCAACTCCAGCGTCTCCTCGGCACGGGCGGCGAGGATGTGCGCCAGAATGCGACGGGGAACGGTGACCATCTTCTGACTGCCGAAACCCGCCACGTGCACCCGCTCCTCGGGCGCGATGCGCTCTGGTAGCACGTGACCGTGACTGATCTTCAGTTCCTCGGCGATCGCGAGCGGCGTTCGCAGTCCAAAGGCCACATCTCTGGTGAACAGTTTGCCGCCCACATCCCGAACCACGGTATGCCAGAGACTGTCCTCCAGGAAGATGGCGATGTCCGTCGTGCCGCCGCCGATGTCTACCACGACTACTCCCAACTCCCGCTCGGCGGACGTCAGCACAGCTTCGCCCGAAGCCAGTGGCTCGAGAACCAGGTCCTCCACTTGAACACCATAGGCGTTCACGCATTTGACCAGATTGGCGACAGATGAAGAGGCACCGAACACGATCTGTGCTTCCACCTCCAGGCGGTTACCGTGCATGCCGATCGGGTCTCGTATCCCTGTCTGTTCGTCCACGCTGAAGCGGCGGGGAATGGCGTGGATGATCTCCCGACCGGGCGGCTTGGAGGCTGTGGTGCGGGCAGCGTCCAGCGCCTGTTCTACATCGTGCGGGGTGATGCCGCCCGAACTGCGGGAAACAGGCACCACACCCCGGTTGGTCATGGTCGAGATGTGCTTGCCCGAGATACCCACATAGGCACTGCGGATGGGCAGGCCAGCCGCCAATTCGGCCTCTTCCACTGCCTGGGCGATGGACTCACTGGCCTGGGGCACGTTCACTACCATGCCTTTTTCCAGGCCCTGTGCGCCAGCCAGGCCCGTGCCGATCAGGTGCAGTGTCTCTTCCCCCTCATTGTTCTCGACCTCGGCGATGAGGACACAGATCTTGGTTGTTCCGACGTCAATGCCGGCGATGATCTCGCTCATGGAGCCCTCGCGAAGCTGGCGTTCTGATACAAAGTTCTGTCGCCGGTCGCCGGATGCAATCCTGACGGCCCGAGGACCGGCCCTGGAGCTTCCAGTCGCTCGTCAGTTGTGATAGGGTGTGTCGGGAAACCGCATGTCCACCAACTGCGGATGCCTTCCACGGGCAAGGATGTCTTCCTGCACGCGGTTCAGAACGGGCACCTTATCCTGCATACGCTCGGCCCGTCCCAGCGCCACGTGCCATCCGTAAGGGCTTTGAAAAAAGAGCCCCCACGTGCGATCGTAGCGAAACTGCGTGACCTCTGGCATGAGGCTCGAGACTAGCAGCATGCCCTCTACGATATCGGCGTGCAGGTCTCCGTCCGCGTTTGTTGCCAGCCCTTCGTCGTCCATCAGGAGGAGGGGCGGGCGCTCAGTGCCCCCTGGCGGCAACGTGACCGCATCGTTGTCAACCCAGCGTTCCCCCTGAGGGCTCCACCACGATATGCGTGGCAGCCGCTCTGTCACCTCAATAGTCACAAGGTTGGGGAACCGGCAGTGTACGACTGCCTGCTTGACATAAGGGTGCTCCTGGATCCTCTTGGCGATCTCTCGCGGGGGCAACCAGAAGATGCTCTGCTGGTGTACCGCGCTGGCGTCGTAGATCTCTTCCGCCGATAGCGAGTGGTTTCCCTGAATATCGGCGCCATAGACGAAGAAGGCGTAGCTGTTAGAGAATTGGTAGAGCGCCGCAGCCAGCATGCCCAGCAACAGCACGCTGACAATCTTGGCCCCGCTCCAGTGAATGCCGCGCAGCCGCTGGCCTGCCAGCGGTGCCAGCCCCGCCTTAAGCGGGGCCAGGGGCACACTGATGTCGTAGCGGCGCGTCTTTCGGCGGCGGCGTGGGCGGATAGGGCGGCTGGGTGGCATCTCTCACTCCTTGCCTCTGCTCTCGGGCGGGTTGTAGGACGTCTGCGATCGGTTCTTGTCCTCGTAGCGTTCCAGCGCAAGCTCAATCAGGCGATCAATCAGTTTGGGGTAGGGGAGGCCGCTGGCCTCCCACAGTTTCGGGTACATGCTGATGGCCGTGAATCCCGGGATGGTGTTCAGCTCGTTGACATACAGCTCTCCCGTTTCGCCGGAGAGCAGGAAATCGGCCCGTGCCATCCCGGTGCAGTCAATCGCCAGGTAGGCACGCACTGCCAGATCCTGTACCTGCTCGGTAGCCTCCGGTGGAATCGGCGCGGGGATCAGCAATTCCGATGCCTCATCGCCAGTGTCAATGTACTTGGACTCGTAGCTGTAGAACTCCCGGCTGGGGATGATCTCGCCCGGCAGCGAGGCGATGGGGGCGTCGTTCCCCAGCACGCTGACCTCGATCTCACGGGCGGTGGGCACGGCAGCCTCGACCAGCAGCTTGCGGTCGTAGCGCGCCGCGTCGATCAGTCCTGCTGCCAGCCCCGCCCGGTCGTGGCATTTGCTGATGCCGACGCTAGAGCCCAGGTTGGCCGGCTTGGTGAACACCGGATAGTTCAATGCTGCCTCGACCTGGTCCATCACTGCTTCCGGATCAGCCTCCCACTCCCTGCGCTTGAACAGCAGATAGTCCGTGATCGGCAACCTGTGAGCCCGCATCACGTCTTTGAAGATGGCCTTGTCCATCGCCACCGCCGAGCCTGCTACGCCTGCCCCTACGTAGGGGATGTTGGCCATCTCCAGCAACCCTTGCACGGTGCCATCCTCGCCGAACGGCCCGTGCAGGACGGGGAAGATGACGTCCACCTGGGGGAAGCCGGCCCGCTGCGTGCCGGGTACCAGTTCGCGTCGAGTGGCAGCAAGGGGCACGATGTGTGCGGCCCGTGATGATTGTCGCGTCCACCGGTCAGCCGCGCTCTCGCTCAGCAGCCGCATTGGATCGCCGTTGGTCAACCAGCGTCCCAGTTTGTCAATGCCGATGGGCACCACGTCGTACTTGTCTCTGTCAATGGCATCCATCACCGAGCGAGCGGACAACAGGCTGATCTCGTGCTCACCGCTCTTGCCGCCAAAGACCACACCCACTGTGATTCTGCTGCTCATGCTCACTTTGTCCTGTAGTCCTGCCGCTGGTGATCGCTGACCAGCGGGTCGAAGGGCGGGTGGCGCGCCCAATCTCCAACGAAAACGATCTCCGGTTCCAGCGCCACGCCGCAGTGTCCAAATACACGCTGCCGGGCCAAGTCCATCAGCGCCAACACGTCCGCTGCCGTGGCCCCAGCGCAGTTGATGATGAAGTTGGCGTGCTTCTCGGAGATCTGTGCGCCTCCGCAGCGAGTTCCCTTTAGCCCCGCAGCCTCGATGAGGCGCCCCGCAGTATCCTCTGGGGGGTTGCGGAACACGCTCCCGGCGCTGAGGCCCTTGGGCTGCATCCGTCGTCGTTGGGCCAAGTACTCCGTCGCCCGTGCCTCCAACTCCTGCCGATCCCCTGCTTGCAGGGCAAACTCCGCCGATAGGATGATCGCCTGCCGCCTATCCCGTATCTCTTCTCCTCGTTCCTCGTCTTTCGCTATCCGCCTTCTTAACAGGCTGCTGCGGTATCCAAACCCCATCTCTGCCGCCCCCAACGCCCGCACCTCACCGCTTGCATCCAGCACCCGCACTGCCACCAGGCTGTCGGCTACGCAACCACCGTGCGCCCCAGCGTTGCCCACGATGGCCCCACCCACTGTGCCCGGGATGCCCACGGCCCACTCCAGGCCGGCCAGTCCTCGATGGATCGTATAGCGGGCGAATCGCCCCAGAGGAACGCAGGATGCAAGATGCAAGACCTGGCGTGGCCGATGGCCAGCCCGGCCCCAAGCGGGGCCAGTAGCCGATGGCTGGTAGCTGATGGCTCGCTTCGGCTGCCGTCCGCTCGTGCGAGTGGCCGTGCGATTGGCTGTGCGATTGGCAATGACTAGCCCGCGGACACCCTCGTCTGCCACCAACACGTTGCTGCCGCCGCCGAGCACGACGTAAGGCAGTCCTCGCTCACGCGCCCAACGGATGGCGGCGATGAGTTGTTCTTCGGTCTGCACGGCGAGAAACAGATCGGCCACTCCGCCGATGCGAAAGGTCGTGTGGCGGGAGAGCGGTTCGTCCCGCCGCAAGCCCCGCCCCAAACGGGGCAAGCGCTCACGCAGCGACGTGGGCAGTCCCTTGGGCATCTTCGCGTTCCTCAAGCCCTGCCAACACCCACTCGCCGATGCGGTATCCGTCTCCCGCCCCCAACGTGATGAGCATGTCGCCTGGCTGCAGATGCTGCAGCAGGAAGTCCGCTGTCTGCCGCAATCCGCCGATGCACCGGACGTCGGGATGAACCATCCGCTCAACTATTTGGACGGCGCTGACGCCCAATGTGTCACGTTCGCGAGATGGGTAGATGTCTGTCACGATCGCGTGATCGGCATCGGCGAAGCTGTCAGCGAACCCATCCAGCAGCGCCCTGGTGCGGCTGAAAGTGTGGGGCTGGAAGACGGCCCAGATAGCCCGTTTGGGGTGACGCTGTCGAGCGGCTGCCAGCGTGGCCCGTATCTCAGTGGGGTGGTGGGCGTAATCGTCCACGACGACTATGCCGTCCCTCTCGCCCTTCTGCTCGAATCGCCGCTCGGCCCCAGTGAATCTACCGAGCGCGTCCGTCGCTGTGTCGAAGGGTATCCCCAGGCGATCGACCACAACCAGCGCGGCCAGCGCATTGGCCACGTTGTGCCGACCCGGGATGCGCAGCGAGACCGTTCCCTTGCGTTGCCCCATTTGCCAGACCGTGAAACTGCTGCCTCCCAGCGAGTTGGCTCGTACCGCCGTTGCCTGCCAGTCTCCTTTCTCACCCAGACCATACGAGGTGACTGGCTCGCGGCGACGTCGCCTGGCATCGCCCAGCTTCTTGGCGACAGCATCATCCGCGCAAACGACGAGTAGCCCATTCTCGGGTACCAGCGCCGCAAACTCGTGAAAGGCCGTGCGGTAATCCTCCAGCGTCGGGTAGCAGTCCACGTGGTCCCACTCCACGGTGGTGATCACGGCGATGTGTGGGCGCAGCCCCAAGAAGGTGCGGTCGTACTCGTCCGCCTCGATCACGAAGTGCGGCCCGTTGCCGGCGTGAGCATTGCCTCCCAGTTCTGGCAGCACGCCGCCGATGATGTAGCTGGGGTCTCGCCCAGCCCGGGTCATCAGCAAGGCGATCATGGCCGTGGTCGTTGTCTTGCCGTGCGTGCCAGCCACGGCGATGGTAGAACGCTCTGCCGTCAGCCAGCCCAGGAACTCAGGTCGCCTGACCACAGGGATGGACTGCTGTCTGGCCTCAATCACCTCCGGGTTGTCGGCCGGCACGGCAGAGGAAGCGAGCACGATATCTGCCCCTGTAACGTGCCCTGCCGCGTGCCCGGCATAGATCGCAGCCCCCAACGCTGCCAACGGTTCAGTGATGCGCCCTGGATCCAGGTCCGAGCCGCTGACGCAGTATCCTCGTTGCAGCAACACTTTGGCGATGGCCGACAGGCCGGCGCCACCGATGCCTACCAGGTGCATGTGCACGTCAGGCCGCTGATCTGGCGGGCACTGCAGCAGCTCTGAGGCCGCATGGTAAAACGGGGGCTGTTGTGTCATCGAACTTCCCGATTTCCCTGAACTCCCTCAGCGCCACACGCTCAGTATCAGCAACAGGAGCAGCAGACCCAGGAGGTAGCCGGGGTGAAGGTTGAAGACCCTGGGCGGCAGGTACTGAATCATGCGCTGTGCCACCTCCGACAGATTGCTCCCGTCCACCAGGCCGAGTGGATAGTCGTACCTGTGCAGATAGAACCACACGGTACCAGCGATGAAGTAGCCGTTGAGCAACCCCACGATCAAGCCCAGCAGATGGCTCACTGCCCCCTTGGGCGCATTGCCCTTGAAGACCAGCGTGATGCCCTGGTACGACATGAAAACAACGATCAGAAACACGACGACGTAGAAGCCGGCTGCGAAGCGCGGTGAGATCAGCCAGGGGAAATCGTCGGCGAAGTGCTCCTGCAAGACCATGAGGATCTTGTCGCCGAATTGCAGGAGCAAGAGCAACGCCGCCACGCACATCGTGGTGACTCCCAGCTCTCTGGAATAGGTGCGGACAATGCCCACGACGCCGAACAGCAAGACGAAAACGATCCAGAAGTACTCGATCTGACTCACGATGCGTACCTCACCTCCGTTCTCTGGGACCTGCTAGGCCTTCTTGGGCCTCATGCGCCAGATGGCAAAGATGGCGAGCAGGGCGATCAGGAGAACAAGCGGAAGACCTCCTTCGAGCGACAGCCATTCTAGCACGGTGGGCAGGGTGAGTTTCGTTGCAGCTTCACCTGCCTGGCGGCCCGTCTCGATGACCAGTCCCTCTCCCTTGCGGATGAGGGGCACCGGCAGGTCGCTTCCGGATAGCCCCGACAGCCAGGGCAGGAAGGCTGCAGAGAGGATGTAGCCATTCAGAATCCCCAGAGCAGCGCCGAAGACCGATTTCGTTTTCTTGATCAAGAGACCTAACAGGTAGCCGACGACGGCGGCCGTTACCATCACGATCACTAGCGCAAAGCCTTCGTATCCTTCGACGAAAGGCTTCTCAATTACCCTCAGCTTCTGCGCTGCGGACTCCAGGTCTCCCGCGTTCAGATCGTTCAGTCCGCTTTTCACGACGAGCATCAGCCCGATAAACAGGCCGTTCATGTAGCCGATGAGCTGCTGGGGGCTCTTCTCCACCACTGTGAAGGCAGCCAGAAGCACCACCAGGCTCACCACCTCGGGCCATATCCCGCGCTGGTAGCCGATGATGCCGAAAATGGCCATGATGAGGGCCAGGAGTATGACGATGTACACAGTGATCACCCCCAGTCGGTGCCCGATGCCCGGTATGCCTGCCCGCAGAGCAGGCGGGCCTACGCCAGCGCTCGCAGCGCTTCGCCGATCCGCTGCGCCCCTTCTGGTTCTGCCAGCTCCAGCGCACGTTCACGCATGTGCACGAGTGCTGTCTCATCGCCGAGCAGTCTCAGGAGCGCGGGTAGCAGTCCATCGCCGAGCGCGGCGTCGTCCAGAACCTGCGCTGCGCCGCGGCTGGCCAGGTACAGGGCATTGGCCTCCTGATGTCGCCCCGCGTGGGGATAGGGCACCAGTAGGCTAGGCAGTCCCAGCACGGGATACTCCCCCAGTATCGCTGCTCCAGAGCGAGAAACCACGAGGTCTGCCGCTCCCAGGGCCTGCGCCATCTGCTCGTCCAGGTAGGCGAAAGGCCGATAGCGGGCTCGTAGCGCAGCTGGCAGCTTGCTTGCTTCCTCCTCGATCCAGGGCCAATCTAACCGCCCGCTGATGTGGATCACCTGGCAGATGGGCAGAAGCTGCGGCAGGCAGGCGATCAGCGCCCGGTTGATGCTGCGCGCTCCGCGGCTGCCGCCGAAAACCAGCAGAGTCTTCTCCCGCGCGTCCAGCTCAAAAGCCCGCCGCGCTGCCGCTCGATCTCCGGCAGCCTCCAGCAATGCTGGTCGCACCGGATAGCCGGTGACGACCGCCTTGCTGGGGAAGAAGCGAGCTGCCTCTGGACAGGTGACCGCCACTTGCTGGGCCAGCCGGCTCAACCAGCGGACGGCCAGCCCCGGCGTCAGATCCGGCAGGTAGATGAGTACAGGGCGGCCTCGCCGTCGAGCGGCGACGACCACCGGCGCGCAAACGTAGCCCCCTGTGACAAACACCACGTCCGGTGAAAATCTTTGCATGAGCTGCAGCGAGCGTTGCAGCCCGCTTCTCATGCGCCATAGGTTGCGGGCGGCGGCCCACGGTGCCCTCCCGCGCAGTTGGCCCGTCTCAATGGGCCGGAAAGGCAGGTCAGTGCGAGCAGCCAGCCGTTCCTCCACGCTGCCGCGGCTACCGACGTACAGAACGTGAAGTTCCCTTGCGGCGCTGGCCCCGCTTGGGGCGGGGCTGGCTGGTGGAGCGGCTTGTTGCCCGTCGCTTGGTGGAGCGGCTTCCGCTGGAACGGGTCTGCTTTCCGCCGCGCCGCGCAGTGCTTCCACGACGGCCAGAAGAGGATAGACGTGTCCCCCGGTCCCGCCGCCGGAAATCAAGAGCCTCATGGAGTGTTGTCTCTTCTTTTCGTGTTCTCTTTTCGTGTTCCCACTTTCCGCCGTCTCCCCCGCGGGAGATGCTCAGGAGCAACCCCACGCCTGCCAGGCAGCTCACCAACGAGGAGCCGCCATGACTGATGAAGGGCAAAGTGATGCCGGTGTAAGGGACCATAGCGGTGTTCACAGCAACATTGATCAACGCCTGAAAGATGAACCAGCAGGTGAGTCCTGAGGCCAACAGCATACCATAGCTGTTCTCGGCGCGCAAGGCAATGCGGAAGCCGCGATAGGCCAGCAGGGCGAAGAGGGCCAGCACAAGCCACGTGCCCAGCAACCCCATTTCTTCTCCCAGGATCGGGAAGATGCTGTCACTGAAGGGCAGTGGTACACGGCCCAATTGCTTGTAGGTGCCGTCGGGGATGCCCGTACCAATCACACCGCCTTTGGCAAGCGCTTCCAAGGCCATTCGCACGTGAGGATGACCTCCTTGCTGAGGATCACGCACAATGGCCAAAAAGTCAGTGATACGCCGCTGAGCGTTTTTCGATGTTGTGACCAGCAGGGCAAACGTGACAACGCTCGCGCCCAAGCTGAGGGCAACCTGCTTCGGGTCAGCCCCTGCCAGGAAGAACATGGCTATGGCAATGAACACGATCAGGATAGCTGCTCCCAGGTCAGGCTGTAAGACGATCAGGCCCGCGACCAAGCCTAGCAGGACGCCGAATGGCAAGAGGCCGTAGCTGACGTCTCGCAGTTTATCCCCCTTGGAAGATAACCAGGTTGCCAAGTAGATGATCATCGCCACTTTGGCTGGTTCACTGGGCTGGATAGAGCCTGCGAGGAAGGTGCTGATCGCACCATACTTCCTCTGCCCGGTGAAAAGCACGACCAGCAGAGCGAGAAGGACAACTGCCATGATCGGAATGGCCCAACGTCGCCAGAAGCCATGGTCAACCCGGTACATGAGCAATGCTCCCGCGATGCCTAGTGCCGCCCACGTGCATTGCCGCAGGAAGTAGTAGGAGGGATCTTTGTCTGTTTCGACTGCCCAGACGTAGCTGGCGCTGTAGACCATGAGCAGGCCCAAAGCCAACAGACTGGCGGTGATCATGATGATCACGTAGTCTGGTTCGCCCTTCGACCGGCGCTTTGTCGTCATCTTTGCTCGCTCTCCAACGCTTGTACCAATGTGCGGAAATGCTTGCCGCGAGCGGGGTAGTCCTTGTAGGCGTCGAAGCTCGTGCCGCCGGGAGCCAGCAGCACCACGTCGCCAGGTTCGGCCACGCGGTGGGCCACGCCGACGGCCTCCTCCAAGTCGGTGCAACGATGAGTTCTTGCCACGTGTTTCGTAATTCGTAGGGGGTCCGATGCTCTGCGAATCGCGAACTCGGACCCCGCTTGGGGCGGGGCGGACCTGCGAATCGCCCTCTCGATCAGCTCCGCTGCCTCGCCAAACAGCACTACGTGTTCCACCCGCTCGTGCACCAACTCGGCAAAGTTGTCCCAGTCCAGTTTCTTGTCCCGCCCGCCGGCCAGCAGGACTATGGGTTCGTTGAATGACTTGATCGCTGCCGCTGCTCGCGCCGGCGAGGTGGCGATCGAGTCGTTGACCCACAACACACCGTTCAGTGTCTGCACTGGCTCGAGACGGTGCTCCACGCCCTCGAAATCGGCGGCTACCTTGGCCATAGCCTCTGACGGCGCTCCGGCCACGCCAGCCAGTACGCAGGCGGCTAGCAGGTTGGCCACGTTGTGCATCCCCCGCAGCCGTACCGCTTCTCGTCGGCAGATCACCGTTTCGGGCTGCCCAGGCAGCCGCAAGATCAGTACTTCCCCCCGGCCGTGCAGGAAGGCCCCTGCGTCCATCTCCTCCCGCAGGCTGAAGCCGAGCCGCCTGGCCTGCAGGGGGAAGCTCGTCGCCGGCTGATCCTCCTCGGCGGCGATGTCAACCCGGCCTGACGCCAGCCAGCGACTGGTTAGCTTGTCATCGGCGTTGAGCAGGCAGATGTTGTCCGGTGTCTGCCAGCGCAGGATGTTGGCCTTTGCTGCGCTGTAAGCCGCCATCGTTCCATGCCGGTCGAGGTGGTCTGGCGTGAGGTTGGTCATCGCCGCCACCTGCGGGCTGCGGTCAAAAAGCTCCAGTTGAAAGCTGGAAAGCTCCATCACCGCCCAGTGGCCAGGCTGCAGTTCGTCCAGGCAGTCAATGAGCGGCGTGCCGATGTTGCCGCCCACGTGCGCAGGGATGCCGGCTGCCTTCAGGATCAGCCCCACGAGCGTCGTGGTCGTTGTCTTTCCGCCGGACCCAGTGATGCCCACCACCGTCGCCGCGGTGCGTTCCAGTGTCAGCAGGCCGTCGTTGCTCAGCGGGATGCCTCGCCGCCGCGCCTCGGCCACGAGGGGGATGGTCGTGGGCACGCCACCGCTGAGGCACACCAGGTCCGTGTTGTCCAGAAGGCTGAGCGGGTGGCCGCCCAGTGCGTAGTGGATGGGCAGACGGGCCAGCCCCGCCCCAAGCGGGGCCAGCGTCGCCAAGGGACCGGCCAGTGCCTCGGCGGGCTGCACGTCAGTCACCGTGACTCGCGCTCCCTCGCCGACGAGGAAGCGAGCCATCGCCATGCCCTGCCGCGCCAGTCCGACAACGAGTACGCCTTTGCCCTTCAGGTTCACTTCTGCTTCGCGCTTCCCTTCTCTTCTTTTCGTGTCTTCGTGTCTGCCTAAGCCCCAATCCCCAATACCCAATATCTAGATCCACGCTCGCGTCCAGAGGGCAGCTCGATCGCCCACGCCGCTCACCTGCAGTGGACAATCCCCAGCACCTGCTGCATCATAGCCAAGGCCAAGGCCAAGAGTCGTCGCCAGCCGATGGGCAATAGCCAGTGCCTCTGCTCGTGTCGTCGTCCAGGCCCGGTGGCTCACCCAGACCGCAGTGCCCTGCAGCTCGCGCAGTGTCGTATCCTCTCTGGCTATGAGAGGTAACCGCTCTACTTCCACTAGAATCGCTTGGATCAGCGCATCGTCCGTGGGCAACGTGTCGGCCCAGGTTGGCCGCAGTCTGGCGGCCAATGCTTCCAGCGTGCTGTAGGCCAGGTTCAGTGCCGCAGCGTAGTCCTTTCGCTCCAATGCCGCCAGCACCCCTGGCTGAAGACGGCGCAGACGCTCGTGGAGCTCGGGCCGGATACCGTCGTCTGCCACCCAGAGACTGCCGTCCGGCAGAAACCCGTAGTAGGACGTAGTGGATTGCAGATGTGACGCTTCTTTGTGATTGGAGGTCATCTCAGATCCGGTTGTTTTGAACAAGGCGAGCCATCGCCATGCCCTGCCGCGCCAGTCCGACAACGAGTACGGTTTTGCCCTTCAGGTTCACTTCTGCTTCCCGCTTCCCTTCTGACCCAATCCCCAATACCTACCTCAGTGCCAGGGCGATTCCTAACATCCCTGCCAGGATGCCCACCAGCCAGAAGCGCTGGGTGATGTGCATTTCGGACCAGCCGCATAGTTCGAAATGCAGGTGCAGCGGCGTCATCTTGAAGATCCGCTGCCCTCGCCCCGTGCGCCGCTTCGTCCACTTGAACCAGCCCACTTGCAGGATCACTGAGACAGCCTCGGCAACAAAGACGAGGCTGATGATGGGCAGCAACAGCCACTGGCCAGTCATCAAGGCCACCGTGCCCAGCGTAGCCCCCAGGGCCAGAGCCCCCAGGTCGCCCATGTAGAGTTGGGCAGGGTAGGCATTATACCACAGAAAGGCCATTACCGCTCCTACCACGGTCAGACAGAAGGCCAGGAGTGGGTGCTGTCCCTGCTGGAAGGCGATGATGCCATAGGCAGCGAAGCTCAGTGTCGCCAGCGAACCCGCCAGCCCATCCAGGCCGTCGGTCAGGTTGACGGCGTTGGACGTGCCGACGATGATGAACATGGCTATGGGAATGTACCACAGGCCGATGTTGATCTTCTGTGACACGCCCGGGAGCGCAATGCTGTGGATGTCCAGAGCGAAGTACAATCCCATCGCTGTGGCCAGGGAGATCAGAAGCTGCCCGGCGAACTTGGCGCGCGGTGATAGCCCAGTGCCCTCAGTCTTGTTCCGCACTCCTCTCCAATCGTCCAGCGCGCCCAGCAGCCCGAAGCCCAGCATCACCCCGATGGGTACCAGCAGCGATTTGCCGATCAGTGGGCTGCCGTGGGTGAAGCCGAAGTAAGAGAGAAAGGCTCGTCCAGCGGCAAACCCGCTCAGGAAGTTGGCGAAGTTCAGTGCCAGGGTGACGGCGAACACCGGCAGGATGATCATCACCCCGCCCATCGTCGGCGTGCCTATCTTCCACTTATGGCTGTCTGGCTCGTCAATCCGGATTTGCTTGCCGATCCCCCAGCGCTTGAGCTGGCGTATCAGCGGCCTGCCCCAGATGACGGCGAAGAGGAAGGAGACGGTGCCCAGAGTCAGGGCGAAGGGCATGGACGCACGGGCCATCGCTACTCTCCCTCCTGCAGCGCAGGCGACGGCCGCGTGAGCGCGGCCACGATCTGCTCCATAGCCATGCCTCGCGAGCCTTTCACCAGTACGAGATCGCCGGTCTCCATCACATCTCGCAGATGAGTCAATGCGGACGCGTTGTCGTCAACGATCCGCACGCTATCCTCGGGCATCCCACACGCCAACGCTTCGTGGCCGATCCAGCGCGCCCGTGGGCCGACGGTGATGAGGAGTTGCACCACATTGGCAGCGCGGCAACCCACCCTGCGGTGCCCTGCTTCCTCGAAGCTTCCTAGTTCCAGCATGTCTCCCAACACAGCGATGCGCCGCCCGTCCAGATCATCCAGGAGGTTCAGGGCGGCGATGCTGGAGGCAGGGCTGGCGTTGTAGGTGTCGTCAATGAGCGTCGATCCTCGCACGCCAGGCACCACCAGGAGCCGCAGTTGTCCCGACACGTCGCGCAATCCGCTGACGATTTCCTGCCAGCTCAGTCCTTCGATCAGCCCCACGGCCGCTGCCCGCAGTGCGGTGTGTACGCTATGCCGCCCCAGCAGTGGCACCTTAACGTGGATCGTGTAGTCGCCGCGCCGAAAGCGGAAGCGGATGCCCTCCAATCCCTCGCTGGCAATGTGGCTGGCCCAGAGGTCGCAGCCGGGCGTCAGGCCGTAGAAGAAGACCTGCGCCGAGGTGAGCTTGGCCATGGACCTCACTAGTGGGTCATCGCTGTTAAGGATGGCGACCCCGTCTTGCGGCAGGGCCTGCACCAATTCCGCCTTTGCCGCGGCGACGCGCTCCAGCGTGCCCAGGCGCTCCAGATGCGTTGGACCGACGTTGGTGATCACCCCCACCTGCGGGCGGGCGATCGCCGCCAGCTCGGCAATCTCCCCCCTGTCGTACATACCCATTTCTAGCACGGCACGCTCGTGCGCGCCCCGTAGTTGTAGCAGCGTCAGTGGCAGGCCGATCTCGTTGTTCAGGTTTCCAGGGCTCTTCAGCGTAGGATACCGCTGCCGCAGCACAGCGGCGATCATCTCCTTCGATGTAGATTTGCCTACGCTGCCTGTGATGCCCACGACGCGGGGACTGAACTGCGAGCGCCAGTGTGCTGCGACCTGTTGCAATCCCTTCAGGCTGTCCTCGACGATGAAGACAGTGGGGGCGGAGCGAAGGCCCGCTTGCTCTGCGGGCAGGGGGGAGCGAACCTTGGGGCCAATGGCAACTGTGTTGATGACATTGACGACTGATCCGCGTCCCTCGACGGCTCGCAGCCCGCGTGGCCCGGCGATGATCGCTGTGGCTCCCCGCTCCAGCGCGTCAGAGATGAAATCGTGCCCGTCCTGGTGCTCGCCGCACAGGGCGACAAAGCAGATTCCCTCCTGCGCTTGGCGGGAGTCGATGACGAAAAGGGTGATCTCCCGCTGCGGCAGGTCTGGTACAGACAGGTCTGGTAGTGCAGACCGACCACACAATGCGCTCCAGATGGTGGTCAGGGTGGGCGTGGATGGCATTGGCTGCATGGATGACGCTTGGCCTCATTCGCTACCGAGGGCGCTACCCGGACGCTGCGCGTCCGGGGGAACCTGGAGAATCCTCAGTATCTGGGGTGCAATCTCTCGAAAGACGGGAGCTGCGACATACGCGCCCCAGATAGAAGTCAAAGGCTTGTCTAGCTTGATCAGACAGGCGAAGGCCGGATCGGCGGCGGGGGCGAAGCCTGCGAAGGAGGCTATCGTCCACTCTTCGTGATATCCGCCCTCGACGGGCACCTGAGCGGTCCCCGTCTTGCCGGCCACGTCCCATTCAGGGATGAGGGCCTCGGGAGCCCCGCGCTCCACGGCCGTGACCATCATCTTCGTCAGCATGCGGGCGGTCTCCGGTTTGATGACCCGGTCCACCAGCGTAGGCTGCACCTTGACGACTCGTCCAGAGACGACCAGCTTGTCCGCCACGTGGGGGCGCATCAACATGCCGTTGTTGGCTATCGCCGCGACCGCCGAGACCATCTGAAGGGGCGTGACGCTGATTCCCTGTCCGAAGGAGTTGGCAACGAAGTCCGACGGGCTCCAATCCGAGTCTCCGGGGGACTTCACCAGACCATTCGCTTCATAGGCCAGGTCTACGCCGGTCTTGCCATCGAACCCGAAACGAGGCAAGTACCTGTAGAATGTATCGGTTCCGATCTGTTCCCCCACATGGGCGATGCCCACATTGAGCGAGAGAGCCAGAATATCGGTGGCCGTAACTTGTCCATGGGCCTGGTGGTCCGCATTCTGAAAGACGTACCCTGCCACCTCCAACTTGCCTGGATCATTGAAGACACTGTCTGGCGTGATCGCTCCACTGTCCATCGCTATGGCCAGGGTGATGATCTTGAACACGGACCCTGGCTCGTAGATACTGCTGATGGCCGGGTCGCTGAAGAGCGGAGTGCTGTTCGGGTACTTCCAGTACTCATTGGGATTATACGCCGGGAGGCTGGTGCTGGCAAGAATGGCACCAGTCTGGGGCTCCATGATGATAATCGTACCCCCTTCGGCCCCCGTCTCTTGCACGGCCTCTGCCAGCGCCTTCTCCACGATGCGTTGGATACGCCAGTCTACGGTCAGGATGAGGTCATAGCCTACCTCCGAAGGCAGGAATATGCTGAAATCCTCGGGCAGAGTGCCTTCTCCTGGCCTGCGCAGTTCAGGACCTATCTCACCTTGCAAGAAAGCTCCGTAGATCTCTTCCAGACCGTAGTAGCTATCGCCATCATCTATGGTGACGAAACCCGTCAAGTATGCGAAAAGATCGTTCTGGGGATAGAGACGCACTCGGTAGGGTGAGGCCCACACCTGGTCGGTCAGCGGCCAGTCGCACAGTCCTGTTACCCTCGACATGACCTCGCTGTCTTCTTCCAGCGGCTGGCCCTGCGTGGGGCGGGGCTGGCTGGGCGGAATGGCTTCGTCTGGCGAGGTCTGTTCGTTGTCGGACGCCCCGTTGATCATCTGGGCGAGGTTCCGTGGCACTTCCCGGCGTATGACGACGTAGGAGATCTCTTCTTGCAGCAGAGCAAAGACCTCTTTCGCTGGCACGTTGAGCATTTCCTGCAGGCAGATGGCAGCCCGCCATCTGCTGTCCTCGTCCCCGAACGTCTGGGGATTGGCGCCTACTTCCCATTGGAAGACGTCGGTAGCTAGCAGGCAGCCTCGTTTCTCCACGATGCGCCCGCGCGGGGCACGCTTGGTTTCCACAGGCCGTGGTGTCTTCGACCCATCGTGTCCGTCGGCCTGCAGTACCTGGAGTTCCAGTAGCCGTAGTGCGAGCAGCAAGGTGATCGCAGCCAGTACAATCTGGAGGATGCGCAATCGTCCGCTACGGCTTCCTTGTTCTTTGGGTGCTTCCATGTACATGATTGACACCTCGTCAGCGGAACAGCGGAACGAGCGGAAAACGAACGTTCCGGTTTTTCCGCTTTTCCGCTGACAGCAACGTTACTCATTCGAGGGGGCAGAAGTAGGGCAGCCCTTCCGGTCTGCCACTTGTGTCAGCCGATTGAGCCGATATGGCCGATGGTTTTCTGGCGAGTTTCATCGGTTTCATCGGCTTCATCGGCTGATCTCCTTTCTTGACAGGCTGCGAACCCTGTTCCACACGCCATTTGGCATTGAGGATGGCCCTGACGTCATCGGAGCGTGGCGACTTGGCCCCCTTGCTGCGGTGACGGCCCGCCCCGCGCCAAGCGGGGCACGAGTTCTCGCAGCCGGTGAAGCACCGTTTGCCACATAGACGATTCCAGGTTGGGTTCGCGGTCACTCTCAGGGATATCAACAAGCGGCCCGCCTGCGTTGCGGGCAGGTCCTCTTGTTGCCGCTACGTCCTGAGCGCGCTGATCAGCTTCGACCGGTCCCAGATACACGAACTCCTGGGCGTCGGTGAAGCCGTGGTCTTGGGCATATCTCTCAATCTCTTCGATGTTGGTCTCCAAGGCGATGCCGCTCACGAGTTCAGCGATCTTCCACTCCATCCTCTCGCATTGCCCTTCCAGACCGCGGATTACCATGTTGAGTGCGGTGGTCTCACCAGCCAGGAACACGCCGAGGCCGATGAACAGGCTGATGACGGCCAGTCCCAACAAGAAATACAGGGTGTATTGCGCCGCGCTGCGTACCACCCGCTGGCGTGAGCGATGGACTTGCCAGGACAGTGGGGGATGAGGTCGGCCTTGTATCATGATGCACCTCCCGTGAAGCTGAGTACAGTTGGGTACTATGAGTTAGGTAGCCTTTCGGCCAGTCTAAGCCTGGCGCTGCGGCTGCGGCGATTGGCCTTTACCTCCTCCGGCGAAGGTCGGATTGGTTTGCGGGTCAGAATGCGGAGGATGGCTTTGTGTCCACAGCGGCACTCGGGTACGTCTATGGAGCAGATGCAGTCGCGGGCTTCCCGCTGGAACCAGTGCTTGGTCAAGCGATCTTCCAGAGAGTGATAAGAGAGTACAGCGAGCCTTCCTTGCCCTGGAGTCAGCAGGCGCATTGCCTGAGGCAATACGGCTTGCAGTGCGGTCAGTTCGTCGTTCACGGCGATGCGCAATGCCATGAACGTTCTCGTCGCTGGATGCAGGCGGCCTCTGCGGCCCACGGCGGCGATCACTGCTTCCCCCATCTGAGCCGTGGTATACAGCGGCCGACGACGTGCAATCTCACGAGCGATGCGCCGTGAGCGTCGCTCCTCTCCGTAGCGCCACAGGAGATCCGCTATTTCGGCTTCCGTTAGCGTGTTGACCAGGTCAGCCGCTGTGCGGCCCTGCCGCGGATCGAACCTCATGTCCAGCGGTCCGTCGAGTTGAAAAGAGAACCCCCGTTCACGGGCCGCCAACTGGAAGGAAGAGAGGCCCAGATCGAGCAGGACGCCGTCTACCCTGCTGAAGCCGTGGGATCGGGCGACACATTCCATGTCGGCGAAATTGGCGTGGATGAGAATCACACGGTGATGGTAAGGAGCCAGCCCCGCCCCAAGCGGGGCCAGTCGCTTGCGACAGCGGGCAATTGCGTCGGGATCAGCGTCCAAGGCCAGCAGTCGTCCATCGGGGGCTGAGGCTTCCAGGATAGCTCGAGCGTGGCCGCCACCGCCCAGCGTGCCATCAATGAAGTGCTTGCCTGGATCCACTGCCAGCCCATCGATGGTCTCTTGCAGCAGCACGGGCTTGTGATTGACCTGGTCTTCCTGGCTCATCTGCTCCCTTGCTGGCGATGGCTGGGGGATGCGGAGGCCCGCCGGCCTTGTGTGTGGCGGACCCGACGGTGACGGTCTCCTAGATGCTCAACACTTCTTGCTGTACGTCGCTGATGGGCATGGTGTTCAGTTCGGCTTGCTTTTCCTCCCAGAGGGACGGAGCCCAGATTTCGACGAGCTCGCCGGTTCCTGCGACGACAGCCTGGTTTCCAATTCGAGCGTGCTTACGCAGATGATCGGGGATTCGCACGCGGCCGTGGCTATCAAGGTTGGTGCGTTCCGCGTTGGAGAAGAGAAGGCGGCGGAGATTCGCCAGCCGCTCGTGAGTGAGTACGGGCTTCCCTTCGAAACTCTTGATGAGATTGTCCCATCTCTCGGTCGTGAAGATGATCAGGTGGGGTTCCTGGACGCGCGTGATGACCAAGCCATCCTCGAAGGCTCCACGATAGGCACTGGGGATGGTGAGCCTTGCCTTGTCATCCAGAGAACGTGTGTGCTGGCCGAGAAAGAACATCAGTTCTAACTACCTCAAATACCTCGAAAGGCTTGCGTGCCATAGGCACGCAAGCCTTTCCTCTTCTCCCACCGGTGACCTCTTCTGGGGGCTCCAATGGGGCAGACCACCCACTATCTGACCCTTTCTGCCCACATTATACCATAATCGCCCACCAATGTCAAGAACCAGTTGGACATCAGGCAAGAATTCTAAAGTTGAGCGTGGCAAGCGAAGTGCTGGGCTCTGCTGTCGCCAAATGCGTTCACTATCCTTGACACGCCTTCGTGTTGTGATATAATGGGAACGTAACTGCTCAGCCTAGCGAGGCCGCCGGACATGGCTGTCCGGCGGGAGCCTGACTAGTGACATCGGAATGCGCATAGTCAGCATGCGGCGGGGGGAGGAAGAGGGATGGCGGGGACAGAGAGGGAAGGGACGAAAGACGGATTTCGACTGCAGGGGAGCCTGTTGTTTCTCCTGGCACTGCTCGTTTTCGTATTCCTGTGGGAAGGCTTGGTGAGATGGCGGCGTTACCCCTCGTTCATTCTCCCTTCGCCGGGGCAAGTGTGGGCCAGATTCCTCACTGTGGCCGCCGACGGCACGTTGTGTTGGCATACGCGGATCACGCTGGCGGAAATCACCGGGGGGTTGCTGCTTGGGGTGAGCGCGGCCACGTTGTTGGGCTATGCTGTGGCCAAGTCGCGCGTGCTGGAGCGGCTGATCTCACCCTACATCGTCGCTTCTCAGGCCATACCCATCGTGGCCATCGCACCATTGCTGGTGATCTGGTTTGGCTTCGGTGGTCTGTCCAAGGTGCTGGTTTGCGCCCTGATGGTGTTCTTTCCCGCACTGGTGAATACTGTGGTCGGCCTGCGCTCGGTGGAAGAGGATCTGATGGCATTGATGCGTTCGTTGCAGGCCAGCCGCTGGCAGGTGTTCACCATGCTGGAGTTTCCTGCCGCGTTGCCCGTGCTCCTGGGCGGGCTGAAGGTTGGAGTGACACTGGCCGTCATCGGCGCTGTGGTGGGGGAGTTCGTTGGCGCTGATCGGGGGCTGGGCTTTCTCATCAACCTGTCGCGGGGGATACTCGATACCCCGCTGCTGTTCGTTGCTCTGTTCAGCCAGGTTGCCATTGCCTTGGCTCTCTACCTGGCGGTCAGTTGGCTGGAAAGCAGGCTCATTCGATGGTAGCCAGACTCAGCAGATCGCGATTCATCCGACGCGAGGGAGTCGTACTCCCCAACAGTGGCTCGGAGTATAGCTCCGAGCGATCAGATTGTGATGAACAGAGACTCGCAGGCACGCTGTATGTCGTCGGCACTCCCATTGGCAATCTGGAGGACATCACACTGAGGGCGCTGCGTGTGCTGCGGGATGTCGCTTTGATCGCCGCTGAGGATACGCGTACGGCAGGCAAGCTGTTGACCCGCTACGATATCTCCACGCCGCTGATCAGCTATTTCGAGCATAACAAACTGGCCCGGCAGAGCCGCGTGCTGGCCGCTCTGGAAAAGGGCGACGTAGCGCTCATCTCCGAGGCGGGGATGCCGGGGATCTCCGATCCGGGCTACGAACTGATTCGCGCGACCCTGGCAGCGGGTGTCAATGTCGTGCCCATTCCTGGCCCTTCCGCCACTCTTACGGCTCTGGTCGTTTCTGGTTTGCCCACGGATCGCTTCCTGTACCTGGGCTTTCTTCCTCGCCGCCGCGCTGAGCGTCGCAAGCTGTTGCAGAGCGTGGCCGCGGAGCCAGGCACGCTGCTGGTCTTTGAAGCGCCGCACCGCCTGTGCGCTGCCCTGGACGATCTGCTGGACACCCTGGGCGATAGGCCACTTGCTGTCTGCCGGGAGTTGACCAAGCTGCACGAGGAAGTGCGGCGGGGGACCATAGCAGAGGCGGTGGCGCACTTCGCTGAGCAGCCGCCGCGTGGGGAATTCACGCTGGTCATTGGTGGAGCGGGAAGGGGGGAGGGGGCGGCACGCTGGGATGTGGCGCGGGTGCAGGCGGCGGTGGCCTCGCTGGTAGCCGATGGCGTGCCGCGGCCGGCGGCCATCAGGAGCGTGGGCAAGCTGGCGGGTTGGCGCAAACGCGATGTGTATGAACTGATGATCAGGACCGAAGATGGCGTAGGATGATCGTAGGCCAATCGTGGGGCGGGCGGGTTTGACAAATGGGCTCAACTCGGGTATACTGGCAGGCGATGAAGCATGTCACTGAACACAGGACAGCCATCGTGGGCCAGGGTCGTACTCAGCACTGAGGCGCTGCCGCGTCTTGGTGTTTTTTTGTTGTCAGGACTGCGAATGAGTTCACTCCTTGTTGGCCGGGAGTTGCACTCCCGGCTTCGGTAGCCTGATACCCGGCTTCGGTAGCCTAGCAAAGGAAGCATTCTGTACCGTCAGGAGGTCTGGTGGCTGGGGCTCGGGCCGCCGGAGTTGCACTCCGGCAGATCAGGTACGTGGTTATCGCCTCCATGGGAGGCGGGAGGGGCAGACAAATGGACTCCAGTATGATTAACAAGATCATGAAGGCCAAGCGTTATGCGGAACAGCGGGACCGCGTCAGTTTCAGCGGTTTTCGGGTCACTTTGCGAGGTAACCATACGGATCACGTGGTGGTGTATCAGGAGGGCAATTGGCGCTGCGACTGCGATTTCTTCGCCCGACGGGGTGTGTGCAGCCACACCATGGCCATGGAGAGGATACTGGACGAGATGATCGAGCCGGCGCGGGTTCTGATGGCGGAGCCTGTGTCAGTGGCATGAGCTTGGGCTGCGCCCGTGGCATGCCGTCGGGTAGGCCTGAGGATAACATTGTGAAACGCGAAACGTGAAACGTGATGAGGCACCAACGTCTCACGGTTCAGGTCCTCGCAGAAGTGTCCGTCAAGTGTGCCAGGTGCATACACGGGGGAGGTTACTTGTGAAACGACGATGGCAAGGAGAGATGAAACTATGAAGAGCATCTGTGTCGTAGGCGTGGGCTACGTGGGATTGGTCACGGGGGCCTGCCTCGCTGACCTGGGCAACCGGGTCATCTGCATCAATCGCAACCAGGAAAGGTCAGACAACCTGAAGAAGGGAATCCTGCCCATCTACGAGCCTGGACTGCAGGAGATCGTACGCCGCAACTACGCGGCGGGCCGCCTGGACTTCACCACATCGTACGACGAAGCGCTTGAGGATGCCCAGTTCGTTTTCGTTGCCGTGGGAACGCCGACGGGCTCTGAGGGCGAGGCCAACCTGGCCCACGTCGATGCCGCGACCGAGGACATCGCCAGGCGCATGCATCGGCCTACGATCATCGTAAACAAGAGCACTGTTCCCATAGGGACAGGGGACTGGGTGGCCAAGATTGTGCGTGACATTCGCGGGGACGACGTGGAATTCGCAGTGGTGAGCAACCCCGAGTTTCTGCGCGAAGGCTCAGGGGTTCACGATTTCATGAATCCCGACCGTATCGTACTGGGCTCGACCAGCCGAGAGGCGGCGGAGAAGGTGGCAGAGATCTACTACCCTCTCCAGGCGCTTACGATCATCACTGACTTGAGGACTGCCGAGATGATCAAGTACGCTTCCAACGCCTTCCTGGCCACCAAGATCTCTTTCATCAACGAAATCGCCAGCGTCTGTGAGGCGTTGGGAGCGGATGTGAAGGAGGTGGCGCGGGGCATGGGCAGTGATCATCGGATAGCTCCCCACTTCCTGGGATCGGGCATCGGTTGGGGAGGCTCATGCTTTCCCAAGGACGTCAAGGCCCTAATTCACATGGCCGAGCTATACGGCGTGCGTCCTGAGATCCTGCGGGCGGTGACTCACGTCAACTACGATCAGCGCAAACGGGCTATCCAGAAGCTGCGTGATATTCTGGGCGGCTTCCGCGGCAAGACCGTCGGGCTTCTGGGCCTCGCTTTCAAGCCCGACACCGATGACATGCGCGATGCGCCGTCCATTGGTATCATCCATATGCTCCAGCACGAGGGAGCACAGGTCAAGGCCTACGATCCGCAGGCAGTTGCCAATGCGAAGAGCGTGTTGGATGGCGTCATCTACTGTGAGAACCCCTATCAGGTGGCCGAGGAGGCCGACGCGCTGGTTCTGGTCACTGAGTGGAACGAGTTCAAGCATCTGGACATGGCACGCATCAAGGGGTTGATGCGTGGGACAGTCTTGATGGACGGGCGCAACATCTACGACCCGGCGGCGATGCGGGACCTGGGCTTCGTCTACCGCGGTGTAGGGCGAGGATATGGCGGCGAGGGTGCAGGAGGCGGCGAGAGCTCCTGAACTACCGCTGGGAGGAATGTCGTGAGTGACCGCAGGGCAGAGAAAACGACGCTGGACAATGGTCTGCTGGTGGTGCTGAAGGAGATGCACCATGCTCCGGTGGCTAGTTTCTGGGTCTGGTACCGAGTGGGCAGCCGCAACGAGACGCCAGGAATCACGGGCATCTCTCACTGGGTGGAGCACATGCTGTTCAAAGGCACGCCCACGTTCCCTCAGGGGGAGTTCGACAAGGCGGTCGCTCGAGAGGGCGGTGTCTTCAACGGTATGACCTCGATAGATTGGACGACCTACTTCGAGACGTTGCCCTCGGACCGCCTTGATCTGGGGCTGCGCATCGAGGCGGATCGCATGACCAACTCGCTGTTCTGTGCGCAGGAGCTGGCGAAAGAGCGCACCGTCGTCATCTCCGAGCGGGAAAGGGCAGAGAACTCCCCGCGGTGGTTGCTCGGCGAGGAGGTGCAGGCCGCTGCTTTTCGTGCTCATCCTTACCGTCACCAGGTCGTGGGCTGGAAGCACGACTTGCAGTCCATGACTCGTGACGATCTGTGGCAGTACTACCGTGCCTACTACGCGCCGAACAACGCCATAGCTGTGGCTACGGGCGATTTCGAGAGCGACACGATGCTGGCCCGCATCGAAGAGTTGTTCGGCGACGCCGCGTTGGGGCCGGAATTGCTGGCCGTGCGAGCGGTCGAACCGCCGCAGCGCGGGGAGCGCCGCGTTGTCGTCGAGGGGGAAGGCAAGACCGCCTACCTTCAAATGGTGTTCCATGCCGTCTCTGCAACGCATGAGGACTACTTCCCGCTGGTGGTGCTCGATACCGTGCTGGGCGGGGCCAAGCCGATGAGCTTCTTTGGCGGTGGGACGACCAATCGCAGCTCGCGCCTTTACAAGGCGCTGGTGGATACCGAACTGGCTGCCGGTGCGGGCAGTTCCGTGCAGTCAACCGTTGATCCCTTCCTGTTTTCCTTCTCCGCCACGCTGCGGCCAGAGCGCACGTTGGAGGAGGTGGAGACGGCCCTGTGGACTGAGTTGGAGCGGGTCGCCAGCGAGCCCATCACGCCGGAAGAGCTGAGCAAGGCCATCAAGCAGACGCGGGCCCAGTTCGCCTACTCCAGCGAGAGCGTGAGCAACCAGGGGTTCTGGCTGGGCTTCAGCGAGATCGTGGCTTCGACCGAATGGTTCGATGGCTACCTGGACAGCCTGGCCGCCGTCACCGCCGAGGACGTGCAACAGGTGGCGCAGAAGTACCTGGCGAGGAGCAAGGGGACGGTCGGCTGCTACGTGCCGCAGGGATAGGATGCAGAACGCAATACGCAGCACGCACCACGCAGCAGTGTTTCCTGTTCCGTGTTTCGTGCGAGGAGCGAGTATGGCAATGCAGCGTAGAGTCGCGACAGTGCCTGGGCCGAACGACATCGTGCGCCGCGAGTTGCCCAATGGCATGGTGGTGCTGGTGCGAGAGAACTTCACCAGTCCGGCGGTGGTCGTGCACGGATACCTGCCTGCAGGCAGCGTGGCCGAGCCCGACGAAAAGGCAGGACTGGCGGCGTTCACCGCATCGCTGCTTACGCGAGGCTCCGAGCGCCGCAGCTTCGAGGAAATCAACGAGACGGTGGAGGGGGTGGGGGCTTCCATCGGCGTTTCGGCTGGCCGGCACCTGACGAGCTTCCACAGCAAATCGCTGGTCGAAGACCTGGAGCTGGTCCTGGACGTGCTGGCAGATGTCCTGCAGCATCCCACCTTCCCCGCCGAACACCTGGAGAAGGTACGCGGCCAGTGGTTGACCGACCTGCGAGAGCGTGATCACGACACCGGCCGCATGGCGGCGCTCACCTTCCGTGAACTGGTTTATCCAGGGCACCCCTACGGTCGCAGCCTCATCGGCTACCACGAGACGGCGGAGGTCATCGGCCGCGATGACGTCGTCAGTTTCTATCGGCGGCACTACGGCCCGCGGGGCGGCGTGGTGGTTGTGGTCGGGGCGGTGAAGGCAGAGACAGCGCTGGCCTTGCTTGAGGGGGCAGTTGGCGAGTGGTCTGGTGGAGGCGACCGGGAAGCCTCGCCGCCGCCTGTGCCGAAGCTGGAGTCCATCGTCCGCAAGGATGTGACCCTGCCCGGCAAGACCCAGTCGGACATCGTGCTTGGCTATCCTGGGCTGGCGCGCGCCGATCCCCAATACTACGCCGCGGTGCTGGCCAACACGGTGCTGGGGCGCTTCGGCATGTATGGGCGTGTGGGCACCAATGTGCGGGAAGAGCAAGGTTTGGCCTACTACTGTCTCAGTTCGCTGGAGGCGGGCCAGTGGCCGGGGCCATGGTACGTCTTCGCTGGCGTCAACCCCGGCAACGTTCAGCGGGCCACCGAGAGCATCTTGGAGGAAATCGCCCGCATGAGTGAACAGCCAGTGCCT
>CBDURC010000010.1:0-30447 GCA_965369635.1 uncultured Anaerolineales bacterium | reverse complement strand
GCTGACGATTTTCATCATTATCCTCCGCGTATCTCGTGTGTCGCTCGTCGTCCACCGCTGATATGATACCACAGGCCACAGCGCGCTGCAAGTGGTGGGTCGGTATACTGGGAACTGGTAGATTGGCAGATTGGGTAAGTTGGGCTCTGGACCAATCTACCGTGCTAACGAAGGGACAGCACCGCATGCTCTCGCTCTTCATTGTCTCAATCTCACTCTGGCTGATAGGCTACCTCCTCACCTGGCAGGGGCATCGCCGCGGGCGCTGGTCGGGGCCATACCACCGGGACGTGGCCAGTCTTGGCGTACTGGCGTTGGCCGCCCTGGGCTTTTTCTGGCGCATCATCTGGGGTGGGTCGTGGATGCCTGCCGACGGCGGCGACCTGGCTTCGTTTCTCTATCCCACCTACCGCTTCACTGCGGAGAGCTTCCGCCAGGGTATCATCCCGCTCTGGAATCCCCATCTCTATGGCGGCGCTCCGTTCATCGGCGACATTCAGGCCGGTCTGTTCTACCCCGTTAATGTGCTTGCTTTCTTCCTGGCTCGTCCGCTGACCTACCTCACCATGGAATGGTTGAGCATCTTTCACTTCTGGTGGGCGGGAACGGGGATGTATCTGCTACTGCGGTTGAGCCGCTGGCGCGAGGGGGAAGCAAAGTTGAGTCGCTGGGCGTCCCTGGCCGGGGCGCTGGCCTTCATGTTCTCTGATGGCTTCCTGACTCACTTCGGCAACTTGAATCTCATCGCCGTGGCGAGCTGGCTGCCCTGGGTCTTCTGGACTTACCTGCGGGGTGTTGGAGATCAGAGATTGGAGATCTGGTGGGCAGTGGTTGCCGGTGTATTGCTGGCCGTGGCTACGCTGGCGGGTCATGCGCAGGTGACGCTTTTCATCGCCTTGGCGTTAGGACTCTACACGGTGCTGGAGACCTATCTGGTATTGAGGCAAGGAGCCAGTGGGCAAGCCACAAGTTCCATCGTTTCCTTGTTGCCTCGTCGCCTCGTCTACTTGTTCACCTGTTGCCTCGTTGCCGGCCTCCTGGCTGCGGTCGTGTTGCTCCCTGCCCTCGAACTCATCCGCCACAGCGCCCGCGCCGGATGGGACTACCAGCAGACGGTGGGCTATTCTCTTTCGCCCGCCCAGTGGATTGGGCTGCTCGTCCCTGGCTTCTTCGGGCGGGGACCGCAGTTCCATTGGGGGCTGTGGCCGCGGGTCGAGGTGGGCTATCTGGGCGTGCTGCCGTTGATCTTGGCACTGCTGGCGATGATGCGAGGCCGCCCCCGCCGCGTGTGGGCGCTGTTGGGTTTGGCGGTGATCACGTTCCTCATCGCTCTGGGCATCTACAGCCTGCCCCACGGCTGGTTGACGAGACTGGTGCCTGGCTTCGGCCAATTCCGCGCTCCATCGCGCCTGGTGCTGGTCATGGATTTTGGGCTGGCAGCGCTGGCGGCACTGGGGCTTGATGCACTGCTGCGCTCTCGCGGCGATGAGGGAGCGTCTTTCCGGAGGGTTTTCCGGCTGTCGGCGTGGGCGGCCGGCGCGACGTGTGCCGTGGGTCTGCCACTGGCCTACTTCGCCCTGATCACGGGGCAGGACAGGACCCCTGAGGTATTCTCACGCATCTCCGTGGCTACCATAGCTGTAGCTATCTTCGCCGCGCTGCTGCTGGCCAGCCTGGCGCTGCTGGCGGCACGGCGCTATGGCTGGGCGGGTCCGCGCATCCTTGGCCTGCTGGCGGTGGTGCTGATCTTCCTTGATCTGGCCAGCACAGGGGCCTACAACGACCTGGGGGACACCGACCCCACTGGCGCTTTCGAGCATCCAGAGATTGTAAGCTTCCTGCGCAACGATGGCGACCGCTTCCGCATTGACGCCCGCACGGGGATTGACCAGCTCTGGCAGCCGGATGCAGCGATACTGCACGGTCTGGACGACGTGTGGGGTGTGGTCAATCCACTGGTGCTGGCCGACTACGAGCGCTATTGGGAAGGTATGGGCAGCCGCTCCTCGCCGCTGTATGATCTCCTCAATGCTCGCTATGTGATCGCCCGGAAGGACGTGGCGCTAGATTGGGATAAGTTCGAGCTGGCCTTTGATGGCGATCCGGAACTTAACGTCTACCGGAACCGCAGTGCGCTGCCGCGGGCCTTCCTTGTACATCAAGCGGTCGGCGTGCCCGATCACGAGGCGGCCTGGGCCGCGGTGCATGCGCCCGATTTCGATCCGGCGACGGAAGTCGTGGTGGAGGGAGAGGCCCCGCTGCTTGCTCCGGCAGCGGGCCCGGAAGAGGTGGAGATCGTGGCCTTCGGCCCCAACGAGATCGTGGTCGAAGTCGAGGCCAGTGCGCCGGGGGTTCTGGTGCTGAGCGAGGTCTTCTACCCCGGCTGGCGGGTCATGGAAGAAGGTGGGGGACAGGGGACCGTGCAGCGGGTGAACTACGCTTTTCGTGCCGCAGCCGTGGAGCCGGGGACGGTCCGGTTGCGCTTCGTCTACGCGCCGCTGAGCTATCGGCTGGGGGTGGTCATCAGCGGTGTGACAGCTTTGGCGCTGCTGACTGGGGCGGTCTGGCTTTGGCGAAGACAGGTCAGTGGAAGAGAGGGGGAATGACACGGGTTTGCTGGGCCTTGGTGGGTGTGCTATAATGCCAAGCTATGATCAGGGAACGGTTCGATCGACGCGGAAGCCACACCACATCGCCGGGGCTGCGAACTGAGAGCATCTGATGGGCCCGAAGGACAGATACCACCGGTGGGCCGTCGTCATCCTGCTAGTCCACCTGGCGCTGAGCGTGCTCTATAGCGTCATCGTGCCTCTCTGGGAGGCGCACGACGAATGGGCGCACTACAAGTTCGTGGAATACGTGGCCCGCAATCGGGCACTGCCGCCGCCCGGACAGCGACTGACGGAAGAGTATCGGTACGACGAGGCCACACAACCGCCCCTCTACTACGTCCTGGCCGCGCTGCCAGTCATGGCCGTGGACACCAGCGACGACCTCGTGCCGGTGGTCAACCCCTACGCCAGCCGCGGCACCGGCGAGGGCGGTGTCAACTTTGCCATCCACGACCCGCAGGTTGAGCGGTTCCCCTGGCAGGGCACCGTGCTGGCAGCCCATCTGGCCCGGCTCATGTCCACGCTGATGGGCACGCTGGGCTGTGTCGCTACCTACCTGCTGGCGCGGTTTCTCTGGCCGGACGATCCCGTTTTGGCTCTGGGGGCCTTGGCGCTTCATGCCTTTGCCCCCCAGTTCTTGTCCATCAACAGCGTCATCACCAATGATGTGCTGGTCAGCGCTCTGGGTGGTTGGGCGCTCTATTGCGGGGTCCGAGTGATGTTGGAACCACCCGACGGACGGACCCTGCTGGGCCTGGGGTTGTGTACCGTGCTGGCCGTGCTGACCAAGTACACGGCTTTGGCCTTGCTGCCCCTGGCTGTGATCGCCCTCGCTATTGGCCTGTGGCGAGCATGGCGGGCAGGGCAGGCGCGGCCCATGCGCTGGCGATGGCTGGCACTGGGATTGGGCTCTGCAGCGCTGCTGGTCGGTGCGTGGTTCTGGCGCAACTGGCAAACGACCGGTCACCTGCTTCCCCGCTTCCGCCGCCAGATCCGCATGATGGCCGAGCATGGCCTGCTGCGGGGGCTGGCCTGGGGCAATGTGCCGCGACTCCTGCGCTACGGTTTCCACACCTTCTGGGCCTCTTTCGGCTGGGGCAACCTGAGTCCTGAGAAGTGGGTCTTCACCACCCTGGCCGTGCTGTGCGGGCTGGCCACTGTGGGCATGCTCCTGGGACTGTGGCGAGAGCGGACGCCGCGGCGCTGGCTGGGCGTAGGTTTGCTGGTGCTTGCCTGGATCTGCTTCCTTGCCCTGCCATTGTACCAGGAGTTGCGCAGAGGCGGTGTGCTGTTGCGGGGGCGCTACCTGTTGCCGGCACTGCCCGCGGTCGCTTTGCTTCTGACCTGGGGGCTGAGTCAGTGGCTGCCGGGTCGCGTGCGATCATGGGGACTGGCCGCATTGAGTGCGCTGGCGCTGGCGGCCGCGATCTGGGTGCCCCTCGGCCTCATCCGTCCGGCCTATGCCGCGCCAACCCTGCTGACCGAGGCGGATCTGCCGGAGCGGGCGCAGCGACTGGGGCTCACCTTCGACGGGAAAGCGGAACTGGTGGCCTACGACCTCTGGCCGGATGTCGTGCGTCCGGGCGAAGGGCTGGCGGTCACCCTGTGGTGGCGGGCGCTGGCGCCAATGGACCGAAACTACACCGTCGGCGTGCATCTGCTGGGTGCGGGCGAACAGTCGTATGGCAGCCGGAATCACTACCCCGGCGGCGGCAACTTCGCCACCAGCCTCTGGCTGCCTGGGGACATGTTCCGCGAGACCCACTGGCTGCGGATCGTCGAGGATATGCCAGTGCCGACCCGCGGCCAGGTGGCCGTGACGCTTTTCGTGGACGACGAGGAGCAAGCCCATCTGCCCGTGAGCGATCCGCAGGGTCACCCCGTGGGGGAGCGAGCGCTGTTCGGGAGGCTGCCACTGCGCGCGGAAGAACGACCAAGCTACCGCGCGCAGATGCCGGTGCAGTACACGCTGGAGGAGCCAGGAGGCGGCCGTATTGCCCTGGTGGGCTACGACGGGGGAGTGATTGGCGGCTCATTGGGCCGGGTTCTGCCGCTCACCCTCTATTGGCAAGCCGAGGAGCCGGTGGAGGGTGACTACACTGTCTTCGTGCATTTGTGGGATGCCCAAGGTCATTTCGTCTTCGGGCAGGATGGCCCGCCTCGCTATGGCTGGTACCCGACGGATCTATGGGCCGCCGGTGAGATGGTTCAGGACGAGCGGTTGTTGAACTTGCCCTGGAGCTTGCCCACTGGCGCGTATCAGTTGAAGGTGGGGCTGTATCGGCTGCAGGGAGGCGAGCGGCTAGCCGCTTTTGGCGTCACCGGGGAGCGGCTGGCCGATGATGCCATCCCGCTTCTGGAGGTTGTGGTGACGGGCGATGTGCATCAGAGCTTCCTGCCCCACGTGCTGAGATGACGCTTGGCGCTGGGGCTGGAACTGGAAGCGGAGTACCCCGCCTTCCGTCAGCGCGGGGCGATACGGGAAGATACTGCACGAGAGTCGCCTTGCTCATCTTCCTGCTGGCGTGGGGGCACGGGCTGCTGTGGGCCACCGTCGTTCCGCTCTGGCAGGCGCCCGACGAGCCGCTGCACTACGAGTACGCCCGTCTGCTGGCTGAGAAGGGGCACCTGCTGACGCCGGCTGACATCTCGCCCACGCTGCAGGCGAGGATTCTGCGCTCCCTTGCGGCCCGTCGCTTTTGGGAGTATCTGGGAGACTCGACGCCCGATCCGCTGCCGGTCACGTTCGGTGAAGCGGAGGACGCCTGGCTGAGCCGCGCCGGCACGCAGGTCGCCGATGAACCGCCGCTCTACTACGTGCTGCCTGCGCTAATCTGCCGCCTGCTCCCGGGGATCGAGCGGCAGCTAACGGCCATTCGGGCCTACTCGGCGGCGCTGGGCGCGGGTGTGGTGCTCCTGGGCGGGTTGACGGCGCGAGAGCTGTGGCCATCTCGCCACACGCTGTCGCTGGCCGTCGCCGCTTGGTTGGGTTTCCAGCCGATGGCTGCGTTCATCGGTGCTTCGGCGAACAACGACGCTCTGGCCAACCTGGGCGGTGCGGCACTGGCCTTCACGCTGGTTCGCGGCAGTCGCCGCGGCTGGAACAGGTCACGGCTGCTGGCCCTGCTGGTGCTCACAGTGTTGTTGCCGCTGAGCAAGAAGAGCGGTCTGTTCGCCTTGCCGCTGACGGCAGTCGTCCTGGTCGTGACTGCACGCCGGATGCTCTCACGGCGACAGCGATGGTGCGGAGCGCTGGCCGTCGGCGGATTGGTATTGGCCCTGGCCATCTTGGCCCTGTGGCCGGTGCCAGGTCAGGCGGCCGCGTGGGGCCGCCGCGGCACCATGCGTTACGACGCTCGCACCGCGGTCGCTGCCCACAGCGGCACCTGGGCGCTGACTCTGCCGGCTCTGCCGCCCGAGCAGCACGCCTGGCTGGTGCAAACGATACCCAGCAACCAGGTCCACCGCCTGCGCGGCCAAGAAGTGACACTGCGCTTCTGGGCGCGGTCGGCAGAGGCAGCCCAAGCCCAGATCACCATTGACGATGGCCGAGACGAAACGACTCAGGGCGTGAGACTGACTCCGCGGTGGCAGCCTTCCGAACTGCGTCACCGTGTGGCCCCTGACGCCGACCGGCTGCGGGTGTTGCTGGCCGTTCCCGAGGAAGTCGAAGGCTCGCCGGAACTCTTTTTCGATGACCTCAGCCTGCGCGCCGTTGAAGGGGAACTCTTGCGCAACGGTTCCGTCGAGACTCCCAAGCACCGCTGGGAAGGTTGGACGGCGGGCTACCTGCGACTGCCGCTCTGGTTCAGCCGGGGTCTCTTCGACCCGACCAGCTACGATGCTGCGTCGCTGAAGCGCTATGGCTTCTATCTGGCGGTCACGTTCGGCAACTTCTGGGGCGATTACGGCTGGCTGACGCTGACGCTGCCGCTGTGGGCCTATGTCCTGCCTGCCCTGGCAACGTTGGGGGCGGCAGTAGGATGGCGCTGGGCGGGGCAGCTTCTGCCCGAGCCCTGGCAGCGGCGGGCGCTGACCTGGCTGGGCCTTCAGGCGGTCTTGGTCGCCGCCGTGGTCCTTTTGCCCATGGTCGGGCGGGCCTGGCAGCCACAGGGGAGGTACCTTTTCCCGGCACTGGTGCCCTTGGCTGTGGTTTTCGTGCTGGGCTGGCGCGGCTGGGGCTTGCGCCTGGGTTGGCGACATTGGTGGCTCGTGCCCGTGCTGGGCACAGCGCTGTTGGACATAGGATCGCTGTTAGGCGTCGTCGTTCGGCATTACTACTTTTGAACCCTGTCTGACCTTGAGCACCTTCGAGGAGGAGCTATGAACGATATGATTGACCTGGGCCGCTACGTGCGGGCTGTGATACGCCGCTGGCCGGTGGTACTCGCCTTGGCCATCATCGGGGCCTTGACCGGCTTTGTCATCAGCCGAGTGCTGCCGCCGGTGTACGAGGCGGGAACGACGCTGCTGGTGACCACACCCAAGCTGAAGGCCGACTTCGATAGCCGCTTCCGTTCCACTCTGGAGCTAGGGCTGAACACAGCACTCAATCGTACGCTGTTCAACCTGATCGAGAACCGGGAGTTGGAAGAGCGGGTGCTGCAGGTGATGGGAGACGCGTTGACGGTGGAGGAGCAGGCCCCAGGCGCGCTGATAGAGCGTATCGAGGCCACCCAAGTGGGCGGTGATACCAGCTACTTCCGGATCAAGGCCCGTCACAGTGATCCGGCGCTGGCACAGCAACTGGCGAACACATGGGCCGGCGTCTACGTGGCTCAGGTCAACGAGTTGTACGGCTTTCCATTGGAGGCAGAAGGGGACATCGGCACGTCTCTGGAGGCAGCTAAGGCAAAGCTGGGCCAGGCGGAGGACAGACTAGAAGCGTTCCAGCGAGAAACCGGCGTAGGGCTGGTGGACAACGTCCAGTACCCCGCCTCCTTCTCCCGTCAATCTGGCCTGACCGATGTGCGCAACCTGTTTGGCCTATACGAGCGCTACGGTGCGGCGGGAGAGGCGTTGGAGACCAAGAACCTGACCCTGGGCAGCTACATGGCTGCCCGCGATGCAGTGAATCTGCTCATCGGACAGGCGGAGGCTTTGCAGGGGCAGGGCAATGCCACTGGCCGAGACCTGCCGCTGGAGTTGCTGAGTGCCAGCGAGGTGTTGACCGCGCGCGGTCGGCTGGGTCCCGCTGCGCTGGTCACGCAAGACATCAGCGGAGTGCTGGACGCGCTACGGGCCGAAGCGGTGTCGCTGGAGGGCATCATCACTGCCTTGCAGGTGGACGTGCGCGCATTGCAGGCGAAGTTGGCTGAGAAGCAGCGCCAGCTCATCGAGTTGGTGCGCGAGCGGCAACTGGCTGAGGAATCGTACATCATCCTCGCCCTCAAGCTGCAAGAGATCGAGACCCAGACGCAGCTACATGACAGTTGGCTGCTGGTCGTGAGCCCGGCCCAGTTGCCCAGGGCGCCAGTGTCGCCCAAAGTGCTCGTCAACACCGCCGTGGGCAGCGTACTTGGGGGATTGCTGGGTGTGCTGGCCGCGCTGCTTCTAGCCCTGCGTTCGGAGGCCCAGCAGGTTGCCTGAACTAGATCAGCCGAAGGAATCGACGAAGCCGAAAAGCGAGGAAGCCCACAGCGCCATCGTACGCCATTCGGCCGTCATCTCGCTCTTCAATGGCCTGGGCGTGCTGGGTGGCCTGGTGCTGGAGATGGTCGTGGCCGCGCTGTTCGGCCTTGGCCAAGCCACCGACGGTTTCTTTTTGGCCTTCACTGTTCCCCAGTTCGTGATGCTCGTCCTGCAAGGGTCCTTCGTCAGTGGGCTGGTGCCGGTGCTGACCGGATTGCAGGATGGCGAGCGCACCCGAGCCTGGACGGTTTTCAGCCGCCTGCTGAACCTCAGCGGTGCGTTGCTGGTGGCCATCTCGGCCTTGGGATGGCTGGCAGCCGGCTGGATCACGGGCTTGGTGGGGGCAGGCTTGGAACCACCCCAGCGGGCGCAGGCCGTCTCGCTGGCCCGCATCCTGTTCCTGATGCTGCCGCCCCTGGGCCTGGCGGAGGTGATGCGGGCGCAACTCAACGCTCTGGAGCGCTTCGCCGTGCCCGCAGCAGGCAATGTGGTGCGCCACATGGGCGCGCTGGCGACACTGCTGCTTGGCTACCACACCTGGGGCATCCGTGCCCTGGCCTTCGGCTATGTCGTGGGAACGCTGGCGCAAATGGTTCTGCTGGGGGTGGCGATAGCCTGGGCAGGCGGTCGCTATCGGTTCTCCTGGAGCCTTTCCGACCCCGACGTCCGTGAGGGTATGCGACTGCTGATGACGCGAGCTGGCGGGATCGGCCTGCGGCGCAGCGGACTAATTCTTGAGCGCTTCCTGGCCTCCTTCCTGCCCGCCGGCAGCGTGACCGCGTTGAGCTATGCCCGGCGCATGTCGCTCTCGCTTTTCCAGGTCTTCGCCAACAGTGTCAGTACGGCCATCCTGCCCACGCTGTCGGCCTCGGCTCAGGCCGGAGACGGACCGGCACTCCGCCGCAGCCTGCGGCTGGGCTACCGTCTGCTGAGTTTTATCACCTGTCCGGCCGCGGCGCTGATGGCCGCTCTGAGCACGCCCATCGTGTGGGTGCTGTTCCAGCGTGGGGCGTTCGATGTGGCAGACACCGCTCTCACCGCCGCGCTGCTGACCATCTACGCGCTCAACGTGCCGGCGCTGGCGCTGGTGCAGGTTATGCTGACGGCGCACTACGCCCGGCGGGATGCGACCACGCCCACCCGGCACATGACCTGGATGCTGGGCGTGAACGTCCTTCTGGCCTGGGGCTTGATGCGCTTGATCGGCGTGCACGGGTTGGCCTGGGCCTCTACGTTGACGGCGTTTCTGTCCGTGGCGCGAGCGTACTGGCTGCTGCGGCCTCTGGGCGGACTGGACTTGGGAGCCTACACGGCTCGAGTGGTGGCCGCGTCATGTGTTGCCGGATTGGCTGCATGGGGTGGATGGGCAGTAGCCGGCCGCCTGGGGTGGGCCACTACAACGATCAATGCACTGTTGGTAGCAGCCAGCACTGGTGCGCTGGGCGGGCTGATCTACCTCGCTGTGGGTCAACTATTACGACTGGATGAGCTGCCCGGCTTGTTACAACTGGTGCGGGGAATCGGCGACGCGAGACAAGCGATAGGCGGTAGGCGATGAGTGACACACAACACGTAACACGCAACACGCAACACGCATCACGCAAGGTGATGGTCATCGGCCTGGACGGGGCCACGTGGGACATCCTGCAGCCGTGGATGGAGGCGGGGTATCTCCCCAACCTGGCCAGCCTGGTGGCCGAGGGTGCGTCAGGCAAGCTGTGCTCCACGATCCCGCCGGTTACGATTCCGGCCTGGGCCACCTTCCAGACGGGGATGAACCCCGGCAAGCACGGCCTGTTCTACTTCACTCGCTACCAGCCTGGTACCTATGACACCCCGTTGGTGGATGCCACCAGTGTCGGCCCGCGCACGCTATGGGGTTTGCTCGGCGATGCTGGCAAGCGGCTGGCGATCATTAATGTGCCGGTGACCTATCCACCGCAGCCGGTGAACGGCGTCCTCGTGGCCGGGATGCTCAGCCCCTCGCCGCGGCAGGCCTTCTGGCCGCCAGAGCTGTACGACGAGGTGGTAGCCGCCGTGGGCGAGTATCAGGTGTTCACCCCCGTGCGCACCTTCGATTACCTGGGCGTGAAGGGCTTCGTGGAACAGGTGACGGCCCTGGCCCGCGGCCGGGCGGCGGTTGCCCGCTACATCTTCAACAAGGAAGACTGGGACTTCTTCATGGTTCACTTCCAGGCCACCGACATCATCCAGCACGCCCTGTGGGCTTGGGCCGATCCCCATCACCCCGATTTCGAACGCAAGCCAGAACTGGAGAAGGCTCAGGTGCGTGGCTTCTACCAAACGCTGGACGAATTGGTGGGCGAACTGTGCACGCTGGCCGGCGACGAGCGGCCGGTCATTGTCATGTCCGATCACGGCTTTGGACCGGTGATGCGTCGTCTGTACCTCAATCAGTGGCTGTTGAATGAGGGGCTGCTGTCGGCACCGGCCCAATCGTCCTTCAAGGGCAGGCTGCTGGGCTGGGCCGAGGAGGCGGTGCGTCGGGCCGACGTCTTCAAGCTGCGCCGTCGGCTGATCAAGCCGCGCAGCCGCGGCGAAGGACTGGTGGCGCGGCTCAAGCGGGACGCGCTCATCGAGTGGCCTCAGACGAAAGCGTTCGCCTTTTCCAGTTCTCTCTTCGGGCGCATTTATCTCAATACCGTGGGGCGTGAGCGTCAGGGCACGGTGCCACCGGGCCCGGCGTGGGAGGCGTTGCGGGAACGCATCGCCGAAGGGCTGCTGGCCTTGCGTGATCCGGCCAACGGCCAACCGATGGTGGCACAGGTGTGGCGTCGGGAGGAGATTTACCATGGCAGCCAAGCCAACAAGCTGCCCGATCTGGTGGTGATGCCGGCCGATGGCTACTGGGTGGTGACTGAATTTCGCCGCCAGTTGCTGGTGGAGCCGATGCCGAGCTTCCTCAGCGGCACCCATCGCATGGAGGGAATCCTGGCCATGCGCGGGCCGGGAATCCGGCCGGGCGTGGCCCTTGATGGGGCGAGCATTGCCGATTTGACTCCCACCATCCTGTACTTGATGGATCTGCCTGTGCCGGTCGCCATGGACGGGCGTGTACTGAAGGCAGCACTGGAAGAGACGCTGATGGCGGCGCGGCCGGTGCGCTTCGTCGAGGCCGAGGAGCCGGTCGAGGAGCCACCGCCGGTTGGCAAGGTGTACTCCGAGGCCGACTCGGCGGAGGTGAAGGCGCGTCTGGCCGGGTTGGGGTATTTGAGTTAGCCGGGTTTGCGGGAAGGGAGCTGAGGAAAAGAGGGAAATGAGGGAAACGAGGAGTCTGAGGGGACTGAAGGGTCTGAAGGGACCTTTCAACTCTGTCACGAAATGCTTTCGCTTCTGAGATGAGATGTCTGTGGACGATAACGCCGCTTCGCCGATGAAAAAGGGATTTCTGCAGGCCGGTTGGCTGCCAGACCTGGCGCTGCTAGCTGGCTTCGCATTGCTGGCCGTACTGCTGACGGCGGTGGCCGTGGTCGGCATCCACGGCAGCGGTGCCGAAGGGCTCTTCCTAGCCCTGGTCCTGGCGCTGCTGATCGGGCTGACCATCGTCATCGCCGCCGGGTTCGACAGCTGGCTGCCTGCCCTCTTCGCCCTGAGCCTGCTGGCGGCGCTCAACCTCACGGTGGAGAGGATCCCCCTAACCATCTACGCCTTCGACCCTCTACTGCTGGCTCTCTACGTTGCCTGGCTGTGGCGAGCCTACCGGGGTGAGTCCAAGCCCCTGCGGCTGACAGCACTTGACGCCGCGGGGCTGGCGCTGATGGCCTGGCTGTTGCTGGCCTCCCTGCTGGGGCGACACGTGCCCACCGGACTGAACGGCTGGCTGCAGTACGCGCGGGGCTTCCTGATCTACTTCTACTTCGCCCATGCGCTGCGAGAGCGCTGGCAGTTACGATCGCTGGTGGCAGTGCTGCTGGCGATGGTCGCCATCCAGGGCGGCCTGGGCCTTCTCCAGTATCTCACACGCAGCAACATCGGTTCCATCTCCGACCTGGTGGGCGGCACGGTGGGCAAGGTGCGCGAGGTGGGCACGGTAGCGGGCGGCCTCTTCCGTGTGCGCGGCACGCTGAACACCGACACCAGCCTGGCCCATTGGCTGGAGATGCTCGTGCCTCTGGCCCTGAGCCTGTGGCTGGCCGCCCGCACCCGGATGCAACGCCTCCTGCTGGGCCTGATCGTCCTGGCTGGCACAGCCGCTCAGGTGGTCACCTTCACCCGCGGTGGCTGGTTCGGCCTGGCGGCGGGCGTGGCCGTCGTCCTCTGGCTGCAATCCCGCGGCCGGCTGCCGAACCGTCGCCAGTTCATCACTGTGGCTGTGGCAGTGGTCTTGCTGGGTCTCTTGCTGTTGCCCTTTGCAGGCCTGATCCGCGCCCGCCTGTTCGAGAGCCTGCAGGATACCCTGAGCGTGCGGGAGAATCTGAACCGTGCGGCACTGGCCATAATCGCCGACTACCCTCTCAGCGGCATCGGTCTGGACAACCTCGGAATCGTGCTGCCGGAATACGGCCTCGGGTGGCGTTGGCAGATGGAAGGGCAGAAGCATAAGATACACAACGTCTATCTGGCGCTGGCCAGCGAGGCGGGGCCGTTCGCGCTCCTGCTCTTCCTGGCTTTCATGGGCCTGGTGCTGCTGCAAGCCTGGCGAAGGGGGCAGCGCAGCGCGGCAGCAGGACCGTGGCATACGGTACCGCTTTCGCGGGGACTGCTGGCAGGGATTGTCGCTGTGTTGGTGCACGGACTGGCTGCATGGGGACTTCTCTCCTACAGCGTGTTTCCGCTGTTCTGGATGCTGGTTGGATTGGTTGCTGTCAGCACGATGCTCGGCGGGGGATAGATGGGCAAACTGAAGCTCCTTCTCATCGGCCTGGATGGCGCGACCTTCGATGTCATTGATCCCCTGCTGGCACAGGGCAAGCTGCCCCACCTGCGAGGGCTGATCGAGCGCGGCGTGCATGGCCCGCTGCGTTCTACGCTGCCTCCGGTCACCGCACCGGCCTGGTGTACCTTCATGACCGGCGTAGACCCCGGCGGTCACGGCATCTTCCAGTGGCGCACTTACGACCCCACTACCTACACCAACGTCAACGAAAACGTTGTCACCGCGGCACGGATAGCCGGCACCACCTTCTGGGACATCCTGGGCCAGGCTGACCATCAGGTCGCGGCCATCTGCGTGCCGGTGACCTATCCCCCCTGGCAGGTCAACGGCTTCCTGCTCAGCGGCTACCCCTGCCCGGATACGAAGCGCAACTTCACCTACCCCGAGAAGTGGGGCGAGACGCTGCCCCAGAGCTACAACTTCTCCGCCGACTACTTCCTCAACGCCTCCGAGGAGGAAATCCTGAGCAAGGGGCTGGCCATGCTGGAGCAGCGCACGGACATGGTACTGGAGTTAGCCCGCCAGCAGGAGTTGGACGCGCTAGTTCTCGTGCTGGGGGAGATCGACCGCGCCCAGCACGACTTCTGGCAATACCGCGATCCCCGCTTCCCACAGTACGGCTGCCAGCGAGCGCAGAAGTTCGGCGACGCCATTGACCGGCATTACGAGATTAGTGACACCCAGGTGGGACGGCTGCTGGAGTTGGCCGACGACGACACGTTCGTCCTAGTCATGTCCGACCACGGCGGCGGGCCACATCCAACCCGCGATGTCTACCCCAACGCCTGGCTGCGGGAGATGGGATTCCTCGTGCAGAAGCGGGAGCAGCCCGGTCTCGGGTCGCGGCTGATCCGCCGCAGCATCGATGCTGTGCGCCGTGTACTTCCTTCTGAGGAGAGGCTCCGCCGCCTGCTTCCAGCTATCCTGGTGCATCGCGCCCGCGGCTACCACATGGACCTGGACATGGTGGACTGGCCCCGCACTCGCGCCTACCACTTCCCCATGTACCATCCGGCCGCTGGCATCGAGATCAACGTGCGGGGCCGCCAGCCGCAGGGAGCGGTCCAGCCCGGCGCAGAGTTTGAGCAGGTGCGCAATGACGTCATGGACGCCTTGCGCTCTGCCCGCGATCCGGAGACGGAGGAGCCGGTTGCCACCGAGATCTTCAGGAGCGAGGAGATCTACAGTGGCCCCTTCCTGGAGATTGCGCCGGACATCGTGTACATCACCGGGCCGAGACACTACGCCGAAAAGGGACTACCCGAAGTCTGGGCGCAGCCTGCGCCCCTGGCGGAGATGCGTGAGTATTTCGGCGTGCATACCATGGATGGCATCTTCATTGCCGCCGGACCGGGGGTGCGCGCCGGCGTGGGATTGACGGGCGGCACCATCGCTGACATCGTCCCCACGGTGCTGTATGCGCTGGGCCAGCCGATCCTGCAGCACATGGATGGCCGCGTGCTGACCGAGATCTTCGAGCCTGCCTATCTGGCGGCACACCCGGTTCGCTATACCGGGGTCGTGCTGGAACGGCAGTCGGTGGCCGGGCACACGCCTCAGGAAGAGGCGGACATGCGGGACAAGCTGCGGGGATTGGGTTATATTTCCTGAGTGGCTGCCACTCAGAAGGTTTGTCTGATCCCCTTCGCTAATGTATAATGGGCTCTGACCCCAACGGAAGGCGAGAGGGATCGGTCACCCCGCTGGTTCGTCTCGTCTTTCAGTTCCGGGCCGAAATGTTGCTTAAGAAGTCCCCAAAAGTGTCTAATCAAAGGGGTGCACTTTGCGTTTCTTGTTGAGGCTAAAGCTAAGTTACCATTGGAAACTGCTGAAGGCGCTGCGTTCCTTGTAAAGCCTGGTCACACAAAACCTTGGCAAGGAGTGGACCATTCATGAAGGTTCTACTTATTAGACCACCCCTCATACTGCGAAACCCATACTCTCTACAGCAGATCAGCACCGGTGTTCCAATTGGTATGTTGTATGTTGCGGCTGCTCTGGAGGGCGCTGGTCATCAGGTATCTGTACTTGACGGTGTCGTTGAATTTGATGTGGAGTCCAAACATGCTCAATTTCAACGCATTCTCAACGAAGAGTACATGGACAGTGAAGACCTGTTTGGAACACCTTGGACAGATATCAGAGCAACGATCGCAGAGTTGAAACCCGACCTGGTTGGAATCAGCAACCAATTCACCGACCATCTGGAAGAGGCCTTGACGACAGCCAGGATCGTCAAGGGTGTTGATCCCAACATCACCGTGATAGTGGGAGGGCCTCACGCGACTGTGGCCCCACAGGATTTCTTCCAGGCGGATGATCGCGCGGTCGACGCGGTCTGCCTTGGTGAGGGCGACGTCTCTGTGCTTCAGATCGTCGAACGTGTCAAAGAGGGAGATCTGTGGGATGTCGAAGGGGTGGCCTTTGTTAGTGACGGCAAGATGGTGTGCAATCAGCGTTCAGCCTATTTCCAAGATCTCGATGAACTGTCTTTGCCAGCATATCACCTGGTTGATATGGAGAAGTACTTTCGAATGGAGCGGATGGGATATCGTTGCCGCACAAGCTCCCGAACGCGCTATTCGACCCGGTGCGTCTCTCTCATTACAAGCAGAGGATGCCCCCACAGATGCATCTTCTGCAGCATCCATCTTCACATGGGGCGCAGGTGGCGGCATCACTCTCCTCAACAGGTATTGTCGCACATCAAGCTACTCGTAGACACCTACGGTGTGGAGCACATTGCCTTCGAAGATGACAATCTCTCGCTCAGTCTGCCGAGGTTTGAAGCAATACTAGATGGGATTGTCGAGCAGGAACTTGGCATCACGTGGGATACGCCAAATGGAGTGAGATCTGACAGATTGACGGAAGACATCTTGGTGAAATGCAAGGGGAGTGGCTGCAGCAGTCTGATCATAGGTGTTGAATCCGGCAGTCAGAGAGTCCTGGATGATGTCATCAACAAGGATCTCGATTTGCACCAAGTTGTGGAGATCGCTTCGATTTGTCGCGAGATAGCTCTTGAGCTGGGAGCGTTCTTCATGATTGGATTTCCTGGCGAGACAAAGAAGGACATAGAGACAACCATTGATTTCGCCCTGATGCTGGCCCATGAGCATGAGGTCAGGCCCTTTCTGGCTCTCGCGAGACCCCTCCTCGGTACCAGGCTTCACAGAGTGTGTGAAGAGAAAGGATACTTGACATCTGCCCTCTCAGCCAAAGATCATCGTGGCATGCTGGAGCAAGGCATCAGCGACCGAACAATGATAGAAACCGAGGAATTCAACGTCGACTATCTCAGTGCCACGTTTGCCAGATTTAGGAAGAAACTTCATGGATTGTACCTCAGGCGGGCTCTGGCTTATGTTCTGATGAATCCTCGCACATGGATATCAATGCTTTCAGTGGGATGCATTGCCACGCTGAAGGTGACACGTGGGGAGCTGGGTCGACGGGGGTTCGTCAGTGCAATGCGGAACGAATTGAAACAACACCATCCAAAACGGTGGGAGCCAACACCAGCAACAGGTTCGTGATTCCTGAGGCGCGTGATGGAAAGAAGCGCATGGTAGCACACTGTGTCACTTGTCCGCCATGGGCTATCAGTCATAGCCTAGACGCCAATGAGCGATAGATACGGACCGGTGCTTGAGAACCGCGGGGAATCTTGGCCGATAGGTCGTTTTCCCATATGTCTTCTGATGGTGATCCTGACCTTGTGTTCATTGGTCCCTCCGGGGTCCCAGTCGCAAGCGTACTCAGGCAAAACCACCGCCCCTTCAAGGGCACGAAGCCACCACTTCTTTCCACTGCCCGTGGTCCGAGGTGAGCATTTCTTGCCCTTGATAATGGCCCGGGCCCTCCCCTCCGGCGAGTGTCTGGCGGATTGGCCTCCATCCACGATGGCCTCCGCAGAGCGGTTGGTGCACTGGCCCCTTTAACACGTGACACCGGGAGATGGCCGAACGTTCCTGGAGGCACAACCACCTATCAGTTTCGAGGATGCAACCGCGGCTGCGGGCGTTGAGAGAGTGACCACCTCGTACGGTGTGGCGTGGGGTGACTTCGACGTGGACGGCGACGAGGATGTTTTCGTCAGCCATCACGGCTCACCGCCGCATCTTTTCGCCAACCAGGGAGATAGCTCCTTTGTCGAGTCTGCCACAGCTTTGGGGATTCCGCCTGGAGGTCGAGATGGCCACGGCACCGCCCCCCGGGGGGGGCTATGACAATGATGGTGGCCATGACTTGTATTTGGCACGAGGGTACGGTTGCGAGGTTGACTTCATGCAGTCGGAGGAGTACATCTTGCGAGCCGGCGGGACGACCGGCGCAGAGTGGGAAGGTGTAGACTTCGAGACCATGGGAGGGGTGATGCTTGCCCTGTACCGCAACGGCGCCCAACGCCTGGACGAGGTGTACATTGGCGATGGGAACATGGCCCCTGCGGATATGCCTCTTGTCCTGACGATGGACGACCCCCGAGCATGTGGTGAGCCCACCGCAACGGGCGAAGGACCCGCCTACAAGGTGTGGCGCGCTTGTCCTGGTAACCTCTGGCATTCGCGCTGGAGGGGGGAAACAAGCGGCGCAGTTTTCACAGCCCAGGTGAGCGCGCAGTGCAAGTTGCACTCAGTAGAATCGCTCAATCAGGACTTCACATCTGTACCCTACACGCCCAATGTCCTTTTCCACAACAATGGTGACGGCACGTTCAGAGATATTTCGGAAGTGGCAGGCGTTGCCGACCAGGGCAACGCTCGCGGTGCCACCTGGATTGACGTCGACAATGATGGTTGGCTAGATCTATTCGTGGTGAATAATGGCAACGCTCGTGTGGGCAATGGAGCAGATCGCCTATATCATAATCAAGGCGATGGCCACTTTGTCGAGGTAGGCCTGGCCGCTGGCGTGGCTGGTGATGCTTCCGGCCGAGGGGGCACCGTGGCGTGGGCTGATTATGACAACGATGGATGGCTGGATCTTCTCGTAACCAATGGGTTTGGCCCTCCGCCAGGAGGAGAAGGTCCTCACAGACTGCACCACAACGTGGCGGGTGCCAATCATTGGCTGGAGGTGAAGCTTATCGATCGTTACGGTGGGTTGGGAAGCGGCGCGCGTGTGGTCCTGCGAACAGGTCAACAGGTTCAGGTTCGACAGCAGACAGGGGGCGCAAGTCTGTTCTCCCAGAACAGCCAGTCTCTGCATTTCGGCCTGGGAGAAGCATCACATGCGGAGTGCATTGATGTGCATTGGCCTAGTGGCATCGTGCAGACGGTGACCGACGTTCGAGCCGACCGTCCGATTACACTTGTGGAGCCGGAGAGCTAGCATGCCCTCGCCCAAGGTCTGGATGATCGAACCGGTGGGCGGTCACCGAGGAATGCACTATTACGACTTCGCCTTGTGCAGCGAATTGCGCCAGACTGGAGTGGATGTCACATTGCTCACCTGCGACGAGACGGCGGCCTGCGACACTCCTGCAGGGCTGGCGGTACGCTATCCCTTCCAGCGCATCTTCGGCGATGACCCTGCGCCGCTGCGCGCCTGGCGCTACTGGCGAGCACTCAGCCAGATCGGTGCCAGCGCCGCACGTGATGGTGTGCAGATTGCCCACCTGCACTACTTTCTGTTGGGGCTTGCCGACTGCATCTTCCTGCGCCGCCTGCACCGTCAGGGAATCAGAATCGTCGTCACCGCTCACGACGTGATCCCCTTCAACGCGCGCTTCCACACTCGGGCGCTGTTCCAGCGGCTCTATGGCCGAGCGGACGCGTTGATCGTCCATGCAGAGCAGAACCGGCGCGAGTTGTTGGCGCAGTTCAAGCTCGACCCAGCACGGGTGGCCGTCATCCCCCACGGCCACTACCTGCCGTACGCGGGGGATGCGCTGCTCTCCCGGACGGAGGCGCGAAGCAAGCTCCACCTTGATCTCCGGCAGCCAGTGCTCCTGTTCTTCGGCCAGATCAAGCAAGTGAAGGGGCTGGACACACTGCTGCGGGCGTTGCCAGCGGTGGTCGCTGCCCAGCCCGAAACGCTGCTGCTCATCGCCGGCGAGGTGTGGAAGGACGATTGGGGGCGCTACGAGGCGCTGATGCGTGAACTAGGACTGGCTCACCACGTGCGGGCACGCATTGCCTACATCCCCGACGAGGACGTAGCGGCTTACTACTGTGCTGCCGACGTCGTGGTACTGCCCTATCGGCGCATCTACCAAAGCGGCGTCTTGCTCATGGCCTGGTCATATGCCCGACCGGTGGTGGCCAGCAACATCGGCGGCCTGGGCGAGGTGGTGCGGCACGGCTATACGGGGCTACTGGTACCTCCGGACGATCCCAGGGCTCTAGCCGACGCCCTCAACGAACTGTTGGCCGACCCCGAGAGGGGCGAGACGATGGGCGCCGCCGGCCGCCGTCTGGTGGAGCAGGAATTCGCCTGGGACCACATCGCCCGACGCACCGCCGATCTGTACGGTGGCCTATTGACTCCAAATTCGAGAGTGCCTATACGGGAAACCAACGCATGAGAATCGCTATGTTGGGCACCCGCGGGGTGCCAGCCAGCTACAGTGGATTCGAAACCTGTGTCGAGGAACTGGGCAGCCGCCTGGTGCAACGCGGCCACGAGGTCACCGTCTACTGCCGCACGCACCACGTGACCTATGCGGAACCCACCTACAAGGGTATGCGGCTGGTCAAGCTGCCCACCATCGCCAACAAGTACCTGGACACCATCGTCCATTCCTTCATCTCCTCGCTCCACGCCCTGACGCAGGGGTACGATGTCGCGCTCTACTTCATCGCCGGCAATAGCCTGGTGACCTGGATCCCCCGTCTGGCCGGGCAGGTATCGGTGCTCAATGTGGATGGACTGGACTGGAAGCGGCAGAAATGGCCGACGCTGGCCAAGAGCTACATCCGCTTCGCCGAGCGTCTGGCCAAGTATCTGCCCACCGCCATCATCACCGACTCGCGAGCTGTTCAGCGCTACTACCGGGAGGTGTACAGAACCGAGTCCACATACATTGCCTACGGTGCCAATGTGCCACGCCGGCCGGCGGGCAAGCACCTGGCTCGCTATGGACTGGAATCCGGCGGCTACGTGCTCTTCGTGGGCCGGCTGGTACCCGAAAACTGCGCTCACCACCTGGTCGAGGCGTTCGCTGGGCTGGACACCGAGTTGAAATGTGTCATCGTGGGCGACGCTGCGTACGCCCAAGCCTACATCGCCGATCTGAGGACAAATGCTGGCCCCAACGTCATCTTCACTGGCTACCTGTTCGGCGAGGGCTATCACGAGATGGGCTCCAACGCCTACATCTCTGTGGAGACCTCGGAGGTGGGCGGTACCCACCCAGCGCTAGTAGAAGCGATGGCCTTCGGCAGTTGCGTGGTCGCCAATGGCACCGAGGAGAACCGCGAGACCATCGGCGATGCCGGCTTCGCCTACGATGGCACACATGGGGCAGAAGCGTTACGCTCGCTTCTGCAGCGGCTGTTGGACGATCCGGCATTGGTCGCCGAATACCAGCGGCGGGCAGAGGAGCGCGCCGCTGCTCTCTACAACTGGGAGGCAGTCACCGATCGCTACGAGGAACTGTTCCACTCTCTGTGTAAACGCTAGACTCCTCAGGTTGCCATCAGCATTCAGTCGTGGTATAATGCTCGCTGTTGAATCATCATCGACAATGCCTGATGTCCCGGAGGAACAGAAGTGCGGCACAAAGTGACCACAACTATGCTCATCATCCTCATCTGCCTGGGGCTTCTGATGGCCGGGTGCGAGCCCACGCCCTTGCCTATGCCTACACCCACGCCCTTGGATGACTTTGAGGCTGCAGTCAGGACCGAGATCGAAACTCAGATCGGCGAGTTCCTGGACGGTGGCCTGCGGGACTACGAAGTGTTGGTCTCCCGTTTGCAAGGGGATGGCAAGTATGGCCGGCTGGAAGCTCGCATCTTGCTGAAAGCCTGCCCACACTTCTACTACGACCTGTACTACAACGCAGAATTCAAAGATGGGCGGTGGATCCTGTACAACGATGAGGACACGTTGTCAAACTTGTTCAAGCGCTGGGCGACCGCTCGCAGCGCGGCCTTGGCAGGTCAGCCCGTTGAGGTGCCTGGCAGCAAGGGACAGCGGCACGTCCATCTGATTCCGGATACCATGCCGGACCTGCTGCAGGCGCGCTTGGATGGGCTGAGTAATCCCACAGTAGATCCGCTGGTGGGCTTCTTCATCTGCCAAGAAGAGAACATCCTCTGGGACGAGATAGACCAAGAGATAGGCGGAAAACTGCGAGAGCTCATCCCCGAGGTGGAGCAGTCTATGGATGAGGCGTTGGACAAGCAGTCCGGCCAGGAATGAATAATGAATAATGAGGCAGACAGTATTGTGAACCAACCAGACCCAAGGGCCGGCGCGTACCCTGCAAGCTTGTACCAGGACGACTGATTAACGCAGCCATGAACAAGCGGATCACGTTCAATTACACGGTCGTTCTGGTCACTTTCGATCTGTTGCTCACTCCTCTTGCCCTGTACCTGGCCCGACTGGCGCGACTGTGGCTTCCCTTCAGCTACCGGTTGGAGCCGCGTCACGTCTACCTGCATCCTCTCCTCTACGCCATGGTCGTGGTGATCTGGGGCGTCATCCTCCCCACCATGTCCACCTACGACCCCAAGCGCGTCCTTCACTTGAAAGGGCAGGTATGGACGACCTTCCTGGCCGTGAGTGCGAGCACCCTGGTGTTTGCCGGAGTCCTCTACCTCTCCTTCCGCGAGGTTCCTCGGCTCCTTTTCGCCTGCTTCTACTTGATTGATCTGACCCTCCTGCTCGGCCTGCGGTTGCTCTTGCGCCTGCTGTGGGGTGTTTTGAGCGAGCAGGAGCAGCGGGTGAGTAGGGTGCTGATCGTTGGCGCCGGCGACTTGGGACAGAATATCGTGCGCCAGGCAAGAGAATACCAATGGGCAGGACTGCATCTCGAAGGCTATGTGGACGACGATCCCACCAAGCAGGGCCGCGTGATTGAGGACACGCCAGTCCTGGGCACTCTGCAGCAGGCCCCGACCATCATTCGCCAGCGAGACATCAGCGAGGTGATCTTCGCCCTGCCCCTGCGAGCCTACGAGAAGTTCGCCAGGCTCGTTTTCAGGCTTCAAGAGCTACCGGTGAGGGTGCGTGTAGTCCCTGACGTGTTCAGCCTGGCCTTCTTCCAGGCCACCATCGAGGACTTCCACGGCGTGCCCTTGATCGGCCTGCGCGACCCTGTGATCGATGGATTCGACCGAGTTGTGAAACGCCTCTTTGACCTGGCCCTATCCACTGTGCTGCTCCTCATACTGTGGCCCTTCATGCTATTGATCGCCGCGCTGATCAAACTGGATTCGCCAGGCCCGGCGTTCTTTCGTCAGGAGCGGGTGGGAGAGAACAGCCGGCACTTCATCATGCACAAATTCCGCACCATGTGTGCGGATGCCGAGCAGCAGCTAGACGAGATCGTTCGGGAGACCCCCGCGGGGGTGATCTTCAGCAAACGCCCCGACGACCCGCGGGTGACTCGTCTGGGGCGATTCTTGCGGCGCAGCAGCCTGGATGAACTGCCCCAGCTTCTCAACGTCATGAAGGGAGAGATGAGCCTGGTAGGGCCGCGCCCTGAACTGCCCCTGCTGGTGCAACACTACGAGAACTGGCAGCGACAGCGGTTCGCGGTGCCGCCGGGCATGACCGGCTGGTGGCAGGTGAGCGGCCGCAGCGAGCGCGCCATGCACCTGCATACTGAGGACGATCTGTACTACATTCGAAACTACTCGCTTCTGCTCGACCTGCGCATCCTTTGGCGCACCATCGGCACTGTGCTGCGGCGCAGAGGAGCCTTCTGATAGACCAGTCAACTCGCCGTCATAGGATGTCCAGCATTAACCTTCGACGAACCCTTTGGCAGGGGCATCCATATCTATTCGCAAACAAGGGTAGTACAAAAGGGTTAGCCTCTTGCAGGCCAAGTTGGGCAGCGCATCCGGCGTCTGCTGCCGAACCTGGCGGGGACTATCCAAACGGGCTATTGAATCAGGCGACATCCCCTGATATAATGTTATCAGGCAGTGGAAGAAAAGCGCCTGAACTCGTTCGTGCGTTTGACTTCCGCAATCACAAATCATCTTTTTTGAGGAGGTAAGTACCATGAAGAAGTGGGGTTTTTTGCTGTGCGTCGTTATGCTGCTGGTCACCCCGCTGGTAGTGGCAGCAGCAGGGCCTAACCCGGGTACAGGCAACGCCAAGATCTATGCCATGAACCTGGACTCCGGTGGTCAAGCCCATGTGGTGGCTGACTTCTACAACCAGGCGGGTACGGTCGCCTACAGCGATTCGGCCAACGTCCCGTTTGCTGGGTACGCGTCCTGGGACACCCAGTTGACGGGCTTGCCCTCAGGCTGGCTGGGCTCAGCCATCCTGTCGTCAGATCGCCCCATCGCGGCGGTGAGCCATCTGCTGTGGACCGGTGGGGGGTCGGGGGATGGCGCCACGGCTGCAGCCTACACCGGTTTCTCCGAAGGGGCTAACGAGGTGTATGCACCGTCCTTGCTCAAGCGCACGTATCAGTCATCCAAGGTGACGGTGCAGAACACAGAGACCACCGCCGCCGCCGTCACGGTGGAGTTCTTCACCCGCGGGGAAAGCACGCCGGTGTACACCCTCAACGACACCATCCCTGGCGGAGCACAGCGAACCTACGACGTGTGGGACTACGCGCAGATTCCCACCGACATGCCGCCTCCCACCGGTGGCACCGACAACTGGAAGGGCGGGGCTAAGGTCAGCTCGGCTCACAAGGTGGCCGTAGTTGTGACCACCCTGTGGAACTGGGGCAGCAGCACCTATCCCGGTGTCACCAGCCCCTCCACCACCCTGTACGTGCCCTCGATCTTCAAGAAGAAGTTTGCCCAATGGCAGATCTACAGTGGTGCTATCATCATGAATCCCAACAGCACCACGGCGAATCTGACCATGTACTTCTACAATCGCGATGGCACGTTGGCGGTGCCTGCCGTTTCCCAGAGCATCGGGGCATTCTCGTCGGAAGGCTTCAACACGCGGTACGACAGCGACCCCGGCGAGGTCTTCGCGCCGGTGAGCGACAACTGGAACGGCTTGGCGATCATCGAGTCGAACGTACCAGTGGTGGGAATCGTCAACATCATCTGGCGCAAGCCTTCGGATCAGACCGGCTCCTACAGCATGGGCACGCCGACCGACGATGCCGCGATGAAGCTGGCCTACCCCATCATGACGCGCAGGTACTTTGGCACCTGGGAGAAGTGGTCCGGTGCCATCTACCAGAACACGACGAGCAGCACCGCCACGGTGACCACCACCTTCTACAACAGCGATGGCAGTGTGGCCGTGCCGGGTCAGGTCGTCACCATCCCGGGCTATGGCGCACAGGGTTGGAACACCCGCTACCAGAGCGATGACCCAGGCGAGCCGTTGGCTGGCTTGCCTGCTGACTGGGAGGGCACGGTGATTGTTGACTCGAACCAGCCCATCGTGGGCATCATGAACAACATCTGGTCAAACCAGACGGCGACCTACAACGCTGCGGTGATGCCTTAGTCACCACAACGTTGCAGAGGGTAACAGACAAGGAGCCTCCGGGACATCCCGGGGGCTCCTTCTTTTCTGTCTCTCGCCAGCAACTTGCCAGAATGAGCCAATGGTGATACACTAGAGTCATTGGAGGAACAGACCCTCTTCCAAGGAACCCCTCCCCAAGTTGGAAAGGACAACGATGGCTGCACAGGCCCTCTACCGCAAATGGCGTCCACAAACCTACGAAGAGATCAGCGGCCAGGAGCACGTGACCCGCACGCTGCGCAACGCGCTGAGCGGAGATCGTATTGCTCACGCCTATCTCTTCGCCGGCCCGCGAGGCACGGGCAAAACGAGCATGGCCCGCATTCTGGCCAAGGCGGTCAACTGTCTGAGCAGGGGAGACAGCCGTCCCTGCAATCAGTGCGCCATGTGCCGGGCCATCAACGAAAGCAGGCTTCTCGACCTGATCGAGATTGATGCTGCCTCCAACCGCGGCATTGACGAGGTGCGCGACCTGCGGGAAAGAGTCGTCTTCGTGCCCAGCGAGGCTCGCTACAAGGTGTACATCCTCGATGAGGCACACATGCTCACCGAGCCTGCCTTCAATGCCTTGCTCAAGACACTGGAAGAGCCACCAGTCCACGTCATCTTCGTGCTCGTCACCACTGAAGCGCACAAGATACCGCTGACCATACGCTCTCGCTGCCAGCGCTTCGATTTTCGCCGCATTCCGAAAGCGAAGATCATCTCCCGACTGGAGAGCATTGTGCAGGAGGAAGGCCTGGACGCCGAAACTGCAGCACTGGACGCAATTGCGGTCAGCGCCACGGGCAGCATGAGGGATGCCATCAGCCTGCTGGACCAACTGCGCTCGTACGGACACGACACGATCACGCTGGCCCAGGTACAGGCTGTGCAGGGCAGCGTGGGCGATCAGGCTGTGCAAGAACTCGTGGGGTATTTGGCGTCCGGCGATGTCCCCGCTGGTCTGGCGCTGATCAACCGCCTGCTCGCCCAGGGCGTGGAGATCAGGCAGTTGCTGCGCCAGGTGCTGGAGTACCTGCGACAACTGCTGCTCATCAAGGTGGGAGCGGGCACCGTCTCCCTTGACGTGCCCTCAGAGGCCTTGGCCGCCATGACTCTTCAAACTGACAGCTTCCGGAAAGAAGAACTGCTGCGGGCCGTACGTCGGTTCAACCAGGCCGCCCAAGAACTCAAGGGGGGGACTCAGTCTCAGTTGCCCATGGAGTTGGCCTTCATTGAGGCAGCTTCAGTTGCCGAAAGGCCCACTGCTGACAGACCAGCGCGAGGCAATACGAAAACAACGCGCCCGGTGCCAGTGACCCCTCCCTCCAGGCGCAGGCCAACGCAGCCGCAGGCCACACCTGCGCCGGCGGAGCGCAGACCTGAAGCATCACCTGCGCCATCGGCCACCCTGGCAGAACTGCAAGGGCGATGGAAGGAAGTTCTGGCTGAGGTACGCCAGCGGAGCTTCAAGGCCGAAGCTGCGCTGCGCTCGTCGTGCCAGCCCGTTGCGGTCGAGAAAGGGTTGGTGACCGTCGCTTTTCGTCATGAGTTCCACAAAGACATGATCGAAGACCCCGAACACCGGCCATCGGTGGAACAGGCAATCGGCAATGCGTTGGGTCAGCCACACAAATTACGCTGCGTGTTGATGTCTGACCTGCCACCTCAGAGTGCCAAGCGACCTGTCCAGAAGCGGTCAGCAACCACTGAGAAACAGGACGCCTCGGGGGAATCAGCGCCAGCCGCTCAGGTTGCCGGAGAAGCCGAACAACCAGCACAGGAGATACCAGACCCCGTAGTGCGAGAAGCGGTCTCAAGCTACGGAGCAAAGGTACTCAGCGTAACGACCCGGAGGTGAATTCGTGGCTAAAGGGAAACGGCGTGCTCGAGGCGCTATCCGTGCTCCCAAGATCGGCGGCATGGCTCAGCAGATCCAGAAACTGCAAGAGGAGATGTTGAGGACGCAAGAAGCGCTGGGCGGGGAGACAGTAGAGGTGTCCGTGGGAGGAGGTGCAGTTACCGTGGTCATGACGGGGCATCAGAAGCTGCAATCCATCACCATTGCCCCCGAAGCTGTTGACCCCGATGACGTGGAGATGCTGCAGGACCTGATCCTGGCGGCCATGAACGAAGCTGTGGAGCAATCTCAGGGCCTGGCAGCTGACCGCATGAGCAGCCTTACAGGCGGTCTGAACATACCTGGGCTACTGTAGGAGGGCCATATGTCGCCATTGGCTGGACCGGTGGAACGGCTGATCAACGAACTGTCCCGGCTGCCAGGGATTGGCCCCAAGACCGCCTCGCGTTTGACGTTCTACCTCCTCCGGCAGCCGCGAGAGCGGGCGCAGGCGTTGGCGCTGGCTGAGGCCCTGCAGGATTTGCAGGAAAAAGTGGTCTTCTGCGATCGCTGTTTCAACATCGCTGAGAGCAGCCCCTGTGCTTTTTGCCGTGATGAAGGACGGGATCAGTCCATCATCTGCGTTGTTGAGGAACCGCTGGACGTGCATGCCATCGAGCGCACAAGAGAATACGGCGGGCTTTACCACGTGCTACACGGGGCTATTTCGCCGGTGGAGGGCATTGGCCCGGGCGATCTGAAGATAGCCGAGCTCCTGGCGCGGGTGAAGGGCGAGGCCGTGCAGGAGGTGCTGCTGGCTACCAATCCCAACCTCGAGGGAGAGGCCACAGCTATGTACCTTGCCCGGTTGCTGAAACCTCTGTCGGTGAGGGTGACATGCCTGGCGCGCGGGCTGCCTGTGGGGGGTGACCTGGAGTATGCTGACAGCGTCACCTTGGCCCGTGCCTTGGAAGGGCGTAGCGAGATTTGACAGTAGACGAGATATGTGATAGAGTGAGCACACTGCTGGGAGACAGCGAACCTTAGAGTATCGCGATTTCGGGAATTGCCACTTGACAACCCTGCAACTTTCTGCTATAATGAAAGAGAAGTGAGGCAAGGTTGCCTGTTGAGAGCGATGTGCTGGATTTGACAAGTCTGCCAGCCTGTGCTAGAATAGCATCTTGCGAGTGGGACCTTAACAACTGAAGAGTGATAGGAAGGCATGACGAGCTTTGGGTCCTAACATGTCAAACAATCTACGGAGAGTTTGATCCTAGCTCAGGATGAACGCTAGCGGCGTGCCTAACACATGCAAGTCGAACGGACCGATTCGCGATTCTTCGGATGAGCGGAGAGGTTAGTGGCGAACGGGTGAGTAACACGTGGGTGACCTGCCCCGAAGTGGGGGATAATCCTTCGAAAGGGGGACTAATCCCGCATATGCTCCGTGAGGTTAGAGAATCACGGAGTAAAGCTCCGGCGCTTTGGGAGGGGCCTGCGGCCGATTAGCTAGTTGGTGGGGTAATGGCTCACCAAGGCGATGATCGGTAGCTGGTCTGAGAGGACGATCAGCCACACTGGCACTGAGACACGGGCCAGACTCCTACGGGAGGCAGCAGTGAGGAATCTTGCGCAATGGGCGAAAGCCTGACGCAGCAACGCCGCGTGGGTGATGAAGGCCTTCGGGTCGTAAAGCCCTTTTCTGGGGGACGAGGAAGGACGGTACCTCAGGAATAAGTCTCGGCTAACTACGTGCCAGCAGCCGCGGTAAAACGTAGGAGGCAAGCGTTATCCGGATTTACTGGGCGTAAAGCGCGCGCAGGCGGTTCTGTAAGTCGGACGTGAAAGCCCCCGGCTCAACTGGGGGAGGTCGTTCGATACTGCAGGGCTTGAGGTCGGGAGAGGGAAGTGGAATTCCCGGTGTAGTGGTGAAATGCGTAGATATCGGGAGGAACACCAGTGGCGAAGGCGGCTTCCTGGCCCGCACCTGACGCTAAGGCGCGAAAGCGTGGGTAGCAAACGGGATTAGATACCCCGGTAGTCCACGCCCTAAACGATGGCAACTAGGTGTTGGGGGTTATTGACCCCCTCAGTGCCGAAGCTAACGCGATAAGTTGCCCGCCTGAGGACTACGAGCGCAAGCTTAAAACTCAAAGGAATTGACGGGGACCCGCACAAGCAGCGGAGCGTGTGGTTTAATTCGATGCAACACGAAGAACCTTACCTGGGCTTGACATGGCCGTAGTAGTGAAGCGAAAGCAGAACGAGCCTGTATAGGCAGCGGTCACAGGTGCTGCATGGCTGTCGTCAGCTCGTGCCGTGAGGTGTTGGGTTAAGTCCCGCAACGAGCGCAACCCCTGCTGTTAGTTATACGTGTCTAACGGGACTGCCGGTTTAACGCCGGAGGAAGGTGGGGACGACGTCAAGTCAGCATGGCCTTTATGTCCAGGGCTACACACACGCTACAATGGCCGGTACAATGGGTTGCCAAGTCGTGAGGCGGAGCTAATCCCATCAAAGCCGGTCTCAGTTCGAATTGGAGTCTGCAACCCGACTCCATGAAGTTGGAGTTGCTAGTAACCGCCGGTCAGCCATACGGCGGTGAATACGTTCCCGGGTCTTGTACACACCGCCCGTCACGTCATGGGAGCCGGTAATACCTGAAGCCGGCGGGCTAACCCGCAAGGGAGGCAGCTGTCGAAGGTAGGACTGGTGACTGGGACGAAGTCGTAACAAGGTAGCTGTAGCGGAAGCTGCGGCTGGATCACCTCCTTTCTAGGGAGCCATAGCGGATCTCAAGAGGCATCGGGATACTGCTCAGTCTCCTAGGTCAGTCGCTCGACAACGTCGAGCGGAACCCTTCCCAAGGCTCAGGCCTTCCTCTCACTCCTCAGTTGTTAAGGTGCACATCGCGGGCCTTTAGCTCAGCTGGTTAGAGCACTCCTCTGATAAGGGAGAGGTCTCTGGTTCGAGTCCAGAAAGGCCCATCAACGGGCATGGAGACTCGAAGGTTGCGAAAAAGCATGAGTATCATTTGCGAGGCGAAAACAGAATAGAAAGAAGCGGACAGATCATAGGGTAATCTTAAGGCCCGACGGTGTGTCGGGCCCTTTTAGTGTCCACCGCTGACGTCTGACGATTGAGGATCAACCGAGTTGGTCAGCAATGGCTAGCCGTCAGTGGCTAGAGCGGCGAGAGTGAATATGCTGCACGTCGCTAGCACCTTAAAAACTGAACAGAATGCGAGAACTTCAATGAAGTCGTTGTCTCGCGTGAATTAAGCTACTAAGGGCGCACGGTGGATGCCTTGGCGCCAAGAGCCGAAGAAGGGCGTGGATGACTACGATAAGCCTCGGGGAGCCGTCATCAGGCGTTATATCCGGGGATACCCGAATGGGGAAACCTGCCTGGGGGAATGCCCAGGCACCGCTGGCTGAACACATAGGCCAGCGGGGGGAACGGGGGGAACTGAAACATCTTAGTACCCCCAGGAAAAAAGATCATTCCCTGAGTAGTGGCGAGCGAAAGGGGAGTAGCCTAAACCCATGTCGTGCCATAGGGACGGCCGTTGCGACGTGGGGGTTGTAAGGCTTGGCTGGGACCGCCGTTCCGGTCCCGGGGAGTTACAAATCTGGTCTCTAGTCGAACGGTGCTGGAAAGGCCGGGCGTAGAGGGTGATACCCCCGTAGACGAAAGGGATCCAGACTCCCGCCGATGACCTTGAGTACCACGGGGCACGCTAATCCTGTGGGAAACTGGGAGGTCCACCTCCCAAGGCTAAATACTCTTGGCGACCGATAGTGAACAAGTACCGTGAGGGAAAGGTGAAAAGAACCCCGGTGAGG
>CBDURC010000009.1:0-30450 GCA_965369635.1 uncultured Anaerolineales bacterium | reverse complement strand
TCACGGTGTATAGATCTCACCGTATCTTCGACATCGTCCGCGGAGATGACGAAGGAAACATTGTACTCCGAAGATGCCTGGGCCACAGATATCACCCGCGTGCCCGCCCTGCCGAGCGCAGCAAAAGCGAGTGGGACAATGCTCGCTCCGTCCCGGCCCGGTGCGCCCACTACGGAGACGGTTCCAACCTGTCCTTGCGCATCAAGATGCGAGAGCTGTCCCAGCCTAAGGTCAGCGTCGAACTCCCGTCGCAGCACCCGCAGACAGTGCGCCTGGTCCAGGTCGCGGATCACCAGGTTGAGGCTGTGCTCGGAGAAGGATTGCGAGAACATCAGAACGTCCACTCCGCTCTCGGCAAGTCGGTGCAAGGCACGAGCGGCGACCTGTGGCGTCCAGGTCTCTCCTTTCCCGGCCACACTGATGAGACACAAGTTGGTAGTGGAGATTATGGCCGGCACGGTCTGCCGATCGGAACTGGGCTTCTTCACGATGAGCGTGCCGGGGTGAGACGGGTTGAAGCTGTTGACGATGCGCAGGGGGATCCCCTTCTCCACCACCGGCTTGATCGTCTTGGGATGCAGAACGTCAGCGCCGAAATAGGCCAGCGCTGCTGCCTCGTCGTACGATAGTTCGGTCAGCGTCTGGGCCTCTTGTACGATGTTGGGGTCGGCGGTGAGGATGCCGTCCACATCCGTCCAGATCCAGACCTCATCAGCGTCCAGGCAAGCGCCCAGGATGGCAGCGCTATAATCACTGCCGCCCCGCCCCAGGGTGGTGGTCACACCATCGACGGTGGAGGCGACATACCCCGTGACCACAGGCGTTACGCCGTGTCCGAGTAGCGGGATGAGACGTTCGCGCACCCGGCTCGCGGTGGCATCCATCAGTGGATTGGCGGCACCGAAGCTATCGTCGGTGACGATCAACTCGGTTGCGCTGATGGCCTGGGCGCGGGTGCCACGGTCTCGCAACGTAGCCGCCAGTATGTGCGCCGAGAGTTCTTCGCCGATGGAAGCGACGGCATCCGAGCCGCGCGCGGTCAACTCCCCCATCACGGCAATGCTACGGCAAAGTCGCGCGAGATCATTTAGCCGGTCCTCGATGAAACCTGCCAGATGCAGTCTTTCAACGCTCTCGACCAGCAGCTTGTCCGCAGTTTCAAGATGGCGGTCCAGGAGCTTTGTTATGATGGCCCGATAGACTATGTCATGTCCTTGCGCAGCGGCGCGGGCGGCTTTGATGAGGCTGTCGGTCGCCCCCCTCATGGCCGAAACAACGACCACGGTTCTGTTCTCGTTGCCACCTACCATCTCGGCCACCGCCGCGATCCGCTGAGCATCGCCCACGGAAGTTCCTCCGAATTTCATGACCAGCATGATGAGTCTCCTTGGATCAAATCCTTGCCAGCGCCTGCTGCAGATCGGCAATCAGATCGTCGGCGTCTTCCAGACCCACGCCGTATCGGATCAGTTCGTTGCGGATGCCCAGGGCAAGCCGCTGTTCGGTAGGCAGTTCGAAGTAGGACTGGAGGGCCGGCTGCTCAACTAGGCTCTCTGTTCCCCCGAAGCTGGGGCCGATGTAGGGGATACGCAGGTTGTCAATGACGGCGCTGGCTGTATCCAAATCACCTTTGATCTCGAAGCTCACCATGCCGCCGAAGCCTCTCATCTGCTCCCGGGCAATAGAGTGGTCGGGGTGACTGGGCAGTCCTGGATAATACACGCGTCGGACTTTGGGATGGCGCTCCAGGAAAGTGGCTATCTCCATGCCACTCTGGTTGTGGCGTTCCATGCGCAGCCCCAGCGTTTTCAGACCGCGCAGCAGTAGATAGGCGGCGTGTGGGTCAAGAATGCCACCTATAATGCCACGGCTTTCCTCGATCTGCGTCAACAGATCCCGAGAGCCCACCACTGCTCCGGCCAGCAGGTCATTGTGGCCGCTCATGTACTTGGTGGCGCTGTGGATCACCAAGTCTGCCCCGAACTCTAAGGGTTGCTGGTTGTAAGGCGTGGCCAGGGTGCTGTCCACAATCAGCCGCAGACCGTGCCGCTTGCTGATGTCCATCACCCGAGGCAGGTCGAGGACACGCAGATAAGGGTTTGTGGGCGATTCGGAAAAGAACAGCCTCGAGGAGTCGCGGACCGCAGCTTCCATGGCAGCGTAGTCGCCTGGCGAGACGATGGTGACCTCGACACCAAAGCGGCCCAGAAAGGACAGGCAGAATTGCCGCGTGCGCCGATAGCAGTCGCTGGTCATAATCATGTGATCACCAGCAGAAAGCAAGGTCAGCAACGTGGTGGTGATAGCGCACATCCCGGTGGAGAACAGCAATGCTGCCTCGCCACCATCCAGTTGTGCCAGCTTGCGCTCCACGGCATGTTGGGTGGGGTTCCCATAACGCCCATATTCCTGCCGCTCAGACGGCCTGCTCTCGAGGACCTCGCGTTGGAAGGCGACCATATCTGCCGTGTCGCGGAAGGTGAAAAGAGCTGTCTGGACGATCGGCATCGTCAGGGCATAAAAGGGCTTGACTCTCCTGCTGCCAGCGTGTATAGCCTTTGTTGAGAACCTCTCCGTTCTATCGGTTCCATCGGCTCCATCGGCTCCATCGGCTGATGTGGGCTCTGTAGTTGGGTCTGAGCCGTGCATGGGCCACCTCCTGTAGGTTGCCGAACACAAAAAGAAAGCCGCTTCCCTCGTCCAGAGAAGCGACTCGCCAGCCATGGCCAGAAATGGGAACTGCCCCTTCTCTAGCTGGTCGCCTGATGAAGAGGCAGTCGGCGTCTTTGCATTGACTTCCCTCATCTTTCAGATCCTGCACTCCCTACGGACTGCAAAGGATCTGCCGGAATTGGCACCATGTCTAGCTGCTAGCTACTCAGTCTCTCGGTCGTGTGGCCGCTCAGTTCGACAATCAGACCAAACGACCAACCAGACTGCCCGACTAGCCAGACTACCTTGGTTGCCGAGGCTTCACAGGGCCGGTCCCTCCACCTCTCTGGATAAGAATGCTACTACAGTATTCGATTTGAGCACAGATGGTATCACATCTTCGTACAATTGTCAAATGTGACGATGACCGGTATGGCGCAACACTCGTCGCGTTTCATCGGTTCTATCGGCTCCATTGGCTGGCTCGTCACGCGTCGCGTATCACTTCCGCCATCACGCTTATTGCTCTGATGAACTCCTCCACCTGGATGTGCTCATCCGGCGTGTGATCGAGCGAGGAGTCGCCGGGCCCGTAGGCCACGATGGGGCAATCCCATACCGGGCCGACGGTATTCATATCAGAGGTGCCTAGTTTCAGTTTGAAGGTCGGGCGTCCGTTCCTGGTGCGGATGGCCCTGAGAAAAGCTCGCACCAGCGGATTGTTCTTGCCCGCTTTGTAGGGCACATCCTCTCCGCTGAAACCGACGGCAGCACCGTTGGCCCATTCTCGCATCTCGCGCTTCAGCGATGGCACGTCCAGGCCGAAAGGGATGCGCAGGGTCATGTTCATGGCGACTTCCTCCTCGAAGCCGCCGTTATGGGTGGAGATGCGGTGCAGCGAGGGGTCCAGGGTGTGGAAGCGAAAACGCTCGCCCTGGTTGAACTGTTCCATTCATTGAACAAGTCAAGCACTTCAGATCTACATACATATGGTTTATAGATAACACGACTGCTCATTCTGTATTCAACACCTACTTCAGCTTCATCGATGATGAATTGGTAATCCCAAGCAGGATTAAACAGCTTAAGATCATCATTGCGCCCTCCTCCACTGGGAGACATTGTCAATCTGATGGAGGATGTTTGATCGAACATCTGCAGGAATAACATCCTTCCGTCTCCAGGCCTGCCAAACATCAGCGGAATATGAAATCTGCGATCACTGAACGAATGCGCAAGAGTAGTAGCTGTTGAGCTGCCAAATGAAGGTTCGACAATTGAACTGTGACAGACAGTGTTGGCTCCACCTTTGCCATGTTTGTCAGGGCTAAGACAATTCCAATACATGTCTCTATCTACGAAGTAGAGCTCTGGAGAGTCAGGTGCATTTATGTAACTTGCCCAGAAGAATCCAAATTGCTTTCCTTGCCTAACCGGGCTGTTGAATCTTGCGGTGAAGGAGAAATCGATGATATGCGGCTCCTTGACTTCAAAAATGGTCATTGAGTCAACATGTGTTAGTGGTGTATTGGTCTGGGTCATCATTACAGCGTTGTCTGAAATACGCTCCAGTTGCATTGGAGAATTTCTTGGCTCAAGCCAATCCCCACCTTTTTCGGTAGCGAACAAACCATCCATCAAGTGTTCGAGGTTTAGCCCAGCGTAATTCGGCAGGAAGCAGTTTGTTTTGGAGTGTATGCTGGTTAGGGACCAGATGCCATTGTAACCTGATCGATGTGCTTTGTGGTCATCACTACCTTGTTGATTGTTTCCGATGACAACTTCAAGTTCACTGGTTCTTAAGGTTTGACAGTTCATGTGTTTTTCTCCGCATAACGGGAGCATCAGTGGCGGGGCGTTGGCAGCCCTAACGCGGCTTGGCTTGTAACCAATCGCATAAGATCGCGCTGCTTGAACGCGGGGCGCAGCCCCGTCCACTGCATGCAGGGTTGTGCCGCCCAAAAAACATCGTAGACCTAATTCTTACTTGTCGCGTTTCACTCGTCACGCGTCGCGTATCACCTCCGCCATCACGCTTATTGCTTTGATGAACTCCTCCACCTGGATGTGCTCATCCGGCGTGTGATCGAGCGAGGAGTCGCCGGGCCCGTAGGCCACGATGGGGCAATCCCATACCGGGCCGACGGTATTCATATCAGAGGTGCCTAGTTTCAGTTTGAAGGTCGGGCGTCCGTTCCTGGTGCGGATGGCCCTGAGAAAAGCTCGCACCAGCGGATTGTTCTTGCCCGCTTTGTAGGGCACATCCTCTCCGCTGAAACCGACGGCAGCACCGTTGGCCCATTCTCGCATCTCGCGCTTCAGCGATGGCACGTCCAGGCCGAAAGGGATGCGCAGGGTCATGTTCATGGCGACTTCCTCCTCGAAGCCGCCGTTATGGGTGGAGATGCGGTGCAGCGAGGGGTCCAGGGTGTGGAAGCGAAAACGCTCGCCCTGGTTGAACTGTTCGGTGTAGTCGGTCAGTCGCCTCCAGAACTCGACGGCCCGCTCCGAGGCCGACGGTCCCTGGGCCGTGGTATGCCGCATGGGTGCGGCCAGGCGGTAGGTCACCACGAGGCGGCCTTTGTAGGCTAGGGTCACGTGCTGCCACCCACTGGGCTCGCCAATGACTGTCATCTGGGGGGAGAAGCTGCCCAAGAGATAGCGAGCGCCCTTGGAACTCGACTCTTCCTCCACCGCGCCCACTACCACGATGCGCTTGTCTGGCAGGGGCCCCACCCGCGCTGCTGCCAAGATGAAGGTAGCCAGTGGCCCTTTGGCATCCACCGCGCCTCGCCCATAGAGTCGGCCATCCTTCATGTGAACGGGAATGAACCCCTCGACGGTGTCCATGTGCCCCAGCAGCACGATTTCCTTCTCGCCATGGCCCAGCACCCCGATGGCGTTGCCCACAGGGTCCTGGTAGGTGCGGAAGCCCAGTGCTCTCATCTGCGTCACCAGGTATGCCGCCATCTCTCCTTCCCTCCCCGAAGGGCTGTAGATCTCCAGCATCTCTCGCAGCAGCACGAATTCATCCATTCTCATTTTTTCGTGTTCCTTTTCGTGTCCTTTACTCCTGATGACAGTACCTCTTCCACCGTCTGGGCTACGATTTCCAACTCATCACGGCCAATGACCAGCGGTGGCAGGAAGCGCATCACGATCGGTCCTGCCGACAGGGCCAATACGCCTCGCTCCATAAGCGCTGCCAGATAGGGCCCGGCCCGGCGCTTCAGTTGGATGCCCACCATCAGCCCCAGCCCTCGCACCTCTCGGACCAGGGGCGAGTCGATATTGCGCAGGCGGGAGAGGAACTGGGCTCCCAGCTCCGCTGCCCGTTGCGGGAGGGCTTCTCCCTCCACAGCACGGATGGTGGCCAAAGCGGCGGCGCAGGCCAGGGGGTTGCCCCCGAAGGTGGAGCCATGAGCGCGCTTTGGAAGCTCTTGCAGTCTCCGGTGGATCATGATTGCCCCCATGGGTACGCCCCCGGCGATGCCTTTGGCCAGGCACATCAGGTCAGGCTCCAACCCGTGATGCTCGCAGGCGAACATCCGACCGGTGCGCCCGAAGCCGGTCTGCACCTCGTCCAGGATGAAAAGCGCTCCTCGCTCCCCGCAAAGCGTCTGTACACCCCGCAAGTAGCCGCCATCCCCGAGAATAACGCCTCCTTCACCTTGCACCACCTCCAAGATGACCGCAGCTACGTCTTGGTGCAAGGCTTCTTCCATGGCCGCTAGATCGTTGTAGGGCACATGGCTGAAACCCGGCACCAGGGGCCCGAAAGGTTCACGGTATTCCTTCCTCCAGGTGGCTGAGAGAGCCCCCATTGTCCGGCCGTGAAAACTGTTCTTGGCAGCGACGATGTCCGAGCGTCCGGTAACCAGCCGGGCAAACTTGAAGGCTCCCTCCACCGCCTCCGTGCCGGAGTTGCACAGAAACACTCGCTCCAGCCCCAGAGGAGCGATACGCACTAACTCGGCCTGTAACTCCGCACGCCGGTCGTTGTAGAAGCTTTCCTGGCAGGTAATCAATCTCTCAGCCTGCTCCTGTATAGCCTCTACGATCGCTGGGTGGCAATGGCCGACATTCGCCACCCCATGCCCGCCTACGCAATCAATGTACGCCCGCCCTTGGGCATCCCACACCCTGGCCCCTCTCCCCCCCACAATCACCATAGGGCGCTTGCTGTACACCCCGCTGCTGTGACGATCTTCCAGCACTGCCAGTTCATGGTCGCTGGCCCCGCTCCAAGCGGGGCTGGCCACTGTAGCCCTGATCATTGGATCACCGTTCCTTTGCCCCCTAGCGCCTGGCTGACTGGCGAGTCGATCCGTCCGTCGCCGAGGATCACCTGACGCACTCCGCCTGCCAGAGCCTCCCTGGCTCCCAACAGCTTCTTCTTCATTCGTCCCTGGGCGCAGGGAAGACAACTCTCTACTTCCCCACGCCCGATGTTGCGTATCAACGATCTTTCGTCTGGAAAGTCCCTCAGCAGGCCAGGGACATTGGACAGGAGTATGAGAGTCTCGGCCTGCAGTGCTGCGGCCACGGCCGCCGCCGCCCGGTCCCCGTCCACGTTGAGCATTTCTCCCTCCTCGCTGATGGCCAGCGGGGCAATGACCGGCACGTAGCCCTGATTCAGGAGTAGCCTCAGCAAAGAGACGTTGACCTGCTGTATGACGCCGCTCCATTCACCGCGCAGCACCTTGCGTTTGCCCTTCTCCACGATCTTCAGCGTCGACTTTCGCCGCCCCGCCAGCAGCCGACCATCAGGGCCTGACAAGCCAAGAGCGTTCACTCCCAATGCCTGCAGTCGCTCTACTAGCAGTTTGTTCACCCTGCCGGCCACCACCATGGCGAAGATCTCCAGCGTCTCCCTGTCGGTGTAGCGGCTGACGTGGCCTGAGACCGAGGTGACGAAGCGAGGCGGTTTGCCCAGCTTCTCGGAAATGACGTTGGTCTGAAAAGAGCCGCCGTGAACGAGCACCACCTGCGTCCCGTCTCTGACCAGGTGTGCGACATCAGCGCAGAGCGGTTCGATGCCCAGCCCTTCCGCACCACCGATCTTGACTACGATCATGTTCTGCAGTCTCCAATCTCCGGTCTCCAGTCTCCAGTCTCCAATCTCTAGACCGGATGCAGCCCTGGGAACCTCAGCCCAGTTGTCTCCTCGAAACCGCACATCACGTTCATTGCCTGCACGGCCGTACCGGCAGCGCCCTTCATCAGATTGTCCAGTGCGGAGATGACCACCAGCCGGTTGCTCCCCTTCTCTCTGACGAAGCCGATGTCGCAGTAGTTGGATCCGGCGAGGATCTTGGGCTCAGGATAGCGATAAAATCCCCGGCGGAACTTGACGATGCGGATGAAAGGCTCATCCCTGTAGGCCTGACGGTACAGTCGCCAGATATCCTTCTCGCTCAGGTCCTCGTTGAGGAAGCAGTGAGCCGTGGCCAGTGCGCCACGCACCAGTTCCACCGAGGTGATTGACATGTGGATGTCGGGTCGTCGTCCGTTGAAGCTCAGCTCTTGCAGCAACTCCGCCATGTGTCGGTGGCCAGTCGGGGCAAACGAGCGGATGACGCCAGTGCGCTCCGGATGGTGGGAAGCGCGTGTGGGCTTGGCGCCCCCCTCCGAGGAGCCGACCTTGACCTCCACCACCGTCTTGCCGATCACGCCAGCACGACAAAGCGGCCACAACGCAAGGTTGATGACTGTGGCGTTGCAGCCCACACCGCTGGCATAGCGGGCTTCCCTAAGCTGTTCGCGGTGAAACTCGGGCAGGCCGTAGACGAAGCGGGGCAGCCACTGGGGAGCCGGATGCTCCCAGCCATACCACCGCGGGTACTCAGCAGAATCGCGGAGGCGGAAATCGGCGCTCAGATCCACGATGCGCCCGGCGATGGCAGCCAATTCCTTGATAAAAGGCGCCACCCCACCATGGGGGAGTGCGGTGAAAAGCACATCGCAGGCCACCAACTCCTGCATGGGCAGCAGGCGGAGGTTGGTTCGCCCTCTCAGATTGGGGTGCAGCAGGTGAACGGGCTGTCCGGCAAAACGCTCCGAAGTAGCCTGTTTCACGTCTACCAGGGGATGGTCTAGCAACAGCCGCAGCAGTTCCCCTCCCACGTATCCCGATGCGCCGACTATGGATGCCTGCAACATGAATCTCCCCTCCCCATCTGTGCGGAGGAGCCAGGGAGCAGAGGAGCAGAGGAGCACCCCTGCACCCTAGCGCCCTTGCACCCCTGCCCAACCTGCGCCAGCACGTACTCGGCCATCTTTCCTGCGATGTCCACGTCCACCGCCTGCATGGCGCCGTGGAACTCAGGCGTGTGATTCACCTCGTTGACTAGCAAGCGGCCATCCGCAGTCTCCATCAGATCCATGGCCAGGATCCCCCCACCGACTGCCAGGGCTGCCGCCAGCGACAGCTCCCTGATGTCAGGAGTGATGGGACAGGGCAGTGCCTCTCCGCCGCGCGCGGTGTTGGTGATCCAGTGGTCGGAGCGGCGATACATGGCATACACGACCTCGTCGCCGATCACCATCGTACGGATGTCCCGGCCAGGCTTGTCCACGTATTCCTGGATGTAGAACACGCTGTGCAGCGGCCCGCCCAAGCTGGCCTTATGCATCAAGACCGCCTCGGCTGTTTCTCGATCGTTGACCTTGCTCAGCAATCGCCCCCACGAGCCCATGGCCGGCTTCAGCACCACCGGATACCCCATCTCCTCGATGGTTCGCAGGGCTGCTTCAACACCGAGAGCCACTACGGTGCGCGGTGTGGGAACGCCGTGGCGGATGAGAGCCATGGTGGTCAGCACCTTGTCGCCGCAGGTGTGCACCACCGCATAGCTGTTCACTGTCTTGATGCCCCAGCTATTTAAGATATTGAGGGCGTACAGGGCCCGGGTGTGACTGATGGAGCGACACCATATCACATCATAGTGGTCGACCAAGCTGTTGGCTTGTAGTCGGAGGTCCAAATGCCGTTCATCCAGGCGATCGTACCCGACGCCTTGCTGTTCTAGGGCCTGGAAGATGAGCTTCTCTTCCAAACGTATGCGAGAACAGAGGATGCCCAGCTTCACTTTCCGGGTTCCATATCAGCCACCTCCAGGGCGCGGTCAACAATGCAACCGGCGATATCCACCCCCGTGGGGGCGATGCTGTTGCGAAACTCCGGCGTGTGGTTAACCTCCGACACCAACAGGCGGCCATCAGGGGCCTCCAGAATGTCCACGGCCAGAACCCCGCCGCCTACCGCCTCGGCCGCCGCGCGGGAGATGCGTTCGACCTCGGGAGTGATGGGGCAAGCACTAGCCTCCCCTCCCCGAGCCGTGTTGGTGATCCAGTGCTGCGCGTGGCGATAGATGGCCGCAATGACCTTGTCACCGACGACGAAACTGCGGATGTCGCGTCCGGGCTTTTCGATGTACTCTTGGATGTAGAAGATGGAATGGCGGTGGCCACCAAGCGTATGCTTGTGTTCCAGGATCGTCTCCGCCGCATCTCTATCGTTGATCTTGGCCAAGAGCCGTCCCCACGAGCCGTTCAGGGGCTTCAGCACCACCGGGTAGCCCATCTGTTCGATAGCCTCCAGGGCTGCCCGCGGTGTGAACGCCACCTTCGTGCGCGGCGTGGGGACGCCACGCTGGGCCAACGCCAGGCTGGTCAGCAACTTGTCGCCGCAGGTGGCGATGACCTCGTGGTCATTGACCATGCGCTGTCCGTTGTCGCCAAGCAGCTTGCTCGCGTATAGGGCGCGTGAATGGCTCAGGCATCGGACAAGAATCACGTCGTAGCCGACGAGACCCCCGGACAGGCTGAGAGTGATGGTGTTGGCGTCAACCCTCTCACCATCCACACCCCGGTCCCGCAGCGCTTTGAAGATGAGCTTCTCCTCGACACGGACGCGAGAACAGAGTACACCAACCCTCATGCTCACTCACCCCAATCCTCTTCCTCTTCCGGAGCCAAGTCTAGGGCGATGGGATCCATCCCCATGACTTCCAACTCAACGCCGCAGTCTGTGCAGGTCAGGATCTCTCCCACCTCCACATCGGCGGGCAACTGCAGTTCGGCAGCGCATTCAGGACACTCAACCATGGTGATTCCTCCTTGTTATGGTTTGAAAAACGAAAAAAGGCCAACCCTCTCAGCGTATCTGGAGAGTCGGCCTGCAGTTGCAATCTGTCTAATCGCTGGTTACGTAGAACTCACCTCCGTGACAGGAACGTGCAGCAGGGCGAAACTCCCCAGGGCCGAGGCTTGGCTGGGAAACGCTTAGGGCTGATACGCCTGGAGTTTCGCCTGTCGAACGGTGTCATGGAATGTTCATTCCCGTCTCAGATTGTCACTACTTATATCACAGTTCCCGCTAGATGTCAAATTGGGCTTTCTGAAGCCTCCGGCATCCCCCAAGCGCCGTCAAGCCTCTTCGAGAGCGAATTGACTTTCCTGACATCGGGACACACGTCACGACAGCGGGAATGTCGTCCGCTAGCTAAAGCGACGCGCTAGCTCCTCCTCTACGTCGGTCCAGGAAAGCTCTCGGGCAGCCAACAGTACCAGGGCATGATAGGCCAGGTCGGCCAGCTCGCTCACCAGCCGCTCGTCCCCCTCACTCTGCGCCGCGACGATGACCTCTATCGCCTCTTCGCCCAGCTTCTTGAGCATCTCCGGCTCGCCAGCGGACAGCAAGTGGCAGGTGTAGGAGTCATCTTTCGGGTTCGCCTTGCGGTCCTGGATCACAGACCACAGGCTGTCCAGCACCCTCTTGCCTGCGAATCCGTCGGGATCAGCCGATGGAACCGATGGAACCGATCCAGTCAATGGAGCCGATAGAACAGATCCAGCCGACGGAGCCGATGGAACCGATCCAGCCGACGGAGCCGATGGAACCGATCCAGCCGATGGAGCTGATAGAACCGATGGCGAGCCAGGTAGGCGACGGTAGAAACAACTGGTTTGCCCGGTGTGGCAGGCCGGCCCCCGAGGATTCACTCGGACCAACAGCGCATCTGCATCGCAGTCGTAGTGCAATTCCACGACCCGTTGCGTGCTTCCAGAGGTGGCCCCCTTGTGCCACAGCTTTCTTCGGCTGCGGCTCCAGAACCAGGTCTCGCCGCTCTGCAGCGTGCGGGCCAGCGCGTCAGCGTTCATGTAGGCCAGCATCAGCACCCTGCTCGTGAGGGCATCCTGCACCACCACGGGCACCAGCCCTCGCTCATCCCAGCTAATCTCAGCTACCGGTCCTTCCAGGTTCGGCATTCCTCACCTCCAGGTCAGCGCCGCACCGGCACGCCCCGCTCTGCCAGGTATGCTTTCACCTGGCTGATGCTCAACTGCCGATAGTGAAACAGCGATGCAGCCAGCGCTGCGCTCGCCTTTCCCATAGTCAGTGCCTGGTGGAAGTGCTCCAGCCGACCAGCGCCACCAGAGGCAATGACAGGAATAGAGACAGCCTCGGCCACGGCTCGTGTAAGCTCCAGGTCATAGCCGTCCAGGGTACCATCGCGGTCCATGCTGGTCAACAGGATTTCGCCTGCGCCCCGAGCCTCGGCCTGCCGGGCCCATTCAACCGCCTCCAACCCCGTCGGAACTCGCCCTCCGTTGACGTACACCTCCCAACGGGTGGAATCCATGCTTCGTCTGCCATCAATGGCCACCACAATGCATTGGCTACCGAACCGTTTCGTCGCCTCGCTGATCAAATCCGGGCGCCGGACGGCGGCAGTGTTGATAGAGACCTTGTCGGCGCCAGCGGCCAGAATCTCCCGGATGTCTTCCACGGTGCGCAGCCCTCCGCCAACGGTAAACGGGATGAAGATGGCATCGGCCACTCGGCGCACCATGTCAGCCACAATGTCGCGGCGCTCATGCGAGGCGGTGATGTCAAGGAAGACCAGCTCGTCAGCATGCTCGTCATCGTAGACCATCGCCTGCTCCACAGGGTCGCCGGCGTCCTGCAAGTCGACGAAGCGAACCCCCTTGACGACACGCCCGTCCCTCACGTCGAGGCATGGAATGATGCGCTTTGCCAACATGTCCTTCCCTCCAACACTGTCAGCCGATGGAGCCGATAGAACTCATCCAGCCAATGTAACCGACAGAATCGATCCAGCCGATGGAGCCGATAGAACCGATCCAGCCGATGGAGCCGATAGAACCGATCCAGCCGATGGGACCGATAAAACCGAACTACGCGCTATCCCAAGAGACCGTGAGTGCTGAGGCGCTCCCCCGTCAGCCCCACGCTGTTCGGTGTCCTCCCGGACTTACGTTATCAGCCGGTGGAGCCCATAGAACCGATTCAGCGTGCAGCCTGGATGGCCTCTGAAAGCAACAGCGCGCCGCCATACAGCGCCTGGCCAATGATCACACCCTCGATCCCTGCCGGTTCCTGTTCCCGCAGGCGAAGGACGTCGTCCAGCGTAGCCACGCCGCCGGAGGCGATGACCCGCAGCCCAGTGGCATGGGCCAGCGCCGCCGTGTCTTCCACGTTCAGGCCGTCAAGCATCCCGTCATGCAGGGTGTCAGTGTAGATGGCGTATCGCACGCCCCGCTCACTCATCGCCAACCCCAGCGCTACGGCTGTCACATCTGACGTCTCCAGCCAACCATGAGTCACCAGCAGCCCCCGGCGGGCATCCAGGGCGACCGCCACCCGCTCGGAACCGAAACGATGCACGGCCTCTGCCATCAACTCCGGTTCCCTGACGGCCACCGTGCCCAGAACCGCTCGCGTCGCGCCCATCTCCAGCACCAGTTCGATGTCGTCCAGCGTCCGCAGCCCCCCGCCGAACTGGATCGGCGTATCCGGCACCGCGGTGCGTATCTGCTGCAAATGCTGCAAATTGAGCGGCTCTCGCGTGGCGCGCTGCCTGGACCGCGCTGCACCGAGGGCTCCGTCCAGGTTGACCACGTGCAGCCATTCCGCACCCTGCGCCACCCAACGGCGGGCCACCATCGCCGGGTCGTCGTGGTACACTGTTTCCAGCTCGGCTCGACCCTGCCGCAGCCGCACAACTCGCCCTCCACGCAGGTCAATCGCTGGCAGTACAATCATCTCAATTCAATCCTGCTGCGTCGACACGCTGCCGCTGTGCTGATCTACGATACCCACGAAGTTCCGCATGATCCTGAGGCCTACCTCCTGGCTCTTTTCCGGGTGAAACTGCGCGCCGAAGAGGTTCCCCTGCCCCACAACCGAGGCGTACTCCGCGCCGTATTGGGTTGTGGCAACCACGATCGCCGCATCCCTGGGGACCACATAGTAGGAATGGACGAAGTAGGCATAGCTGCCATCTGCCACCCCTGCAAGTATTGGGCTCTGCTGCTGGACATGCAGCTCGTTCCAGCCGATGTGTGGTACCTTGAGACCGCCATGCCGGAATCGCACCACCCGCCCGGCCAGAACCCCCAGCCCTTCGTGGTGCCCCATCTCCTCGCCCTCTTCGAATAATAGATGCATCCCCAGGCAAATGCCCAGGAAGGGCTTGCCGCTGCTGATCTGCTCCACCAGCGGTTCGATCAGTTGGCGCGCCCGGAGATTCGCCATGGCGTCGCCGAAGGCTCCCACACCAGGAACTATCACCCCCTGGGCCGTCTCCAGCATCGCGACCTGCGAGGTGATCGTTGCGACGCCCCCAACGTATTCCACAGCCTTCTCCACGCTGCGCAGATTGCCCATTCCGTAGTCCACGATGGCAATCATCTACAGCACTCCCTTAGTTGAAGGTATTCCAGTACGACGCGAATCGAGGCGGCTGGCCGCGTCCAGCGCCCGCCCTAGTGCTTTGAACAGGGCCTCCGCCTTGTGGTGATCGTTGCGTCCATACAGCACGCGGGCATGCAAGCTCAACCGCCCATGGATTGCCAGCGTCTGCAGGAAGTGGATGACGAGATCACTATCCATACTGCCCAGGCGGGGAGCAGCGAACTCGACTTGGATCACGGCGTGAGGCCGTCCGCTCAGATCCACCACTACGCGGGCCAGCGCTTCATCGAGCGGTACGTAGGCATGTGCCATGCGGACGATTCCCTTCCGGTCGCCCAGCGCCTGGTCCAGCGCCTGGCCAATGCTGATGGCTACGTCTTCGACGGTGTGATGCTCATCTACCTCCAGATCACCCTGTGCCCGCACCTCCAGGTCAAACAACCCGTGGGCAGCTAGTTGGGCCAGCATGTGGTCGAGAAAGCCCAGGCCTGTCGCCACCTGATAGCGCCCGTGGCCGTCCAGCGCCAATGTGACCTCGACCTCGGTTTCCTCCGTCTTGCGAATCACCTGTGCAGCCCGTGTCTCGCCGTTCATCGTCGTGCCTCCCGAGTTAGCAACTCCAATCAGCCGATGGAGCCGATAGAACCGATAGAGCTTCGATCAATCTCTCGTTCTGCTCCGGCCGCCCCACGCCGATGCGCAGATGTCTTCGCAGGCGTGGCTGCGAGAAGCTGCGCACGAGAATACCGCGCCGGGCCAGTGCGTCCGCCACCCCGTGCCCAGTATCAGCCGATGGAGCCGATAGAACCGAGCCGCTCCGTACGTGGCACAGGATGAAGTTGGCCTGGCTCGGGAGCGGTTCCAACCACGGGATCGCCGCCAGCGCTGTCTGCAATCGCTCACGCTCACTGATCAGGGAAGCCACGTTGGCCTGTACCCCCTCCAGATCATCCAGCGTGGTCAGTGCCGCCACCATCGCTGCCGAGTTGACGTTGTATGGGGCACGAATGCGCTCTAGACAGCCGGCCAGCCGGGGCGCCGACAACGCATATCCCAGACGCAGCCCGGCAAGTCCTGCCCACTTGCTGAAGGTGCGAAGGATGATGAGGTTGTCGTGCTGGGCCAACAGCGGCTTTACACTCGGCTCGCCAAACTCGATGTATGCCTCATCCACGACCACTGCGAGTGGAAGGCGTAGCAGACGGTGAACCACCTCAGAGGTAATGATCTGCCCGTCTGGATTGCCGGGCGAGGTGAGGAAGAGCAACCGCGGCTGTTCTCCATCCTCTCCCCGGTGCATCAGCGATTCGATGGCCGCCACGTCAACCGAGAAATCGGCGCCGCGGGGGACGGCTCGCACTGGGTGGCGGCCTAGCTTGGCGAAGAAGTCGTACATGCCGAAGGCCGGTGGGCAGATGATGAGGCCTTGGCCCGGCTCCAAGGTGAGGCGCATCACCAGATCAATCAGCTCGTCGGAACCGTTGCCCAGGACGACCTGTTCCGGATAGACGCCAGAGTAGCGAGCTATGGCCTCCCGCAGCACCCGGTAGTCGGGATAGAAGCCGTACTCGGCGAACTCGGCCAGGGCCTGTGCCACCCGCGGCGAAGGGCCAAAGGGGTTCTCGTTGGCGTCCAGCCGAATCAACTGCTCCACCCTCACCCCGGCGCGGGCGGCCACCCCATTCAGATTGGGTGGCTGGTAGGGTTCGATCCCCATAATGTGCGAGCGGATCAGCTTATCGATCTGCACATGATCCTCCAAATCAGCCGATGGAGCCGATAGAACCGATGGGGAGGCCCTGAGCAGCGTGGGCGGCAACAGCAGCAGCATGCGCAGTGAGCCCCTCGGCGCGGGCGATAGCCTCAGCGGCTGGGGCCAGCCTCTTGGTTGTAGCATCCCCTGGCGCGAAGATGCTGGTTACCTTGAGGAACTCTCGCACATGGAGCGGCGACGCGAAGCGGGCCGTACCACCCGTGGGCATCACGTGGCTGGGGCCGATCACGTAGTCCCCCAGAGCCTCAGACGCCTGATGGCCAACGAAGACGCCACCGGCATTGTGCACCCGCCCCACCAGCGGCCAGGGATCGGCCACCAGCAGGCAGAGGTGCTCTGGAGCATACTCATTGGCCAGAGTCAGCGCTTCATTGAGATTGGCGACAACGATGATCGCGCTCTGTCCCTGTAGCGCTTCGGCAATGATGTCAGCGCGGTCTAGCAGGGGAAGCTGCCGGTCAACTTCTGCCTGCACGGCCTTCGCCAGCGGTTGCGAGGGTGTAATCAGCAGCGCCGTGGCCAAGGGGTCATGTTCGGCCTGAGCCAGCAGGTCGGTGGCGACCAGCATGGCATTGGCTGTCCAGTCCGCTACGAGCAGCGTCTCGGTGGGACCGTGGAGGCCGTCAATGCCCACGTCTCCATAGACCTGCTTCTTGGCCAGCGTGACAAACAGCCCGCCGGCACCCACGATCTTGTCAACTCGCGGTACACTCTCAGTGCCGTAGGCCAACGCTGCCACCGCCTGTGCCCCGCCCAGTACATACACTTGCTCCAAGCCCACCACCCGTGCCGCGGCCAAGATGGACGGCGCCGGCAGACCCCCGGCTCCGGGTGGCGTGGTGACCACTATTTCCTCCACGCCGGCCACCTGCGCGGGGATGACGGTCATCAGCAACGAGGACGGATAGGCCGCACGGCCACCAGGCACGTAGACGCCCACCCGTTGCAGCGGGCGGACCATCTGGCCCAGGGCACCTTCCTCTTCGTCCCATTCCAACCACGAATTGTGCGGCTCCTGGACGTGGAAAGCGCGGATCCGGTCGCTAGCCAGGTGCAGTGCCTCCTTCAGTTGCACATGCGTGGCCTCGTAGGCGGCCTCGATAGCACTGGCATCGGCTGTCAGCGTGTCGAGATCCACGCCGTCAATGCGGCGCGTGTACTCCCGCAAGGCCGCGTCCCCACGGCAGCGCACATCTGCCACGATCTGGGCCACCGCCTCTCTGGGTGAGATCTCGCGCCCGAAGAGTTGCCGCAGCCGGGCGGCCACGTCTGGTGGCACCGTCGGCTCGACCCCAGCCCGCAGGCTGGCAACGTGGTCTCGGCCAGCCTCCAACCCCTCGATCAGACGGATGGACTCGCTCACTCTCCGCTCCTCAGATCGGTTCCATCGGCTCCATCGGCTGATACAGAATGCATGGCTCCTAACAGACTCCGGATCTCCTTCAGACGCAGGCGGTGGGCAACCCGGTTGACGATCACTGTGGCCTGGCAGGACATGATCTCCGCTAATTCTACCAGACCGTTCTCCCGCAGCGTCCGGCCAGTTTGCACCACGTCGACCAGCAGGTCAGCCAGGCCAACGCAAGGAGCCAGCTCCACGGAGCCCATGAGGTGGATGATCTCGGCCGAGATGCCTTGCTGCAGGAAGTGCGCCCGTGCCAGACGTGGGTACTTGGTAGCGACCCGTATGCTGCTGACTAGCCGGAAGTCGCGGCCCCGCTGCTGTGGAGCGCCAGCCAGTACCAGCCGGCAGTGTCCGAAGTCAAGCTGCAGTGGCTCATACACGTCGCGGCCGCTCTCTCGCAGGACGTCCTGACCGACGATGCCCAGATCGGCGGCGCCGTATTCTACGTAGACGGGCACATCGGACGATCTGATGAGAAGATAGGACAGATTGGCTTCCGGCTCGTCCACCAGCAGTTGACGGGAGCCGTTGTCGACCGGGCAGCCATATCCCAGGCGACGGAAGAGGGCTGTGGAGGGCTCCAGAAGGCGGCCTTTGGGCAAGGCGACGGTCAACGGTTCCACGTCTTCATCTCCTCCAGCAATTCTGCGGCGGTGACAGTTCGCTCACTCTCCTCTTCGGTCAAGAGCCAGAGGCGGCCATCACCCCGACAGCGCAAGACGTGGTGGGTTCCCCGGCGGTGGGCATAGGCCAGCAACCCCGCGCCGTCACGGCCCAGTACGTCCACTTCGATACGGTACCCTTCTTGGCGGAAACGTTGGATCTGAGCCAGACACTCTGGGTGGGCGCAGCGGTGGACCACCAGGTGGGGGATCGATGTTCTCATGGAAGGGGCAAGTCGTTGCTGTCGGGCTTGGACCAGCAGCGCCCGTTCTATCCCCAGCCCGAATCCCACTGCGGCCAGCGGCTGCCCGAACTGGCCGATGAGTTCGTCGTAGCGCCCGCCACTCAGGACGGGCCATCCAAGGCCGGGAGCCACGCCGCGGAAGGTAATACCGGTGTAGTAGTCCATGCCCCGCACTTCGCCCAGGTCGAGGATCACCCGGTCGGCCACGTCATAGGCCTGGAGCAAGCGGTACACCTGGGCGAGGTATTCAGCAGCCTGCGCTACCGCTCCTCCGATGGTTCGTGCTTCCTCCAGCACCTCGAGCCCTCCTATCAGCTCAGGCAAGCGGGCGAGCAGATGCCTGCGCTCGTCGGTCACCCCGGCCTCGTCCAGGGCTGCGTGCAACCGGACGCTGTTGCGGTAATCGGTAGCCTCGCGGATGCGATCCAGTTGATCGGAGGGAAGACCAGCAGTCAGTGCCCGGAAGAGGGCCATTTGTCCCAGGTTGATCTGGAATTCGTGGAGGCCCAGCGCTTCCAGGGCAGCCACCGCCAGGGCCACCACCTCGGCATCGGCGGCGGGAGTGTTGGCGCCGATGAGTTCCACGCCAGCCTGTGTGAACTCTCGCTGGCGTCCTACGTGCGGCTCCTCGTAGCGGAACACACTGCCGGCGTAGAAGCACCTCACAGGCAGCGGCTGGTCGAAGAGCTTGGTGGCCACCATGCGAGCTACCTGGGTGGTGAAGTCGGCCCGCAGCGCCAGGGTGCGCCCTTCCCGGTCGAAGAAGCGGTACATTGCTTGGCGCAAGTCCGCGCTGGCACCCACAACCAGATTGTCGTCGTACTCGAAGGTTGGTGGGATCACCTCGTGATAGGCCCAACGCGAGAAGAGGTCACGCAGCGCGGCCTCAGCCCGGCGCCGGCGAGCTGCCTCACCCTGAAGGAGATCCTGTACGCCGTGCGGGAGATGCGCTCGCACGTTCTGCTGGTCAACCACCTGTGCCCCCTCTCGGCTCTACTGGCATTCGCGCCACACGAAGCAGACTCCTCGTAGTTCTGTGCGCCAATCGACACCTACCCCAGAGCAACTCTCTCGGCGCGTCTGCGCTTCAACAAGAAAAGACCGGTCGATCGACCAGTCTTTGTGGATGAGGCCCGGCAGGAAGACGCCCCCGGCGGCGCGTCGGGTCCCATCCTACGATATCCTATGATGGGCAAAAGGGCAGGTAGAAGGCGCGCACACCTTTGCCAGTTGCATGCAACTGGCAACCACTATGACCCGACGCTTAGCGAAGGAGGGTTGGCTCTGCACCGTTTCTGCTCCTGCCAGGATGATGAGCAATTATAGCACCCACGGCTGAGATTGTCAAACCATGCATTTTGGCATCTGGTGGTGAATCCTCGGGGGGAGGGTAACGCAGTTCCACCCTGGGCAGCGCCCTCGATCTTGTGAGGGATGCCACCCACCGGGCCAGGTAGTGGTTAGATTGTAAGTGATATGGCCAGATTGTACTCGGCGATGAACCACTTGGTGACCATGTGATGATAGACATCCGACTTGGAGAAGGACAAGGTCTTGCGGACGAAGCGAGCTGATCGCTGGCGCAAGGTATTGTACCATCGCTCCATGTGGGCAGTCTCGCCACTTTTCTTGCCTACACAGCGATGCGTTTCCTTGGGAAAGACCTTCAGGTAGGCTTCCCAGAAATCACTGAAGGTCCGGCAACCCTTGTACTCCTCTGTGATCTTGTTCCACAAGCGTCGGCACGTCTTTTCGCTGCGGTTACCGATCACAAAGGCAACAATCTGGCGTGTCCGGCGACAAATGGCGGTCCAGGGCCACCGTTTCTGGTCCTTCTTGAGCACGAAAGACCAGAGTTCATCGAGTTCCAGCACATCATCTGGTTCAGCTGACAGCAAGGTGTCCTTGAGATCAGGAAGTGCGTGCACGATCTCCATGATCCAATGAGCAACTGTCTGTCGGGCAACGTGAAAGACACGCTCAAGCCCGCGCATACTGGCACGTTCCTTGTAGGCCCGCAAGATGGTTTCTCTTTCTCTTTTCGGATGAATGCGCTTGGGCTCCAAAACTCGATAGGCACCACAGTCCTTGCAGTGGTACTGCTGATTGCCACACTTGTTGGTGCCGTTCCTGACGATGTTGATGCTGCCACAGGCGCTACAACTGTAGGTAATGGTCACTTGTATCATGCCGACATGATACACCATCACTTACTTTTCTACGACTACCGTCGGTTCAACATCTTGCCTCTCCCCTTACGTCTCACGCTTCATGAGTACAACGCCCATCCCGATCGTCAGTAGACCGGCGAACAAGATTCGCGCCCAGATGCCACGCTCAAAGACCAGCCCCTGGCTCGGGTAGTGGCGCAGCACCAGGGGCAGGTATGTCTGGTGCAGATAGTGCGCATCTAGGCGGATGTCGTCTAGGTAGAACAGGGTCGAGGCTTTCGCGTTCTGCTCGCCGCGGAAGGTCAGAGTCACCTGCTGGCCCCGATAGGCGCTGAGGTCGAACCAGGACTGACGCCACTGGAACTGCAGGTCAGAGTTGGTGAGGGCTTCCAACGTAGCGCCTCCACCTTCCCATTGCACCAGCACGCGCAGCGTGTCGGCCCAGGGCTGGAAGTCCTCCGACTCGATGTACCACCAGTACGATAGCGTGATCATATCGGCGTCCTCCGGCAACCTCACGGTCCGGGAGAGTTGGTCGATGCTGTCGTTGACCGTGCCCATCCGCAGGCTAAAACGACCCGAGTGGGCGCGCTCATCCACCACTTCGGCGGCCCCAAACGCCTCCCAGGGCGTCCATCCACCGGTCTCGAAACCGCCGTTGTCGATGAGCGATTCGCCCTGCGGCGGAGGTGAGGGCACCGGTGTGGGGGTCAGAGTGGGCGTGGGCGAAGGACCAGATGTCGGCGACGGCGACGGCACCGGTGTCGGCGGTTGAGATGGGATGGGGTGGCAGCGCATGATGCCGCGGCCCAGGAAGGCGATGTGCAGACTACGGTCGTTCGGATTGGTGATGGGGTTGAAGTAGGCTCCCACTGGCCGGCTGGGCAGGGCGCGGGTGTCCACCAGCCGGAACCAATTGGTGCCATCGCCGGAGTAGAAGACACCGGCCATCCCCACGGCGAAGCGCGTCTGGGGTGACTGTCGGTCAAAGACCAGATCGTTGAGAACGCACCAGTCAAAATCCAGGTGGCCGGCGCCACATGTGTACTTGAACTCGCCGCCGGCTGTCAGCGCAGCGTCGAGCAGCGTATCCACCGGCCAGGTGGTGCCACCGTCCGTGGAGTGTCTCACGGCGTTGTTGTCCACGATGTAGATCTCGTTGGCGTTGTACGGGTTGACGAAGAACTTGCGAGCGATGATCGCACCGCCGCCGGGTACGATCTGCTGCCACTGGTCGATGTTCCCCTGGGCGTTCCGATGGCTCTTCCACAGGCCGGTATTGTTGCCCACGTAGTGGGTAGGGGTAGCGTGTCCGCCTGCTGCCTGAACCAGGGTGACGCCAGCCGGCAGGTCCGGCCCCTCCTGGACCCAGGGAGATGCTGTGTTGATGCTGTTCCGCGCCCTCAGCAGCACCCGCCGGGCCGGGCTTGGTGCCGGCGGCCGGATTTCCTGGATCAGGACGTAGTCGCCGTTCGCCAAAGGCTGTTGCCCGGCCAGCGTCTGGATGATGGGCCGATAACCAGGCAACTGGATAAGCTTCGATTGGGCCGAAGCAGCAACCGTCGGAACGGAAACGGTCAGCTTCTGGGAGCTATTGCCGGGATCCGGATAGCCGCTGGGGTTCACGTAGAGGCCGAAGGGGGCAATCGTGCGTGAAAGCCCAAGCACCCGGTTGGGCTGTGCCGGATCGCCGTACCAGGCGTTGCAATCACCACAGATGTCAACGCCGCTGCGCCACGTCGCGCCACCGTCCAGGGAGTAGAAGTCGTCGTTGTCGCCCGTGCCGAAGTAGAGGGCCGGCGCAACACCTGACCGCGCCACCCCGCCCACGTTCACGGCCGCCAGGGTGCTCAGGCCGGCGTAGGTCGGAATCCATGTCTGGCCACAATCGTCGCTGCGGTAAACGCCGCCGTCGTTGGAGTACCACAGCCGGCCACCACGGCACCGGTCCAGCTCCCTGTTCATGTTGTAGGGATCTTCCTGGTCCGACGGCTTCAGCGTCAGGTCGAAATCAGGAGAGATAGCCAGCCCGTGGGGGTCCACGTGGACCGTGGTCACGTTGTACAGCTTGTTCTGCCGCTTGTTTTCGGAAGCATCCCAGCCGTCCAGCCGGTGCCAGCTTCCTTCGGAGGGCTTGCCCACGCTGACGTGGAGGGTGTCCTGCTCGGCAAAAAACACCAGATAGCCATTCGAGGTGGCGTGGGTGTAGACGAAAGCAGCCCCGCTGCCGGTATTGCCCCAGAACACCGCCGGCCCCGGCAACTGCGTCCAACTGCCGCTGAGAGCGTTGGGATGATTGGGGTCAAAGCTGGACAAATCACCGTACCACAGCGACCCTTCACCACAACCCCGAGGCCCGAATGCGGTTCCAAGATCAACGTGCTTGATCTTGGGGTCATCCCGCAGGTGTGTTCCAACACCCGGCGCGGTGCCACGCAACACCGGTTCGTTCTTCGTAGAGGAGATCGCGCTGTAGACACCGTCCCCGTTGGTATCGTGGACGACCGTTTCATTGCCGTCCAGAACATTATTGGTGTTGGTATCTACAAACATGATCTTGGGATCATCTTGCAGGCTCGCACCCGCCGTCGCGCTCAGTCCCCAGATGCGCAGTTCCCCGGCGTCATACGTGCTGTCGTTGTCGCTGTCGTAGACAACCGGGGTGTTGCAGTGGACGCCGTCCGACCCCGCCTCGGCCGGGTGGAAGTAGCTGGGGCCGTTGGCGTTGTGCTGATAGGCCAGGTAGACGTGGTCGGGCTTGCCAGGCTCTATGGCCAACGTCTGGGCGGCGTCACCGTTACCCAGAGTGGTTGGCGCGCAGAAGCCGGCCGGCAGGCTCTGCGCAGCGCCCTGGTCTCGGTACCAGTGCTGCCCGCTGTCCGGCGAGTACCACAGGTTGCCGCTGCCACAGGCAAACCCGCGCCGCACGTCACCCGGCAAGAGGGGGCTGACCGCCACGTGCCACGCCCGCGACCAAGCGGCCGTGCCGGGCAGCGTGACATCGGTCCAGGAGTCGCCGCTGTCGGTGCTGATGGCAATGGCACAACCGCCGGCTGCATACAGCGTGGTGGGATCGTCGGGGGCGAAGATCACCTGGGTGGCCGGCTGCACCTGGTTGCCGCATGTGAATTGGTGCTCCCGCGTCCAGGTGGCGCCCCCGTCCGTGGAGCGGTAGATACCCGATCGTGACGGGTTGCGGTTATCGTTGCCGGTACCGGCCAGCACCAGACGCGGGTCCACCGGCGACACGGCGACGTCGTGTACCACTGGCACGTCCAGTGAGCCGACAGGGCTGGCGCTCTGGGCCGGCTGTGGGCGCGTCAGTTGCTCCCAGTTGATGCCGTAATCGCGGGAGCGCCACACGCCGGCCTTCTCCGCAGCGGCGTAGACGGTGCGGCCACTGGCTTTCAGGGAGACGTTGACCATCTTCCAATCGTGGCTTGGCTCCCAGTAGAAGAGGTACAGCCGGCCATCCCAGCTCGGGGCGGCCAGGTGTTCCACCAGCACCGGCCCGTTGGGGGTGACCCAACTGGTGGGCGTGTGGGTGATAGTCTGGCCGGTGATGTTGGTCACATCCCGCACCTGCCAGGCTCCGCCGGTCGCCTTGTGGAAGGCGTACAGGTGCTGGTTCGGGCCGGGGGCGGCGAGATGTTCGTACCAGGTGCTGCCGCTCTGGGTTTGCCAGTTGGTGGCCGGCCCGCTCACCCGCTGGCCGGTGACAGACGTGACGTTGGTCACGTGCCAGCCGCCCTCGATGGGATCGGAGTGGAAGATGACCAGGTCGCCGTTGGGGGCCGGCGCCGCCAGATTCTCGGCGCGCGGGCCGGTGGGGGCGATCCAGTCGGTGGCCGGCCCGCCCACTTTCTGGCCGGTGATCTGGCTCAGGTTTGTTACCTGCCAGTTGGTGCTGGGCTGGTAGGTGAAGAGGAGCAAGTCGCCGTTGGAGGCCGGGGCGGCCAGTCGTTCGATCACTTCGGGGCCGCCCTCCAGGGTCCAACTGGTGGCCGGTCCACCCACCTTCTGGCCGGTGAGGGTGGTGACGTTGACCACCTGCCACGCGCCGCCCGTCTGTCGGTAGAAGACCAGCAGATCGTCGTTGGTCGCCCGGGCGGCCAGGTGTTCCACGTGCTGGCTGCCGAGAGGCGTCACCCAGGCGGTCACCGGCCCGGTGATCTTCTTGCCGGTGAGGGAGGACAGGTTCGTGGCCTGCCAGTCCGTCTCAGCGCGCCAGGCGAAGACCAGCAGGTCGCCGTTGGGGGCCGGCGCGGCCAGCTTCTCGTAGGGGCCGGCGGTGTCGGTGAAGAGCCAGTATTCCGGTCGCTCGATAGCGATGGTACGGCCGGTCTTTTCTGTGATGTTGACCGCCTTCCAGTCACTGCCAGGATACCAGTAGAATAGCATCAGCTTGCCATCCTGATCCGCAGCGGCCAGGCCCTCTACCAGTACGTTCCCGTTGAGGGTGGTCCAACTGGTGGCCGGCCCGATGACCCCTGGAATGCCGGTGATGGACAGGGACAACATCTTGCCCCACAGAGAAGCGTTCCACGATACAGGTTGGGGCGTGCTGCCGGGGCCGGGGCTGAGGTCTTCGAGCGTGCAGATCGCCCCTGGCATGGGCGAGAGGGTAGGCGTTGTCGTCGGTGTCCGGGTAGGTGAGGGCGTCGGCGAGGGGGAGAGGAGGAGCGTGGGTGAGGGAGTTCGGGTGTGCGTAGCCGGGGTGGTGGCTGTTGCAGTCGGCGTTGACGTGGATACCCCGCAGGCTTTCAAGCTGACGTCATCCAGGTGGAAGGTGCTGGGCACTTCGCCGTCGGTGTGGACCAGGAAGGTGAGGGCGATCTCCATGCCGGCGTAGGCAGTCAGGTCCACCGCCTCCTGACGCCACTGCCCCAGGGGCTCCACCGCCCGCAGGGTGCGTAGGTTGTCCGCCTGCTCACCATGCTGGATGATCACATCGAGCGCGTCGCCGGGCTGTTCGACCTCAGCCTCAGCCAGCCACCAGAATTCCAGGCGCACAGGGTTGGCACCGGGGGGAACACTCACCCCTTGCCACAGCTCGCCGCCGGCGTTGTCGGAGCCACCCAACCAGGCGCCGTAGTCACTGTTGCGTCCCGGTCCCAACCCCACGGCACCGTCGCGGCCCCACGGCGGGAGATCTCCCGTCTCGAAGTCGCCGTTGACCAGCAGCTCGATGCAGCCAGGGGACAGCGTGCCTGTCGGGGTGGGCGAGAGCGTGGGCGTATCCGTCACGCGCGTGCTGGTGGGTGTAGCCGTGCGCGGAGGTTCGCCCGTTGCGGTGGCCGTCGGCGTGTCCTCGGCCTCAGGCTGGTCCCAGAAGGCGATACCGCCGTATTCGCCCGGCGTGATGTCCCTGTATGACACCACGTTGTAGTTCTTCACGTAGCCCGGCGGCTCAACCTGGGCGCCGGTGGAGAAGGTACCTGGCGGGTCTTCCTCGATGATGTGGTAGTAGGGAAAGGAGAGCTCCCCCGGCTCCCAAACCAGGGTGAACTCGCCGGCGCCATCGGTGGCCGTCTCGGTCAAAAGGGTCCGGCCGTCCTCAGGCCATTCGTTCTCATCGCCCCAAAGTCCCACTGTGACGTCGCCGACGGGCGTACTGGTGTCGGCCGGGCTGCCCTGGTAGACGTGGCCGGCGAACGTATAGGGCTCAGCTTCGGGCACGTGATAGGTCACCACCAAGCGCGGTGGCATCTCGCCGCCCTCTCGGCTCTCGAACACCCGCTGGTAAAGCGTCTCGCCTTCGGGTCCCCACAGCTCCAGGCCGTAGTGGGGAACGTTGTGCCAGGCGCGCACGATGTCGGTGACGTCCAGGCTCTTGTACCCCAACCTATCATCTACTGGCTCTGCGATGACAGGTTCCCCTGCAACTGGTGCGGTGTTCCACGTCACCTCGGACTCGACCCAGTCCTGGGTCAGGCGGCGGGCGACCATGTTGATAACGTCTGCGCCCTCAGTGGCCTGTAGGTATAGGTCGAGCCGCGCCGAATCTATGATAGCCTCAGGCGGCACTGCGGCAGCCAGGTTGAAGCGGATCAGGGCGCGCCCCATCTCGTTTTCACCACCGTAATACACCACCAGCGTTTCGGCGACACCGAAGTTCGTATCGGGCTCCGCAGCATCTATGCTGGCGTCGGCCACCGGGGTCAGGGTGACCGTGGTCTGAGTCAGCTCAGGTCCGCTGTGGGTGGACTGGCCCGCAGCCGAGCCGATGACGAGCAGCCGGGGGCCGGCCCCCACTGCCAGCATCACGGCGCTGGTGACCAGAACAGCGAGTAACACTCTTTTGCCGGACATCGTTCCATCCTCCATTACTCATCCTCCCTCTTCTTGCACGCTAACACCCCGGTGCGTAGCAGAGGCGCATGGTCTTGGGATGCGAGGCGCGCACCTCGTCCAGGCGGCCCAGCGGCGTGGTGTGCGGCGCGCCGTGCAGTAGCTCCGGATCCTCCCGTGCTTCTTCGGCGATCTTCAACAGCGCTTCAGCAAACGCGTCCAAGGTCTCCTTGCTCTCCGTCTCCGTGGGCTCGATCATCAGCGCCTCGTGGACAATGAGAGGGAAGTAGTTGGTCGGCGGGTGGAAGCCGTAGTCCATCAGCCGCTTGGAGATGTCCAGCGCCCGCACGTCCGGCGCGCCCTCGATGCGTCCTTCCACCACGAATTCATGCATGCAGGTGCGGTCGTAGGGCAGCGGGTAGACGCCGCGGATGCGGCTAAGCAGGTAATTGGCGTTGAGCACGGCGTTCTCGGCGACCCGCCGCAGCCCCTCGGCTCCCAGCATGCGGATGTAGGTGTAGGCGCGCACCAGCACGCCGAAGTTGCCGTAGAAGCTCTTCACAGGGCCAATGCTCTTCTCCGGCACGTGCCAGGTGAGGAAGGGGCTTTCTTCATCCTCCTGCTCGACCACGATGGGCCCTGGCAGAAACGTAGCCAGCTCAGCAGTAACTCCTACGGGGCCAGCGCCCGGCCCGCCGCCACCGTGTGGCGTGCTGAAGGTCTTGTGCAGGTTGAAATGCATTACATCGAAGCCCAGGTCGGCCGGCTTGCAGATGCCCAGCATGGCATTGAGGTTGGCACCATCGCCGTAGACCAACCCGCCTGCTTCATGCACCAGCCGCGTCACCTCCAGCACCTGCTCATCAAAGAGGCCCAGCGTGTTGGGATTGGTGAGCATCAACCCTACGACCTGGTCGTTCAGGTGATCTCGCAGCGCGTCCAGGTCAACATTGCCGGCGGCGTCTGAGGCAATTTCCACCACCTTCAGCCCCGACATGCTGGTGGTAGCGGGATTGGTGCCGTGGGCGGAATCGGGCACCAAGATCACGTTCCGCTGCGTCTCCCCGCTGTCGTAGAGCGCCTTGCGCATGATGAGCACGCCGGTCATCTCGCCGTGAGCGCCGGCTGCTGGCTGCAAACTGATGCCAGGGAAGCCGCTGATCTCCCCCAGGAACTTCTGCAGTTCGTACAGAAGCACCAGCGCACCCTGAACGGTGTCAGGAGGCTGGAATGGGTGCAGTTGGGTGAACCCCGGCAGTCGGCATATGGCCTCGTTCACCCTGGGATTGTACTTCATCGTACACGAGCCCAGGGGATAGAAACCGGTGTCCACAGCGTGGTTGAGTTGCGAGAGGTGCACATAGTGGCGCACCAAGTCCATCTCGCTCACCTCGGGCAGCGGCAGGTCGTCTCGCAGGAACCCAGCGGGCAATTTCGCCCGCGGCACATCCGGCTCCGGCAGCCGGCACCCGCGGCGGCCCGGGCTGCTGATCTCGTAAAGCAAAGGTTCAATCATTACCCTCACCCCCCTTCTCAACCTCCGCCAACGCTTCCACCAACTCATCAATCTTCTCCCTGCTGTTCATCTCCGTCACGCAGACCAGCAGGCCATCGTCCAGTTCGGGATAGTCCCGGCCCAACTCGTAGCCGCCCAGGATGGCCCAATCATCCAGAAGATAGCGCAGCATCTTGTCTACCGGTTGCGGGCAGCGCACTACGAATTCCTTGAAGAATGGCCTGTCGCCCATGATCTCGTAGCCTGGCAGCTTGGCGATCTCGGCTGCCGCGTAGTGAGCCTTGTGGTAGCAGAGCTCGGCCACCTGGCGCAGGCCTCGCTTGCCCATGGCCGCCAGATAGATGCCCGCGGCCAGCGCACACAGCGCCTGGTTGGTGCAAATGTTGGAGCTGGCCTTCTCGCGGCGTATGTGCTGCTCCCGTGTGCTCAGGGCCAGGACGAAGCCACGCCGCCCCTGCGTGTCCACCGTCTCCCCCACGATGCGGCCAGCCACGCTGCGCACATACCGCTTGCGGCAGGCGAAGAAGCCCAGGTACGGCCCGCCGAAGCTGATGGGGTTGCCCAGTGGCTGTCCCTCGCCCACGACGATGTCGGCTCCATAGTCACCCGGCGGGGCGAAGAGCCCTAGACTGATGGGATCTGCGGCCACGACCAGCAGCGCGCCGCAGCCATGCACAGCGTCGGCCAGCATCTGCATTTCCGCCGGGCTGTAGAGTTGTCCTAGGAAATCGGGGTTCTGGACGATAACGCAGGCGGTGTCGCCATCACACAGCGCTGCCAGCGCGTCCACCCCGTTGCTCAGATCGTCGTCGCCGACCAGGGTCAGGCCCATGCCTTGGGTGTAGGTGCGGGCCACAGCCCGGTACTGTGGATGGAGCGTCGGCGAGAGGATGGCTTTCTTGCGCTTGCGGCGGCCGACACTAAACGCTGTGATCACCGCCTCGGCCACGGCGGTCGCGCCGTCATAGTGGGAGGCGTTGGCCACCTCCATACCCGTGAGGGCACAGATCATGGACTGGTACTCGAAGATGGCCTGCAGCGTGCCTTGGCTGATCTCTGGCTGGTAAGGGGTGTAGGCGGTGTAGAACTCGCCGCGGCTGATGAGCTGATCCACCACACTGGGGATGAAGTGGCGGTAGGCGCCCGCTCCCAGGAAGCAGGCCGTGTGGTTCAGGTCGATGCTGACTTCGCTGAGCATCAGCAATTCTTGTTGGATCTCCAGTTCGGACAGCGGATCTGGCAGCTCCAGCCTCGGAAAGCGCACCGCCTCCGGCACATCGTGAAAGAGGTCTTCGATCCGCTCCACGCCGATGGCAGCCAGCATCGCCGCCCGATCGGCGTCAGTGTTAGGGATGTAGGGCATACTCGCCTCCCAATGGTCAGCGGACAAGCGGAATGAGCGGAGTGTTTCCTCCTTTTCCGCTGGTTCCGCTGACTGCTTCTACTCCTTGGTCAGCCGATGAAGCCGATGCAACCGATAGGGTAGCACCAGCGATAGAACTCTGCGTCAATGACAGGTCATCAGCTATCAGTGATCCGGGGTCAGGTATTGGGTATTGGAGATTGGAGATTGCAGGCCCGATACCTGATCACTGGTAGCACCGCTACTCCTCCAGTGTCTTGAGGAAAGCTTCGTATCCGTCGGCGTCCATGAGCTGGTCTACCTCGCTGGGACTGGTCATCTCCACAACGATCATCCAGCCATCGCCGTAGGGGTCCTGATTGACTAGCTCCGGCTCGTCCTCCAGCCGCTCGTTGATCTCGACCACGGTCCCGCTGAGCGGCGAGAACAGGTCCGAAGCAGTCTTGACCGACTCGACGACACCGAAGCTCACCATGAACTCAACGTCGCTGCCCGGCTCCGGTAGTTCCACGTAGACCACGTCGCCCAACTGCTCCTGGGCGAACGCGGTGATGCCCACCGTCGCCTGCTTGCCTTCCACGCGGACCCACTCGTGCTCCTTGCTGTACTTGAGGTCAGATGGGATGGTCATGATTGTCTTCTCCTTGCG